>CAZINF010000099.1:0-12541 GCA_964540555.1 uncultured Syntrophus sp. | reverse complement strand
ACCCAAAAGCTATCCGTCTGGCTGTGACTCGCTACTGTCTGAATTGCAGTCAGATGAAAACCCTCGCAAGGTCCGTCCATGAATGATTCCAGAGAAAAGGCGAAGGGAGAAGCGACCATATCCGGAAGGATGGGCGTAAGCCCCCCGTCGGCCGGGTCCCGGCACGTATTGCACGTCGTCACCGCTCTGAACCTGATCAGGATGAATCTCGGGATGTACCCGCCCGGCCACTCGCGAATCACGGAAAGCATTGATTATACCTTTGATATGATACAGAAGCTCCTCCGAGAGAGGAACGAACTGCTCATCGGCTTTGCCGGCGATACCCTCTCGTTTGGTGAAACCGCGCCGGATAAGGAGCATAAGAATAGCGCCTTTCAGGATTATGCGCGCTGCCTGAACCATCTCCGTATTGTCGCTTTCACCTTGCACCGCGGCTTGAAAAAGCATGACCTGATGGAGTTCAACCGCATTCTATCGGCCAAACCGGCGGATATCTGGGCCATGGGTAAAATCGAATCGGTATTTGAACGCGCCGGGATCACGGGGATCAAAGTAAAGGTCATCGACGCGGACCACTTTCGCCTGGGGGAGAAGAAAGAGTTCACTCTGACCAGGGTCGATCAGAATGTAAAAGATGAACATTTTTGGGAAGGATTCTTTGCCCATCTGAAGGCGGAAGCATTGAAACGGCGCCAAGACGGCGGCATCCCGCCGGATCCGGGGAACATGGACTCGGCTGAAGCCATCCGTTTTCTCAACAAGCAGCGAGAGCATTGGCCTTCGGCGGTCTTCAGTTATGAGAAGATGATCCATGGTTATTTTTCTGAAATACCAAAAGGCAGGCAGGTCGGCGCCGAAAAGCTTGACCAACTGACCGGCGTCAACTCTCTGGTTGCTGACCTCCATCCCGATTTGAGAAAACAGATGATCGACGTCGTGGAGAGGCAGCTTGCCGTTCATCCGAATACGGCGTTTGTCGCGGAGAACTTGAAGTGCTTTCCCCAGGAGATGTTCAGGGAGATTATCCGTCAGACGAGCGAGAGAGGCTCTCAGATCTCTCCCGCTCTCGTCAATCTCCTCAAGAAAATGACGGGCATCCAGGATGCGCCGGCTTCCACCGATCCGGGAATGGAAAAGGATTTCTCATCCGCGGATATGCAAACCCTTCTCAACCGTGAGAAATATGAGAAATATGTCCCAGAAGACTACGACCGGTTATTAAAAAAGGCGGCGGCGACCTCGTTTTCCGGCGAGGCGAGTGATGAACCTCCATTCCCTGTCGATGAGTATCTAAAAACCCTCACCCATGAAGCGGTCGAATTCCGGATCTGTCGCTTGATCCATTCCCTAATGGACGACCAGATCACAGATGAGGAATACTTTGCCTGTTCCGGAAAACTGGCGCGGTCCATACCGGAACTTCTCAAGGGGGGTCAATTTTCATTTTTGACATCCCTGATGGAGACCCTTCACCATCATGCCCGTGATAAATCCGGTGAACCGATCCGCCAAAAAGCCCTGTCGCTTCTGAGATCCCTGATGGACAAGGAAACCCTTGCCAGGCATGTTGCGCCGTTTATCCTCCATGGAGCAGGGAACCTTTCGGAGCTGAAGACATTTCTCATCTCCAGCGGTGTTCAGAACCTCTCCTGGCTTTTCGATCTATACCTCGATCCGAAGGTCACGTTGCCCACAAGGATCACCGAGATCATGAAAGGGTTTGGCAAAAACACGACCGAGGAGGCTCTAAAGCGTCTTCCCGGCGGGGATTCGCATACGATTATCAGGTTATTGACGCTTATCCGTGAAATGGCCGACCGATCCGCGGCGTCATCCCTAAAAAACCTCTTTCGTCACGAGGATTGGACGGTGAGGAGGGAAGTCTTAAAGACGCTAGCTGAATTGGGTGATCCCGGCGTCATCGAGCTTTTGCGGAAAAGCCTGAAAGCCGAAAACCACGAGGAGGTGTTGGAGGCCGTAAGCCTGTCCTGTCGTTACAGGGTCAACGATCTGCTGGAGGATTTGACGTCCATGCTCAAGACCGTTGTCATTCGCCGGGAGAGCGCCCGATGTAACGAATGGATTATCGGCGAACTTGCAAAAACGCAAAATCCATCGGTCATTCCTCATCTGGAGAGGATTGCGGCCGCATGGTTCTCCTTGTCTCCGAAACATTTTTCCCAGATGAAGATCACTCTCTATCGAAATCTCCACCATTTCCCCAAAAATCAGATCTTGAAGCTGCTGCAAAAAGGAAATAGATCCCGAAACAAGGAGATCAGGATGGCCTGTGTGAAGCTTTTAAAAAAAAGCAAGGAATGACGACCAAGTAAAAAGCCGTAACTACGGGACGGCTTCGTAAAAAGTCCGCAGGCAAGGCGGGCGAATCCTGAGGAATGAGGCGTACTTTTTCGTACGTCGCAATGACGAAGGATGAAGCTCAACGCAGCATCCGGACTTTTCACGAAGCCGTGAAGGAATAGAAGATGGATTCTGCTGAGATTCAAAAGGCGATAAACCAGATAGTGACCCAATTCACGGCGGCCATCCAGAACGCCGGCATCTATCCGGCCGACCATCCCCAGGTCCTTTCCTGTATCCGTGAGACCCATCGTCTGATGGAAGAGCTCTTTAGAGTGAAAAGAGAAATCACCCTCCTTCTGATCGGCGACAGCCTCATGGCAGATAAAAGGCCCCTGCCCCTTTCCGGCGCCTGCGAGAAGACGTTTGTCCAGATCTTGAGAGACAATTCGATAGAGCGTGTGGCTTTCAACAAAGGTCTGTCCCTTGCCCAACTCGATGAATTTATCAGAAACCTTTCCTCCGCAACCGCTTCAGCAATGCGTTCCGCGCGATATATCAGGTTTGGAAAGCTCGATATGAAGGACGATGACGATCGGGATGAGGACGATGACGACTCCTCTGCTGCGGAGAGTGAACAAACCCTCAACTTACGGACTCTGACCGCGGAGGAGAGGATCAGGAACATCTTCAGTGACACCTTGGCCGGGGGAGAAATCAACCTGGAGGAGTCGGACGAAATTGTCCGTCATTTCATGGACAACATCCACAGGGAGGCGAATCCCCTTCGGCTCCTCGCGGAAACCAAATCGAACGATGAATACACGTTCACCCACACGGCCAATGTGGGCATCCTGACCCTGTTTCTTGCGGAACATCTTGGATTTAAAGGATCCGTCCTCAACAATATCGGGGTGGCGGCCATTCTCCATGATGTGGGGAAGGTCAAGACTCCCGATGAGATCCTGTCAAAACCGGGACATCTCACACCCGACGAGCGGGCGGTCATGGAGACGCATACGCTCGACGGAGCGCTCAAACTGATGGAACAGGCAAATATCACCAATCTGGCCGTTCTTGCCGCCCTGGAGCATCACATGAAATATGACGGCACCGGTTATCCCCGCGTCAAGGGCGGATGGGAGCAGAGTATCGTCAGTCAGATCATTTCCATCGCCGATGTGTATGATGCCCTGCGGACGATAAGGCCGTACCGGCCGGACCCCCTGCCGACGGACCGGATTATCCAGATCTTCAGGAGCGGCAGCGGCGCCGAGTTTAATCCCACCCTCGTCGAACGCTTTCTGACGCTGATCGATAAATAAAAAAGAGGGGGGATGCCCTATTTGTCTTTTTCCTTCTGCCCGGCGGGTGGATAGGCCAGTTCTTCGTTGGTCCGAAGATTCCTGAAGATGATTTTACCCTCCTCGCGAGAAAGGCGCATGGAGATGGTATCGCCGTTCCGGACGTTCGCCATGCCCGCCTCGGTCAATTTGGCCGCCTGGCTCACCTTCATCGTCTGATAATCAATGCCGATATCCGGCAGGGCCATGAGGGCCACGCCCGGGGAGGGGGACCAGAGGCAGGATAACAGCAGGATTGCGGCGAGAACGGAAAAAAAGACGGTTTTCGTCCTTGTTTGTGTGCCCTTCATTTCAGTAACCCCCCATTATCTGGATGTAGAAATCATCGAAAGCGACGGTTATAGGATAGCCGCCGCTCGTGTAGAAGTTCCCTATCCCGACAAGGCCTATCTCCTTGCGGCCGCTTGGATAGGAATCCAGAACGAAGTCGGTGGTTCGAATCGTGCCGTTGTCATTGAGCAGATCGACCGCGGAAAACCCCGAACGGGGAGATGTGTTTCTCTCCCATATCACGGTGTTAAAGGGCGCCGTCGGGATGTGGCTGGCCAGAGAGAAGTAATCGTAGGCTGCAGTCGGGTTGTAGGGCGGTGGCAGCACGTTGGTGTTCCAATTGGCGATCGTGGCGCCGCTCAGGCCGAACCAGTTCGTGGGCCATTGCGGATTGATGACAGGCAAGGTTTGTCCCGGGTTGCCCGCTTCCAGCCATGACGGATAGTACCGGGCCCGCTGCTTATTGGTGGCGACCGAGTCTTTGGTCCTGCTGTCGTTCTGGAAGGTTAATCCGGATGAGTCGCCGTAGAACACCTTGATCTCATTGCAGCGCGTCGTCACCCCTCCCGTGGTGACGAATTTGTCCTCCACACGCACGACGATCATGGCGTTGTCGTTCAAACGTCCGTCCGGCCAGCCCTGATTGCCGGTCACCTTCTGATCGGGATCAGCCGGATTTCTCAGTGCGGGTGGAATGCGCTCGCTGGTCGGATCACCCAGCCTGGCGTAGGCCAGCCAGTCCTTTGTCGGGACACCGCCGGCGGTGACCTTCTGTTCCCACAGGACCAGGAGCAGATTGTTGCGCTGACTGTGGTCCGGTTTGATGGTATTGGGTATCAAATCGTTATTGTCTATGCCTGGGTTTTTAGCCTTGTATCTCATGTAGGTGATGCCGTATCCCTGGTAGTAGCGATACGGATCGTTTCCGGGGGGAACAACGCCAGTAAAGAGCGGGCTTTCATGCCAGCGGAAGGTGATTCCCTGGGCCGCATATTCCAGATTCAGGTCCCAGCCCATCTTGATCTGGACGTCGTAGCTGAGGTTGTGATATTGAACCCAGCTGTTCCGGAGGTTGTCGCTGATGTCATCGGCAATGGGGACCACGTGATAGCCGATGAAGCGGCCCGCCTCTTCGGGGTCTTCGAAACGGTAAGCCGCCTCGCCCAAACGCCGGAAGGCGGCCCAGTATGAGTGCGTGCCGCCGGTGGCGATGTAGCCCTGGAGGTAGATCCGGTTCCCGCTTTTGGTCACGTCCAGGGCGCCCAGGCTGTTCGAGAAACCGCTTTCGACCACCGTCAGGTTCGGCGGCTGGTAATTCTGCGGCGGCCCCATGGATGAGGTGCTGCTGAAGAGGGTAACGTAGTCGGTCTGGGCCTTCTGAGTCTGGAGATGCTCCCCCGTGCTGTCGAGGCGGGCCGATTGCGAGAAGATCAGATAGCTGCTCGCCGTGATCGTTGAAGTGGCGGAGGCCCCGGTCCAGTTGATGTTTTCCAGTTGCACGTTGCCGCCCACCAGACGGGCCGTTCGATAGTCGTAAAGCCTCCCCGCGGTGTAATCCATGAACGTGCCGTTTTTCGCCGGGATAGCGCTGACGGCGTTGATGTTGAGCACCAGCGGCGTCGCCGTGGAGCCCCTCGTAATCGTCTGGTTGCTGGCCGTCGTCGGAAAGGCGAGGTTGGCGTAAGCCGTCGCGCCTGCCGGAATCGTTACATTGGAAGCCAGTGTGTAGGTGACCGTCTTCGAACCCGGCGTGGCGCCGACGGCGCTGCTGATCGCCACAAGATTGTTCGGACCGACATGCAGCCGGGCGACGGCCGCCCCACCGGGGGCAGTCGGGATGGCAAACCCCGGTGGAAAACCGGAATTGGGCACCGTGGCGGCGATGGAGTTCGTAGCGACGCCTGTACCGGCGGCTGTCTTGCTCCAGTAAGGATAGGCGCGGACCCGGTATCTCGACAGAGCGGGAAACACGTTGAACCACTTTCCGTTGACGCTGCCGTCGTCGACACTGGTCAGCGCCGTTTCCCGTGCCGACGCCGCCGCGTTTCTGACCTCGCTGATCGTGTACCGCAGGCCGGATTCCGCCAGGTAACCCGCCCGGCGGATATTGTTGGACGCAAAGACACTCAAGACGGATGTACCGAACATCGAAACCATCCCAGCGCCCAAGACGGTGAAGACGACGATGAGGACAATCAAAAAAACCAGGATGCTGCCCTTCCTGCGTCCGCCCGCCTTCATGACGGATGAACGGCCGAAAATCCGATGGGTCTGCTGCATGGCTCTGCCTTTCCTGTCTGAATTGAAGCTACCCGCCCACAAGGCGGGGCTTCCCGGTAAGGAACTGTTCTTTTTTCGATGCGCCCCTCAACCCCTTCTACAAGGCGGGGCTTGCGGGATGCGCTCCCGGTCATGGTTGCGGAATCCTGTTTCTGGGAAAAATTCTTGTGCTGAACGAGGGAACCCCGGCGACGGTAAAGCCGACATCGATGAACGCCATATCGTTGGCGGCAATATTATAGACGTTTCTGTACGTGGCGCTGAGTTGGAAGGCCTGGACGTCATCGATCAGGATGTTGTCCGCCGGGGTCGATAGGAAGAGGTTGGATCCTACCTGTTTGATCGTTCTGTTCGCACCCGACGGATTGGTGTAAGTGATCAAGGAATTGGCCGTGACCGCGGAAACGGCGGTCACCTCCCTCAATTCCATGCTGATTCTATCCATGGCCATCTGGGCCTTCATCGCCGTGTCGGTATTATTTTTGACCAGGAAATAGCTGCTGAAAAAGGAGGTCATGAACAGACCGGCAAAGACGCTCAGGATGCCGATCAGCACCAGCGTGAGGATGATCTCGATGAGTGTAAAACCGGCCTCTCGTTTCCGCATGTCTCTTCTCACTCAGTAATAGGCGACCGGATCGCCGCTCGTGACCCGTTCGGCGGTAAGGATCGTGGTCAGACCGTGCCCTTGGGCCTTGACGGTCACCTTGAGATTGTTGCTCGTTCCGCCCCCCCCGACTGCGATTTCGTTTCCCCCCGCGTCGTAGGTGACGTAGGTCCGGGTCAGCGTCACGCTGGCCGGCATATTGTAGATCCCGGCCGTATAATTCCGGGCGAAGATGGTGGCCAGCGCTGTGGCATAGGTCGCGGCGTTCATCTCCTGGACATAGTCGGACATGATCCGTTCCATCCACATCTCGGCGACCCCTTCCTGACGGGTAATATTGATCGGGTCGCTGCTGCGGGTCAGTTGCGTCCCCATATAGTTGAAAAAAACCACCCCAACGATCGAACCCACAACGATGGCTACGATCACTTCGATCAGCGTAAATCCCACCAGGTGCGTTCGGGATCCGGGCAACATTCTCATGGCATAAATCCTGTTTCGGGCGTGATCCCAAAAGTGACCGCAGAGCTGGCCGGGACGGAATCCACGGTGATGGAAAGCGGATTGGCGGCGCTGACCGGCGTGTTGGTGACAGTATTCGTATAGGCCGTATAGGGCCGCCCGTTGGCGTCGAAGAAGACCGTAAAGGCGTTCATTGTGACGCTTTTATTGGCCAGTCCGATTTTCGCACTACTCTCCCCGGGGAGGGGTCTCTGGTTGATCGCTGTATCCGGGGCGTTGGTTATGAACAACCAGTAATCTGTGCCATCGCATTTGATCCCCCGCATTGTTCCCTGTTTCATCGCCGTCGCCTGAGCATAACGGATATGGTTCTTGATGACGCTCTCCTGGGCAACCCTGCTCGTGATCGAGGTGCTCGTCACTCTGTTGATGACGATCGCCGTGAGGACACCCAACACAATCAGGACGGCGATGATCTCGATCAGCGTAAATCCCCTTGGGCGCCCCGCTTTCAATCGTTTTTTCATCACTCCCGCCATTTGACCAGTGTTCTTTATCATTTTTGCAACTAATATATCATAATCCATTCTTCAAATAAAGCCATAAAAATTGTGTAATAAACGTTGCCAAATCGGAATCGACAGGGTAATACTCTCCCCGGAAACGCGCGGAGGCGGCTTATGACCGGCATCATCCTCTCCGGAGGGAAAAACGCAAGAATGGGAAAGAACAAGGCCCTGTTGGAAGTGGGCGGCGAGCGTCTGATCGACCGGACCGTCTCCCTCTTCCGGTCGGTTTTCCGGGAGGTCATCATTGTCGCCGCCAACCCCCTCGATTATCTTGATCAGGAGACCGTCATCGTCACCGACATCCTCCCGGAAAGGGGCGCCCTCGGTGGGATTTACACCGGTCTTTTCTACGCGACCGAGGAGCACGCCTTCGTTGCAGCCTGCGACATGCCCTTTATGAACCGGACCTTTCTGGAATATATGGCTTCGCAGGCGGACGGATACGACATCATCGTCCCGGCGCCGCCCGACGGACTTCAGCCGCTTCATGCCGTCTACGCCCGCCGCTGCCTGCCTGCCATCCGAAACCTTCTTGATCGGAACCGGATGCAGATCAAAGAATTCTACCCCGGACACAGACTCCTCAAGATTCCCCCCGAGGTTCTTCGTTCTTATGATCCCGCGGGACGGATGTTCATCAATCTCAACACCCCGGATGATCTTCTGAAGCTGCCCCTCGATCTGAGGGAAGCCCCCCGCCGACCGGGAGAGGCTTAAAGGGTTGCAGTCCCGTCAACGGCAAGGCCGCGGCCGACGGGGCAACAATCCCTCCTCCCGACTGTCAGTAGGGAGGCATAAAATAAATCCTTGAAAAATTCGTGTTTTATAGTTATAAATCACTGACGGTCGATAAAGAGTTGATTCAAAAATGGGAGGAGATGGGATATGGGTACGAGGCTTTTTGCGGGGGTTCTTCTTTTATTGCTTGTCATTGGTTGTGCCGGTGAGCGTAAACAGATCCAGATGCGTGACGCAACGGTCGCTCCCTCCGAACCGGAAAAAGGAATGAAAAAGGTGGAATTCCCCGGCGGCACCGTGTTCGGCGGGGCATCTAAAGAACAGGCCGGCGCCCTGGCCCAGATTTTTGTCACCTCCCATAATATGGCCATGCAGCAGTTCGACAAAATAACAGAAATGCAGGAATCCACCCAAAAAACGATGCGTGAAGGCCAGGAAACCATCAAGAAGTCGACCCAAAACCTGGAGGAGTCCAACGAAAAGATCCTGAGCCTTGCCCAAAAGCACCAGCAGACGGCCCAGAAAGCCCTCCACGTCCTTGAACAGCTTTCTCAAAAGCAGGGCACCGGTGAGATCACCCTGTTCTACCCTACCGGGGAAAAGATGCTCAATGACAAATCGTTCGAATTTTGGAGGCTGGTCCGTTTTATTGATTTCTTGGCAAGGGAGAGCAGGGGGCGGAAGGTGCTGCTGGTCAGTATCGGCAGCGCCTCGGCCATCGGGAATAAATCCTTGAACCTGAAACTGGCCCGGTCCAGGGCGGAATATCCCAAGGTGGTTATCGATAAATATCTGATCAACATCCCCCATGAGTACTATAAAGTCTACGGCTCCGGGGATATGTACAGCCCAAAGGGTGTCTCCCGACAGGAACGGGAACGTTACCAGCACACCCGGTTGATAGCCGTGTTCGAAACCGATCAGGTTCCTTCCCTGCCTCAAGAACAGCCGGTAAAGTGAATGACCCCGCCCAGAGGGGCGGGGCATCTTCATCCTGCAACACATTCATCCCGAGAGCTTTGAAAATCATGCTCCCTCCGCACGCTGGGCAGGGGCAAGGGGACAGATTTGAAATCAGCCCCCTCCTCAAATCTCCAATGCGCGCTTCCGGGACATCATTTCCAACCACAGGGCGGGGCTTTCGGGGAGCGCTCCCTGTCGGTAGGGCTTGAAGCAAAGGACAGCAGGCTTTCACACCGGGCGGCCACCGCGAACAGCCTTTCCTCGTCCATGGGTCCGGACCCGATGAGGAGGGCCAGCGGCAGACCCTGTTTGTCCAATCCGGAGGGAATGGTGATGGCAGGAAAGCCTGAAATGCTCCAGGGCACACAAAAAACCGGCGAGCCTGTGGAGGCAAGTCCCTTGGGCGCCGTCGTTGGGGCGGCAGGCAAAATGGCCGCGTCTACTCGAGACAATGCTTCGCCGAACGCGCTTTGAAATGCGATTCTTCGATGAACGGCTTCAATATATTGAACACCGGGAATGGTCATCCCCTTCTCAATGCGGGCCTTGATGTTTGGAGGGTATTGATCGCCCTTGGAATCAAAAAGCGCCCGATGATACGCGGCCAGCTCCGCATCCATGATGGTGCGATGGGCGTTCGCCGCCTTTTCAAATCCCCCGAAGTCAAGTTCGATGATCTCCATTCCCGCCGCTTCAAATGTTTTCAGCACAGCATCAAGGTGTCTGATCACCGTGGCCGCGGCTTTGGCTGCGGCGAATTTCCGAAAGTAACCCAGTCGGAATCGGGCGCCTTTGTCCTGCCTATGGCGATGATGGGCGCCGGCCGGGGTGCGGGCGAACGGATCCGGATGGGGATCCCGCAGGACGCCGAACAAAATCTTGGAATCCCGAACGTTTTTTGCGAGTGATCCGACATGATCCAGGGTCCAGGATACCGGGATCACCCCCTCCGTGCTTATCGAGGCATATGTCGGCTTAAAGCCGACGACGCCGTTATACGCGGCCGGCCGCAGCACCGATCCCCCGGTCTGTGTGCCGAGCGCCGCCAGGCACATTCGATCCGCCACGGCTGCTCCCGACCCGCTGCTTGAGCCGCCGGGGGTGTGTTCGGTGTTCCAGGGATTACAGGTCACGGCGGGATCGTTATTGGCGAACGCCGTCGTCTCCGTCTTTCCTAAAATGACAGCGCCCGCATCCCTCAGCCGTTTCACTGCCGGAGCATCCCGTTCGGCCATACGCGGAGGGTAAACCGGACATCCCGCCCTTGTCCACATCCCTTTCACGTCGATGATATCCTTTACACCGACGGGAATGCCATGCAGTTCCCCCTTCCACTTGCCGGCCCGGAACCCGGCATCGCACCCCCGGGCTTCCTCGAGCGCCTGCTCCTCATACACCTCCACCCAGGCGCGAACCGCTCCGTCGCGTCGATGGATTCTTTCCAGACACGAAACGACCAGATCTTCGGTTTTCAATTCCCCTCTCTGCAGCCGATTCACAGCGTCGACGATGGTCAGTTCCCTGGGTTCCGACATTGGTTCTTTCCTCCTATTGAGACCTGCACAACTTGGAAACCATGCAGAGGAGACACGTTCCGATAATTTCGGAACAAGCCCCCTCCCTCAGCACGCATAGATTTGGGGAGGGGGCTGATTTCAAATCTGTCCCCTTGCCCCCTATTTTTCATCGAAAATAGGGAGCTGTCCCCATTTTCCCAAGACACATACATTCGTCTTGACAAGCCCTGGCCATCATCCTACATTGCGCCGAAAAGAACGTTCTTAAGGAGGGATCGATGCCGTACGCCATTACCGACGACGGAGTTAAACTCTACTTCGAGGAAACCGGGTCGGGCACGCCGTTGATCTTTGTGCATGAATTCGCCGGCGACCACCGCAGTTGGGAACCGCAGATCAGGCATTTTGCCCGGCGGTATCGTTCCATCGCCTTTGACGCCCGCGGCTATCCGCCCTCCGATGTGCCGGAGACAGCATCCGCTTATTCCCAGAACCGTGCCGCCGACGACATCGCCGGTGTGCTCGACCATCTCGGCATCGACCGGGCGCATGTCGTCGGCCTGTCGATGGGCGGCTTCGCCGCTTTGCACTTCGGTTTCCGTCATCCGGCGCGCGCCCTGTCGCTCGTTGTCGCCGGCTGCGGCTATGGCGCCGAGCCGTCGCAGCGCGAGCAGTTTCGCGCCGAGGCGGAAGCGATAGCGGCTTTTATCACAAGCCGGGGGATGGCCGCCTTCGCTGAAAAATATGCCTATGGCCCCACCCGCGTGCAGTTCGAGAACAAGGATCCGCGTGGATTTTCCGAATTCAAGCGTCTGCTTGCCGGCCATTCCGCTATCGGCGCGGCCAACACCCAGCTGGGTTGCCAGCGCGAACGGCCGTCGCTGTATGACCTGCTGGATCAGATGCGGGCGCTGACCTTGCCGACACTGATCCTGACAGGCGATGAAGACTGGCCCTGCCTGACGCCGGGAATCCTGATGAAGCAGAACATCCCGACGGCTGCCCTAACCGTCATGCCGAATTGCGGCCACGCCGTCAATCTGGAGGACCCGGACGGGTTTAACGCGATCGTCGGCAACTTCCTGACGCAGGTGGACAGCGGCCGTTGGCCCAGCCGCGACCCCCGTGCGGTCACGGCGTCGATCACCGGCATGCGTTAAGGAAATTTGGATGAACCCTGCCTTATTCTGAGATCTTTGCATAACTTGGAAATCATGTCCCGGAAGCACGCATTGGAGATTTTTCGGGGCCCCTGCCCCCGCAGCGCAGCGCCCGCAAAGACGACTGTTTGAGCGCTTCAGCGCGAGTTTCGTCTTTGCAGCGAAGCGAGGAGGTGCAGGGTCGAAAAATGTCCAGCGTGCGCAGGAAGCATGATTTTCAAAGCTCTCATTCTATATCTCCGGTCTGGGAAAGAGTCCGGCGGTTTTGACGATTTCCGCCACCTTCTCCTCCCATTCGATCGCCATG
>CAZINF010000098.1:0-13227 GCA_964540555.1 uncultured Syntrophus sp. | reverse complement strand
AGTTTTATCTTGTTGGAAATCCGGTTTCCGAGAAGGTAGGAGGCGCCGACAATGAGTGAAGCGATCAGAACGGCGAGGATCATCATGACGAGGATGGGTACATATTCAAGCATCGTTTATCGCCCCAAGAGAAAATAAAAAAGTGCTTGCAAACCGCCGAACGGAGGGCTGAGGGAAACAAGCGGCATACACTGGGTTATCCGCCGGCGGGGCACTATCTAATACAGTGCACTCCCTGTTGTCAAGACAAAAATCAGAACTTTAATTACGCTTTTTCCGACAGGCGCGAGATGAATATCTCCCGTGCCATTTCGGCGTCAACGGCAAATTCCGAATAGCCGACCCGAAAGATATAAGAGGGAAAAGACTGCATAAGCCGGATGGAATTACCGGGGAGCACTCCCATTGCCACCAGTTTCTGCATCTTCTTATTGTCTTCTGTTTGTATATAGGCGATCCTTCCTTCTTCACCGGACGCGAGTTCCGTAAGCGGCACAACGCCGAGGTCTCCGCTCCGCTTGGCCTCCAGGCAGCAATCACCGGCAGGGATGGCCTTCCCGTGCGGACAGGTGTCCGGATGGTTCAGCATGGTACACACTTTTGCATCCACGCCCTCGTTCAGAAGATGCTCGAATTGACAGGCCTTATTGTCTCCGCTTTCACCCCTGATATTGAGGACGTCCATGATCAACCTCTCCGCGAGGCGATGGCGTCGGATGGTGCTCCGGCCCTCTCTTTTCCCCTCCGGCCGGAAATAGATCCGCCCCTCCTTTTTCTCGATCAAGGCCAGCTTCGTGAGTTCATCAAGGGCCGGATCGGCGGCGGCGACGCCGATTTTATCCATTGCGGCGAACCCCTCTCCATTCTCTTCTATGGCCGTCCACATGGCCTCCAATATCTCTTCCGCCTTTTCAGATAATTTCATCACTTTCTCCATTCATCGTTGAGTTTGACCGGTTGCCTTTTCTACGAGTGTTAGAACGAAAATCTTAACTGCGCCTACCGTCTCATTTTATCTGCTTCCGTGGGAAAATACATTATTCCCCTGAAAACATTTTTTTTAATTTCTTTATCCAGAGAGGCTCCAGAGGAATTTCATAGTTGCAACGGGGACACTTCACCATTTTGCAGCCGGAACTCATGGGACAACTTCTACACCCCTGGATACCGTCCTCCTCCTTGAATTCATAACCGCAGAAATCACAGCGCATCACAGAATCCCCGTTGCCAAAAGGATTTTGTTGAGCAGATAACCGCTGCCGAAGGCAAGGGTACTTACAAACAGCCCGATAGCGGCGGCGACTGCCATTCCCCTTTCCTTCTTGATGATAAGAAACTGGGCAATGCAGGGGATGAAGAGGGTCAGCGTCACCGCGGCCACAGTGATCTGTCTTGGATTGAGCAGTCCGTTGGTCTGCAGGTCATACAGACCCGCAGCGCCGTAATCACGACGAAAGAAACCGAAGATAAAGGCCACCGCCGCTTCCCGTGGCAAACCAAGCGCCGCCATCACCGGTGCGGCCCAGTCAGACATCTTTTCAAATACATGGGTGATCTTCCCTATCCAGAGTAGCACCGAAGCCAGAATAAAAAGCGGCAAGATCTCCAGGAAGTACCACTGCATTCGCGAATAGGTCTTGGTCAGGATGTTGGAGAGCTGCGGCAGCCGCATAGGGGGCAGCTCCATATAGAACATGGGGGTCTCGCCAGGGATAATCCGCGCCGCCAGCACTCCCACCACAAGAAAAATCAACAGCAGGCAAATAAACCAGACCAGCAGCGCCCCCGGCGCCTGGGAAAGGAGCGCCATGATGACGCCGAGCTGGGCGGAACAGGGAATAGCCAGGGAAAGAAGCAGGGTGGCAATGATCCGCTCCCGCACCGTTTCCAGCGTACGGGTCACCATCGTCGCCATGGTGTCGCAACCGAAACCGAGCACCATGGGAATGACCGCCCGGCCGGAGAGGCCGATCTTTTTGAACAGCCGATCCACCAGAAGCGCCAGACGCGGAAAGTAACCGCTGTCCTCCAACATGGAGAAAAAAAGGAAAAACGTCGCCACGACCGGTAGAATGATGCCGATCGCATAGCGCAGCCCCAACGTGATAATGCCGTACTCGCCCACAAAGAGTTCCTGTATGACCGACCAGGGGAGGGCTTCCTTGACAATCCCCGAAATCCACGGGTTGAAATGCTCTTCGAAAAGCGTCCCCTCGAGAAAATCAACCAATGTCCCGGCGCCGAAGACGCCTACAAACTGGTAGAGACCGTAGTACAGAACGATAAGCAGCAGCGGCACGCCCGTCAGAGGTCGCACTGCCCATTGGGAAAGCTTTTCGCCGAACGTCGTTTTTCTCTTGCCGGGAGCGCGAAATACCCCGTTCAGCAGTCTTTCGGCGATTTTCCTCCTCTCCAGGGAAAGGTCCAGATGGAACGATTCCCGTCTGGCATAGACCTTTTCCCTGATCTTGGCCTCCACGGCGGCAAACCCCTCCCCCTCCTTCGCTATGACCAGGTCCGTCATTTCCTGATCGCGCTGCAGGAGCAAAAGAGCGACCGCTTTGGGTGAGAGGGTAAATCGGTTCCGAAAAAGCCCCGCTATTTCCGCGATATCATTTTCCAGCCGCCTGCTGTATTCGGGAATAGGGTGAACGGAACGCTGATAATTGGAGATGACCTCCCGTATTTCGGGCAGCCCGCGTTTCCTCGCTATTGCAGCGCCGACGGCAGGGATTCCCAACCGTGTCGCCAGCAGGGGGATATCGATAGTGATCCCCAGCCGTTCCGCTTCGTCCATGATATTCACCACCAGGATCACCGGCAGCCCTGCCTCGACCAGTTGTATGGTCATCGCCAACATTCTCTCCAGATTCCTGGCGTCAATGACATGGATGACCACATCCGGCGCATCCTCAAGAAGGATCCTCCTGGCCACCCTTTCCTCCTCGGTAATGGGAAGGAGGGAATACATCCCCGGCGTATCGATGATCTCGAAACGTTCTCCGGCGATGATCGTCGTTCCCCTTGCGACTTCCACCGAGGTGCCGGGATAGTTGGAAACGGTGACATAGGCGCCCGTCAGGGCATTAAACAAAACACTCTTCCCGACGTTGGGATAGCCGACCAAGGCGACCTTTCTTGCTCCGCAATACCCATCGGCAAGCGGCTTGTGGCAAGAGGATTTTCTTCTGAACAAAGCCATGAGATCATGTAACCTTTCTTATTTGCTGCTAATGAATATCCTTTTCAATGCATCGGCAAGATTTTTTACTTCCGACATTTCGCGCATAGACCGTAAAGATCGAGCTTGTGGCTGTGGATGATAAAACCGTGACTCTCCGCGACAGCCTTTTGCAGATCCTCGATCATTTTATTTTCAAATTCGGCTATTGCACCGCAACCGGTGCAGACCAGATGGTCGTGATGCTCACCTTCCACAAGATGCTCATAGCGGGTCTGCCCGTCTCTGAAACGTATATCGTGGGCAATTCCCGACTGGGCAAAAAGTTTCAAAGTCCGGCACACCGTCGCATAACCGATGCCCGGATGCCTCGCCCTCAGTTTCCTGTACAGTTCCTCCACGCTCATGTGTCGCTTGGAGGAGAGAAAAAAATCGAGTATGATGTCGCGCTGCCGCGTGGATTTCAGGCCCTTCCGGGCAATGAACTCCCAAAATGCTTCTTTTTTCTTCTCGTTTTTCAAATATTGCCTCCTAATTGAAATTGATAATCAGAATACATATGGAAAAGTGATTTGTCAAGTCCTTTTTAAAGATTTTTGTTATCTTGACATTAAGGCGTCCTCTTCATATACTCCACCGCACACAGGAAAGTGACCGCCACTCCTCAGTGACGTTCATCCAGGAGAGTCAATATGGATCACCTTCGGCCGTACCGTTCATTTACAAGCTATATCGATCGCAGCCGTGAGTATTATTCAGCCCAGGGCTACACCAAGTCGTACGCCTGGGCCCACCATGACGATGTCCCCTTTACCCCGCTGATAAAACCTCTCTCCGAGTGCCGGGTGGGATTGGTGACAACCGCGAGCAGAACACCGGTGGAGGGCGCGATCGGAACCGGGCCGTTCAAACGGGAACTGTACGCGGCGCCGACGGACCTGCCGCCGACCCGTCTGTTCACAAACGACCTGTTTTGGGACAAGGATGCGACCCATACCGACGACGTCGACAGCTTTATGCCCATCAACCGACTGGCCGAGCACGCCGCAACCGGCCGTATCGGGTCGGCGTCGCCCCGCTTCTATGGCGTACCCACCGATTATAGCCAGGGCAGAACGACTCAGCGCTCCGCTCCCCAGATCCTCGACTGGTGTCGCGAGGACGGCCTCGACGCCGTGCTCCTCACAGCGCTTTGACCTGTCTGCCACCAGACCGTGAGTCTGGTCGCACGGCACCTGGAGGCGAACGGCGTCGCCACCGTGGTCATGGGCTGCGCGCGCGACATTGTCGAGGAGTGCGGCGTTGCCCGCTTCGTGTTCACCGATTTTCCGCTGGGAAATCCATGCGGGAAACCCTGGGATGCCCAGATGCAGCGATCGATCGTAGGAACCGCCCTGACCCTCCTGGATCGGGCCTGGATGCCGCGCACCACTGTCCAGACGCCTTTCCGCTGGGACAGCGACACGTGGCGCGACGCCTTCATGCGGGTCGACGAGGACAATCGCGAAGCGCTTGCCCGGGCCGGGGAGGAGCGTCGCCTACGTCAAGCCGAACTAAAGACGAGTCGTTGACCCCTTATCGGTTTCAGAAAGGGATAGAGGAAGCCGGTAGTCCGCGAGTGCAAAGACAACAGATGAATGGTCATTGCATAGAGCCCTGAAGATTCCCGTAGGGCGTGGAGTTATCCAGAAACTATAGAATAACTTGTTCCGGCGACTGGCGTCGCCGCGATTAGCTGTTAAGAATGACCCTTGATGGATCAGAAAATGGATCTTTTAGAAGAACTTAAAAAGCTATCGCTAAAATTAGATCAGGCAGGGATCGATTACGCTTTATGCGGAGGTTTGGCTATCGCCATTTATGCAAAGCCCCGAGCAACACTCGATATTGATATCATGATCGAGCCGGATTTTCTTTCGGAAACCAAGAAGGCGGCGCAAGAGCTTGGCTTCACAATGAGTTCCGCGCCGATGGAATTTCAGGATGGCGCTGTCAAAATCCATAGAGTGACAAAAATTGATAAAGATTCAGGAGAACATCTCGTTCTGGATCTGCTGATTGTAACACCGGAAACGAAAAAGGCGTGGGATGATCGTATTACCGTCGAGTGGGAAGGTGGCCCATTGAAAGTGGTTTCTCCTCAAGGTCTGATTTTGCTGAAATCAATCCGTAGCAGTGGTCAGGATCAGGATGACATTGAATATCTCAGGAGTTTAGAAAATGAAGATTGATATGAGTTCAGAAGCTATTACAAAGCGATTGCAGGTTGTAAACGAGCTGAAACGAACGTGCCTTTCGCTTGCTAATTCTAGTGCAGGGAAGGAAATACAAAAGAAATTTTCAGCTAACAAGTCGGTGCAGCGGACCTCTCGGTCGCTCGGCCACTGACCACATTGTAATAAACGGGAAAGAAACCGGAAGACGTTTTTCCCGCAATACGCTGCGAGCCCATTTATGCCTGAAATCAGCCGTTTTTTCGGAATCGTTATCAAAATGTTCTTTGACGATCACTACCCCTCTCTATCCCATGCGGAGTACAGCGGCGACGTGGCTCTAATCGATATTCGCAACAGAAACTCAAGACACAACGTCGCGCGGAACGGAAGGCAATAGCCTCACCTTCTCCGTCGTGGCAGGACGGGGAAGGCATTCATTTCATTGCTCCTGGCGTACCCCCGCCGGGGTTCAAGGAGAAGCTAACCGAGAACTTCGAGAAAAGGATCCGGAATTCCCCTCTCTGGCCGCAGATGGTGGCAGATTTCGGAGAGGAAAAGGCATTAGAACTTCCCGAATCGAAGGCGGGTCTTTGACCCTTTACCGGATTCCAGAACAGCTAGGGAATGTCCATGAAATATCGCAAGCAGGAGGCAAAAGAATACGCCAAGACGGTTTTGAAGGGCGTCTGGACTGCGCTGCCTTACAACTTTACCTCCGATGACCGACTAGATGAAGCCGGAATAGCCGCCAATCTGGAACACTGCATTTCAAAACTGCATATCGAGGGGCATTACTGCTCGGGCAACGTCGCCGAGTTCTGGTCGCTGACGAACGAAGAGCGCATGCGCGCCCACGAGATCAACGTTGAAACGGCAAGAGGGCGGATTCCGCTGATCGCCGGTTGTCATCATCAGAATCCGTATGAAGCGGCGGCGCTGGCCAAACATGCACAGGCCGCCGGCTTCGATTTCGTGATCATCCTGACTCCTTACATTGCCGTACGCAGCGACGACGCCGTGTACGAATACTACCGGTTTGTCGCGGAACGCATAGACATCGGCATCATTCTGTTCAATATTCCACAGACCTATTACCCGATATCGGAGCGCCTTGCCAAACGTCTCGCCACGATCCCCAATATCTGCGGTTTCAAGCAGGCCGGGCCGGCGCCGGCGGCAACGATTTTACTGCGCGAGGCGGTCGGCAAAGAATTGGTCGTCAGCGTGGCCGACGAAACGCCATGGCTATACAACCTGAGCATTATGGGCGACCGATGGCTGCTGAATTACTGTCCGCACCTTTATCAGGCGCCGGGCTATCTGCCTGTGCGCGATTACACCCAGGCAGCCCTGGCCGGCGACATGAATAGCGCCGCGGAGATCTCGCGAGCCGTAAATCCGTTGCGCGCGCTGCACGCGAAATGGATCGCCGGTTATGGACGCCCGACGGGCGGCGTACCTTCGGCCGAAATGAAATACTGGATGGAACTCATCGGCATGGTCGGTGGTCCGGTGCGCTCCCCGTGTCTTGAGATGACCGAGGAAGCCCGGAAAGCGATGCGCGCCGATCTCGAGGCGACAGGACTTCCGGCAAGAGCCATAGCCGGCGCAACCAAAAGCCCGAAGTGACACGAAGGACCACACAAGAGGATAGGCAAATGAGAATCAGATTTGTCCTTGGTTTATTCATCATGATGGGCTTGTTTCCCTTCCACCTGATTGCGGCAGCCGATTCACCGGAAACCGCATTCGCCCAAAAAAGAAAGCAGATGGTGGAGAACCAGATAACAGCCAGGGGAATTAAGGATCTGCGTTTATTAGATGCGATGCTGAAGGTGAAAAGGCATCTGTTTGTTCCTCCTCATACCAGGCATTTGGCTTATGAAGACTATCCCCTGCCTATTGGCGAGGGGCAAACAATCTCACAACCCTATATTGTGGCCTTGATGAGCGAGCTGTTGGCGCTCAAGGGAAAGGAAAGGGTTTTGGAAATAGGCACCGGTTCCGGATACCAAACTGCCATTTTAGCGGAATTGGCCGGAGAGGTTTACACCATAGAGATATTAGAGCCATTGGCACGACAGTCGGAGCGGCTGCTGAAAGAACTGAATTATAAAAACATCAAGGTAAAAATTGGCGATGGGTTTTTGGGCTGGCCTGGATTCTCTCCTTTCGATGGAATTATCGTCACCTGTGCTCCGGAAAAGATCCCCCCGCCTTTGTTGGAGCAATTAGCGGAAAGCGGCAGACTGGTGATCCCCGTGGGAAAATACTGGCAGGATCTGAAATTACTCAGGAAGATAAAAAACAGGATTAAAGAAGAGGATGTGATCCCCGTGAGGTTTGTCCCCATGCTCAGAAGCAAGTGAAACGGAGGTCGTCGAGGATTTTTTACCGTTCCGTCCGCATGCATTCGGCAATAAAGAAAGGCTCCCCCTCGTCACAGGAGACTTCGTCAGCTTGGGGAACGATTTCGGTCGCGTCGCCGGACGAGACGCCAGCCGGGGAGGGAAAATGGGGACAGCCACTATTTTCTCAGGAGAAAATAGTGGCTGTCCCCATTTTCCGGTGAACTTATTCTACCTTTAACTTAGCTGCCTTCACCACCTTGCTCCAGCGCTCGATTTCCTCAAGCAAAAACTTGCGAAAATACTCCGGCGTTTCTGTGACCGGATCGGCGCCCAATTGCGCCAGCCGTGCATGAAAATCATCCTTCTTCACGGCCTTTACGACCACCGCATTGAGCGCGTTTATCACCTCTCGCGGCGTTCCCGCCGGCGCCAATATCCCGTACCAGGTTTCGGTGACAAAACCCGGCAGGCCGCCTTCTATCATGGTCTGCAATTCGGGAAACAATGCCGATCGCTTGCCGCTGGTAATCCCTATCGCCCTGAACTTGCCCGTTGAGAGCAGCGGCTGCGCCGCGGGAATGTTGCTGAAGGAAAAATCCACCTCCCCGCCCGCCAGCGCAGTCAAGGAAGGAGCAGTGCCCTTATAGGCAACGTGGATAATGTCCGTGCCGCTCATGACTTTGAACATCTCCCCGGAGAGGTGCTGCGTACTGCCTGTGCCCGACGAGGAATAATTGAATTTGCCGGGATTCTTTTTTACAACGGCAAGAAATTCCGCGACGTTTTTGGCGGGAAATGAAGGCTGCACCAGCAGCAGATTCGGACTGGTCGCAAACATCACCACCGGTGCGAAGTCTTTTACCGGATCGTAACCGAGCTTGGAATAAAGGCTGACGTTGATGCCCAATGCCGCCGAACTCAAGAACAGCGTGTATCCGTCGTTGGGGGACCTTGCGATATGCTCCGCGGCGACATTCTGGGCCGCCCCGGGCCGGTTTTCAACGATGATCGGCTGGCCCATCGCCTCGGTAATGTGCGGGGCAATCAGTCTGGCCATGATGTCGCTGCCGCCGCCGGGGGCATAACCGACCACCAGCCTGATAGGCTTGGTCGGATACTTCTGCGCCTGCGCAAATGCCGACCCAGAAAAGCACAAGAATACTCCGACCACGCTAATAAGCAGTTTTCCAGTCATCTCTCCTCCTTTCTTTTGTAGGGAAAGTAAACAATGGGTCCCCTCGTTTGTCAAGGATTTTTATCGTATGATAAAGGCGAAGGCGGCAAAGCGGCCGTCGTGGCTGAGGCTGATATCCACAGCGAGAGGTTGCTCCCGCCGAACCACGAATGGCGCTCCGGGACCCAGCGGTTCTTTCCTGATCGAAAGTTCCCCGAGAGGACAATCCAGACAACGGGCGATCTCGCTCAGGAGCTGTCTACGGACAAAGGCGGAGGCTTCTCCGGGGTCTCCCTCGACATCCATACGGTCCACACGCCGAACAATTCTGTCGAGATTGCCCTCCGTTGCGGCAGACACTGCATGGACATAGTCATCCGTCACGACGATCCGCAGAGCCAATTCGCCCCGGGGGGTGATTGCCCGACCGGCAAGGCACATTTCGGATTCATTCCCCACATCGAGGCGGATGTCATATCTCCGGGGAGTCGAACGGACTGTTGGATCGTCTCGACTGACGACCTTGAAGGCCGCCTCCTTCGCCGCCCAGAGCGCCCAGAGAAGCCTGTCGGGGCACGCCGCTCTGGCGATCCGGTCGCGTTCTTGCTCGGTGAAGACGCGGCTGAGAAAGCGATCATCCTTGCTCTTCCCTCGATTTCCCGGGTGTTTCAGATCAACGACGTCGTTACCCACGGGAGGCAAAGTACTCCTCCTCCATCCCGGCCAGGCGCTCGACGATCCGACGTGCATACTCCCGCTGGAGACGGAGTCCCGAGCCATCGACACTACCGGGATCGAAGACCTCCACCTTCATGGTAAAGCACTCATCCATACCGGGCATCGTGCCGAATGTCTCCTGGCCGTCACCCCGCAGGTAGACGAGCATCACCCTGCAGCCGGGACATTCATCGATAAAACGCCCTACCCCGTATGAGAAGTTCTCCCGGTTGACCCGCCCTGTCCGCGAGCGGCCCCCTTCCGGAAAAATCAGCAAGCTCTGCCGCAATCCAAGAACGCTGCGGCATTTATCAAAGAGCCGCTGGAGCTCTTCGCGGCTCCCCCCCCGGTTGACCGGCAGGCACTTGGCCAGATAGCACAGAACGGCGAGAAAGGGATTTCTCTGGAAATTGTCCCGCTCGGGAAGGTTCCAGGGAACCCTCGTGAAACGGCCGATGTGACCGGAAAGCGACGCCATTCCATAGCTGATCAGGACCGAATCGATCATCGTCAGATGGTTCGGGCAGATGAGCCAGGGCCCTTCGTGCTCCCTGTGCAGACGGGCAACCTCGCTCCGGACCCGATCGAGATCCCTGATCCGATAACCTCTCATCCGGATCGCCAGGAAAATCAACGGTACGGTGATAACAACGGCCAAGCGCCCCAGAACATACTGCAGACTGAGGAGGAAAAGGTCGCACCTTTCCATGGTCCTCTTTTAAGCCGCCTTCTGCTGGATCAGTGTCACGGCATCCCCGATCGTCGCGATCCGGTCGGCTTCGTCGTCGTCGATTGTGGCCCCGAACACATCCTCGCATTTGATGATGATGTCGACGAGCCGGGCGGAATTGACCTTCAGGTCTTTGAGGATATGGGTCTCCGCTGTCGCCTTCTCCAGCAGGGAGGCATCCTTCACATATCCCCTCAGAATTTCGATAACCTTCTTTGTAATCGCTTCTTCACTCATGATCTTTTCTCCTTTTCATATACTTTCTCTTTATGTGAATTAACCTTCTTCCCATTTTTTAAAAATCAAGCAACTGTTTACGTCGCCGAAACCGAAGCCGGCCTTGGCGACGACTTTGAGATCGGGGTGTTCGATCACCGTCTGCGGAACACTTTTGGCAAAAGGGACGATCTCGGGATGGAGATCCTCGCAGTTGAGCGAGGGGTGGACGAAACCCTGGTATATCTGAAGGACGGAGGCCACGCATTCGATCGCCCCCGCGGCGCCCAAGCAGTGGCCGATCATCGATTTGGTCGAGTTGATGTAAGGAAACGCCTCCGGAGGCCGCCCCAGTGCGACCGACCAGTTCTTCACCTCCACCGGATCGGCGTAAGTCGCCGTCAGGTGGCCGTTGATCGCGTCGATCTGCGCTGCGTCTGTCTCCGCGTCGGCCAGGGCGCCCTGGATGCAGCGTCTCACCCCTTCCGGATTCGGCGCGGTGATCGTGCCCCCCATCCGGTGGCCGCCGCAGTTCACCATCCCGCCCGAGAACTCCGCATAAATCCGCACCCCGCGGGCAAGGGCCGATTCCAGCTCCTCAAGAAGAAGGATGGCGCCGCCCGCCCCGGGGACGAAACCGGATGCGCTCGCGCTCATCGGCCGGGAGGCCTGTTCGGGCCGATCGTTGAACTTCCGGCAGATCACCCGCATCGCATCGAAGCCGGCCCAGATGTATGGCGACGCCCCTTCCGACCCCCCGGCGAGCATCCGCGTCGCCAGTCCGCTGCGGATGCGGTCCGCCGCCATGATGATCGCTTCGTTTCCCGTGCTGCACGCCGACGAGTTCGATGTCACCTGATTGCCCAGGGCAAGCAGGCCGGCGATCGAGGCGCTCGTCCCGCTGTTCATCACCTGCTCGACCACACGGCTTCCCATCCGCCGGACATTCCCCGCGTTGACCATCGGCACCAACGTTCGGGAGATGGTGTCCATCCCGCCTATGCCGGAGCCGGCGATGACGCCGGTCTCCCAGTCCACGCGATCGTCCTCGGCCTCGGGGACCTCAAAACCGGCGTCCTTCCAGGCGTCCACAGCCGCCACGGAGGCATAGCCGATGTTTTCGTTGAAAGAGAGGAGTTTTTCACGATCAAAATAGCTGCTGCGGACGGCCTCAAAATCCTGCGGCGCCCCCCCCACCTGGCAGCCGAAATTCAGGGTCTCGAGCTCCTGGATATGCCTTATCCCCGAGATTCCTTCCCGGAGGGCCCGTTCGAACGCTGCGAGCCCATGGCCGTTTGGCGCAACCACTCCCATCCCCGTAATGACCACCCTACGCTTCATAGACCCGCTTCCTCCGTGACACATCCTTCCTGCCGTACCGAAAACTGCACCCGCGGAACCCCTTTCCCGGCTAAAGTGCCCGAACAAACCTCCTCGCCGTTCGGCCTCGCCATGGAGATCTCGACCTTGAGCTGGTTGCCGCGGAAATAGACCTTCTTTCCCGTAATCGTCACGCGTTCGCCGGGACCGACCACGCCGGTGAACTCCACGTTTTCCGCCAATGTAAACAGGGTAATCGGATCCTCGATCCCCTTTTGTTTCTCCCCCGGAAGCATCGACAAATAGAGGCCGAACGCCACCACCCCCGTCTGGGCCATCGTCTCGATGAGAATAACGCCCGGAGTGATGGGAAGCCCGGGGAAATGGCCCCGGTAGAAGTATTCATCGCTCCGGAACCGGTAGGTGCCGACGATATGTTCCTCGTCCATCGCCAGGATTTCATCGATGAATCGAAAGGGAGTCTGCTGGGGCACCATCGCGAGGATGCGTTCCCTCATCGAGCGATCAGCCTCCATACATCCCTCCGTTGACATGGATCACCGTGCCGGTGATGTAAGATCCCGCTGTAGCCAGAAAGCCTACCACCTCCGCGACCTCCTCGGGCCGCCCCATCCGGCCGAGGGGAATCCGTCCGAGGATCTCCGTCTGAATCTCCGCGGGCAGATCGGCCGTCATTTTCGTTGCGATAAAACCGGGGGCAACGGAATTGACCAGGATGTCCCTCCCTTTAAGCTCGCGGGCGAGTGATTTTGTCAGGGCATCCAATGCCGCCTTCTCCATGGCGTAGGGAATCTGACCGCTGTTTCCCGTATGGCCGATGACGCTTGTGATGTTGATGATCCGGCCGCTGCCAGCGCGAAGCATGAAGAGGCGGAGGATCCTTTTCGTGAGATACCATGCGCCCCGGATGGCTGAACGCTGCGCATCGAACTGCTCGATTTTCATTCGCTGCATGTCGGCGTCAATCGACACCCCGGCGTTGTTCACCAGGACATCAACCCGGTCCGTTTCCTTTTTTATCTGCTCCGCCATCGCCTCCACCTGTCCGACATCGGCCAGATCCGCCGGGAGAAGAAACCCGTCGCCGATCGCCGCCAGAAGGGAGGTAGCCGCATCGCCGCTCGACCGGTAGTGGATCCCCACCCTGAAGCCTTTGGCCGATAGTTCGCGCACGCAGGCCGCCCCGATTCCTGTCCCTCCCCCCGTCACGATCGCCACTTTTTTTTCACTCATCCTGATACTCCTATAAATAGGTATCTGTCCCTCGTATATTGAAAGTTAGCATACAGTGTTTGTTTGAG
>CAZINF010000097.1:0-13357 GCA_964540555.1 uncultured Syntrophus sp. | reverse complement strand
TTCGGCGAGTCCAGTGAAAATTACATGCCCCCCCCTCTCGAGACTGAATCGTTACCCCGGAGTGCACACGGCGCTTTTTTTCAACTTGTCAAGACAATTTTCCCATTATATAAACGCACGTCTGATACGGACGAGGTGATATTAGAGGTGATATATGAAAGGAGAAAAGGATGACGGATGAGATGACACGAAAGACCCAGGAAACGGCAAAGAGGCTTTTCGCCGGGGGAATCAAGATGGAACCGCCTTATCTTTTATGGAAGGCGTTCGATCGGGAGTTGGCCAATGATTTTTCGCGCTTCATCACAGGAAACCTTTATTCGCGAACCGTTTTGTCGCCCCCTGAGCGGCAGATGGTGGCCTGCTCGGTGCTTGCGGCCATCCGAGCCCACGATGAGCTGAAGCTCCATGTGAATGCCGCTCTCAATGTGGGCTGCGATCGCATAAAACTGGCGGAGCTTTTCTTCCAGATCGGCACCTACGCCGGCATGCCGGCCGTCAATGAGGCCCTCGCGGTCTACCGTGATGTCCTGACGGAGCGCGGCGAATGGCCGCTCCCAAAGGAATAAGGGATCTTGTTAATGATTCTTCTTGACTTTCCGGCGGCAGAAAATAGAATATGATCCACTTTCCTGAATCGAAGAGGGACGGGCCGATAGGAGAAGGCTTGGAAAAGATGATGAAGAAGCGCTAATTACTAACAAAGGAGAGAAAAAATGAAGAAAACTACGCAGGAGACTTCCATACCAAGACGTTCATTTCTAAAGAAGGCCGGTGCAGGCCTTGCAGCCGGTGCGGGCCTCGCCGCCGGTGTGGGTGTCGCAACGCCGTCGGTGCATGCCCAGCCGACCATCCGCTGGCGCCTCGTTTCGAGCTTTCCCAAGTCGCTGGACGCGCTGATCGGTCCCGCCGAGGCGTTCGCCAAGATAATGGGCGCGATGTCCGGCGGCAAGTTCACGATCACGGTGCACCCGGCCGGCGAAATCGTCCCCGCCTTCGGCGTGCTCGATGCGGTGCAGAACGGCACCGTCGAGTGCTGCCAGACCGCTCCCTACTATTTCTTTGGCAAGGACGACACCTTCGCGCTGGCGACGGCCATCCCCTTCGGCCTGAACGCGCGCCAGATGACCGCCTGGCTGTTCGATGGCAACGGTTTGACGCTGTTGCGCGAATTCATGAAGAGCTACAACATCATCAACTTCCCGATGGGCAACACCGGCGCCCAGATGGGCGGCTGGTACCGCAAGGAGATCAAGTCGCTTGCCGACTTGAAGGGGCTCAAGATGCGCACCGCCGGGATCGCCGGAAAGGTGCAGGAGCGGCTTGGCGTGCAGACGGTAAGCATACCCGGCGGGGAGGTCTATACATCGCTCGAGAAGGGCACGATCGACGCCGTCGAGTGGGTCGGTCCCTACGACGATTTGAAACTGGGTTTCTACAAGGTGGCGCCCCACTACTACTACCCCGGATGGTGGGAGGGCTGCGCGCAGTGCGAACTGTATGTCAACATCAACGCTTATGAGGCGCTGCCCGCCGAGTACAAGGCGATGATCGAGGCGGCGGCAGCACGCTCGAACACGATGATGCTTGCCACATACGACGCCAGGAACCCCGTCGCACTGAAGCAGCTGGTGGCCGGCGGCGCCAAATTGCATCGTTTCCCGAAGGACATCATGGACGCCGCTTTCAGAGAATCTACGGCCCTGTACGCCGAGCTGTCCGCGAAGAACCCCCGCTGGAAGAAGATTTACGATGACTACAGCAAGTTCCGCGCCGACCAGAATATGTGGTTCCGCTTTGCCGAGGCTGGTTTCGACGACTTCATGCAGGCGCAGAAACTTTAACCGCATCCACACCTCACAAAAACCCCCGCGCGGCGCGAGCCTCGCGGGGGTTTTTTCACCTTTGCCGCTGTCTGCTGTGCTTTCGTAAGCGGGGTTGGGCCTGACCTACTTCTTTTTAGCGTCCTGTTCGATCGCCCGCCTGACCGCTTCCATCGGATCTTCTTCCTTGCTCCCTTCGGGGGCTTGCTGCGCGGCTTGATCATCTGACGGTTGCGGTACGAGCGCCTTCATCGGATCCTCCCCTTCCTTCTTGCCGTAGTCCCCGGTCTCGGCTTCGATCTTCATGGTTTCCAGATTAACGGCCGGGACCTTATCGAGACTGTTGGTGATGAGAGTCGGGAAAGCGATGACCACGGCCAGCATAATGATCTGAAGGGCGATAAACATAATCGAACCCTTGTAAATCTGCGCCGTCGTCACCGCCGGGATAAGCTTGTTCGTGACCCGGTCGTTGTAGTCGGTCCTGGCTGCCACGCTTCTCAGGTAGAACAGGGCGAAGCCGAAGGGCGGCGACAGGAACGAGGTCTGGAGGTTCATGGCGATGACCACACCAAACCAGACCAGGTCGATGTCCATCTTGTCGGCCACGGGGACCAGTAAGGGGATGACGATGAACGCGATTTCGAAGAAGTCGATGAAACAGCCGAGAATGAAAACCAGGGCGTTCACTGCGATCAGGAAGCCCAGTTGGCCGCCCGGCAACTTGTCAAACAGGTGCTCCACCCAGATATGGCCGTCGGCGGCGTTGAAAGTGAAGCTGAACACGGTCGCACCGATCAGGATGAATATGACGAAGCAGGTCAGTTTCGCCGTGTTGTCCAATGCCTGCTTGAGCAGGCTAAAACTCAGATGGCGGCGTGAGACGGCCATGATCAGGGCGCCCATTGCACCCATCGCGCCGCCTTCCGTCGGCGTTGCGATGCCGAGGAAGATGGTGCCCAGCACGAGGAAGATCAGCACCAGGGGCGGAAGCAGCACAAAGACGACACGCTCGGTGAGTTGAGACAGCAGCCTGAGGCGCAGCCAGCGGTTGGCAAGTGCGAGCGCCAGCATGACAAATGCCGCAGCGGTCATCGACAGGGTGAGGACCTCGTCCAGCGGCGCCCTGCCTTCACGGCCCACGAACGGATTGATGATACCGTCGTGGAGGGCGGCCCAGGCAAAAGCGGCGGCGGCGGAGATCATCAGGATCGCCAGCAGGGAGAGGTGACCGCTGGCGCCGTTCGCCTCCCTGTAGATCAGGGCGTCCTGAGGCAGGGCGGGCACCCAGCCCGGTTTGAGAATGGCCAGGCCGACGATGAACAGGGCGTACAGTCCGACCAGCATCAGCCCCGGCACGATGGCGCCGGCATACATGTCGCCGACGGAGCGGCCGAGTTGGTCAGCCATGACGATCAGGACCAAAGAGGGTGGAATGATCTGGGCCAGTGTGCCGGAGGCGGTGATGACGCCGGTGGCGATGCTCCGGTTGTAGCCATAGCGCAGCATGATCGGCAGAGAGATCAGGCCCATCGAGATCACCGCTGCCGCCATCACGCCGGTGGTCGCCGCCAGCAGCGCGCCGACGAAAATCGTCGCCAGGGCAAGGCCGCCGCGCAACGGGCCGAAAACTTGTCCGACGGTTTCCAGCAGATCCTCGGCCATGCCGCTGCGTTCGAGGATGATCCCCATGAAGGTGAAGAAGGGAACGGCCAGCAGCGTGTCGTTCTGCATGATGCCGAATATTCGGAGCGGCAAGGCCTGGAACAGCGTCGGGGGAAACAGCCCGGCTTCCATGCCGATGAGGCCGAAGGTCAGGCCGGTGGCCGCCAGACTGAAGGCGACCGGGAAACCGGTAAGCAGGAACAGCAGCAAACCGGTAAAAAGCAGCGGAACGAAGTTATGGGAGATGAATTCCATTTAGCGGGCCTCCGACGGAGGATTATCGGCTTGTGTTTCTTCAGGAGAGGCCTTTTCCTCCTGGCCGTGGGCAAGCGGATCGGGGATCAGGCCGCACAGGAAGGCGAAGCGTTTGATCAGCTCGGAGGCGCTTTGCAGCAGCAGCAAGGCCATGCCGACCGGCAACAGAAGATAAACCGGCCAGCGGATGAGCCCTCCTGCGTTTTGTGACATCTCGCCGCTGTACCAAGCCTTGACGAAGAGCGGCCAGGACATCTGGATCAGGAGCCAGCAGAAGGGCACCAGGAAGACAATGATGCCGGCGATGTCGATCCACGACCGCGCCCGCGCCGACAGGCGGACCGAGACGAAGTCGATGCGCACGTGGACGTTCTTCAGGAAGACGTATCCGGCGCCGAGAAGGAACACGCCGGAGAACAGATACCACTGCATTTCGGTGAGCGCGTTGGAGCCTATACGAAAGGCCTTGCGCGCGATGGCGTTGCCGGCGCTGAGGAGCACCGCCGCAAGGATCAACCACATGATGACCCGACCGATGTGTTCGCTCAACGCGTCCATCAGACCGGATAGTTTAAGCAATAGCCTCATATCACCTCATGCCCGAGGAGCGGCGTCCGGTATTGCGTTGTTCGTTCCGGCAGCCCGATCCTTCAAACCATTCTATCTCATTTGGACCGTTTTTAAAACTTTTTTTTCGGTTGCGACCACTGCCGAATAGTCCTCTTCCCCTCTTCCGTCGGCCATGGCCTGAGCATATACCTGGCGGACAAGGCCTGCGATCGGCATCGGGATCGCTTTTGTCGCCGCCGTATCCAGCGCCAGTCCCATGTCTTTGAAGAGGTGCTTCAGTAAGAAATGTGATTGTGCACGTCAATCTTCATCCTGGGTTCCTCCTTCCGGAATAATGGGCAGCATCACACAGGCGCCCCTTCCGCCGCCGGCATGAAGGGTGACCTTTCCGCCGAAGATCTTCGGAGGCCGGTCGCGGGGGTCGTCGTGGAGAAACAGCCCCACCCCCGTGAACAGATTCTTCATACTCGCCAGCCTGGCTGCGCCGCCGGGGTATACGTAGTCTCTCCCGCGCACGGTAAGGGCTATCCGGTAGCCGGCGGGGACAACGACGCAGGTCGGCCATATCTCCACATCCAGTTCGTACACCTCGCCGGGCGTCAGGGACTGCCTTTCGTCATGGGCATGGTAGGGACGGTATTGGGTTGTAAGGTTCAGGTCGAGCTTCCGGTGCGAAGCCCTGAGCCAGCCCTGGCCGACCGGCGTGTGGGGGTCGAGCGCCCCCTGGAAGACGACCTCTCGCATATCCGGGGCGAATATCCGCAGAACGAGAAACAGGTCCGCGTCCTCGGTCTCGGAAGAAACAAACAGCTTCGCCGCTGCCGGACCGGTCATCTCGATCGCTTTTTCGAGAGGCGGCGTCAGAAAGGTCACCCCGTCGCCGAGGCCGTCATAGGTCAATGATCCTTCTTTCGAGAGCGGCGCCCGGCTGAGGCTGCATCCGTCAGGGTCAAGGTAAAACCGGGTCCACTCCGTGCGGGCAAGCGGCCATTCGCTCTCCGTCCGCTTGACAAATCGGTCGATATGCCGCACCTGCAACTGCACTCGCGGCTGCATCCGCCAACCCGTATCCTCTCCTTTAAGAAAATGGCCGAAGAACCGTTTTTGGAGGTTGATGCCATAATCGGTGTAAAATTCGGTCCAGTGCTCGATGCCGTGCACCTCCAGCCACTTTTCCGGGGAGGCCGCACGCACAAAAGCCTCAAAATTCCCCCGCGGGTGCAGTCCTTGACCGCCCCAGTTTGCCGAGGAGAGAAACGGTACGGTCACCTTCGACCAGTCCGGCATCCTTGACCGCCAGTACTCTGCACTGTCGAGAGGATTGGCGTAAATCTCCTCGCCAAAGTTACACCGGTTCGCTCCGAGCTCCTCCTGGGTCAGCGTTTCCGGGCCGGCAACCCAGCCGTCCACCATGGAACTTCGCCGACCTCGCTTACCCACCCCATGCTGGACCGTCTTGACCTGCATGTCGTACCAGTTCGCTGCGAAGGTGCAAAGAATTCCCCCGTGCCACGCCAGGTCACGGTAGAAGTCGGCGGCGCCCTCCCATGCGCACATGGCGGTCAGGTGGGGAGGCTGCAGCGCCGCCACCTGCCACTGGTTCATGGCATAATAGGAGATGCCGTTGAGGCCAACCTTGCCGGTGCTCCACGGCTGCAGCGCCGCCCATTCGATGCACTGGTAAAAATCCCTCGCCTCGCGCGCCGACCACATATCGACGTACCCCGGGGACCGTCCGCAACCGCGAGAATCCACTCGGATGCACACATACCTGTCCGGCACCCATTTTTCCGGATCGACCACCTCCCAGTTCTGGTATTTGTTGCTCGATCCCGCCGTCACATCCGGGTGATCCCCGGACATGATCCGCCACTGGTCGGGGTAGCCGTCCTGGAACGTCAGCCACTTGCCGTAAGGACCGTATGTAAGGATGACCGGAAACCGACCCTCCCCGATCGGCCGATACACATCCGCGCGAAGAACAACGCCGTCATCCATGCCAATCGGCACATCCCAGTCGATCCTCATCCCGTTTCTGATTTCGCTCTTCTGACCCATATCTACTCCTTCTTGTTTGCGTCGGTCCCCGGATCGACGTGCGGCCCCGCCATCGTGCCGTCCGCGGCCATACCCATGATTCCGTGCGACATGTCCTTGCACGTGAAAAAAACGATGATGAATATGAAGCTCCCCGCCCACAGGGCGGGGCTTCCCGGCAAGGAAGTGTTCTTTTTTCGATGCGCCCCGCAACCCCGCCTACAAGGCGGGGCTTAAAGGGATGCGCTCCAGGTCATGTTCAGTACCTCTGTACGGCCAGGACCGCCGCCCCTGCAGCCCCTATCAATCCCAGGACGGCCAGGAAGAGAAGGCCGGACAGGTAGGAACCGGTTGCGGCGATCAGAAAACCGATCACCGCCGGCGCCATCGCCGCTCCGAGGTTGGCCAGTCCATTGTCGATGCCGATTCCGGCGGCCATGATAGGGGCGGGCACAATGCGCTGCATAATGGCGTAGAAGATTGGCGGGCTCATTCCCCACATGATCATCCCCAACACGATCAGTGACGCACTCATGATCGGATCAGGCGCCAGCGCCGCGAGTCCTATGGAGATGGAGGCGCCTGCCAGGCTCAGCGTACAAAGCGCAGCACGGTTGCCGATACGGTCCGAAAGGAATCCAAACGCAAGGGACGACAGGAAAGAACACAGATACGAAAGCGAGGTGAACAGGACCATCTGCCCCATGTCAAAACCTCGCGCGTCTCGCAAATATTTTGGCAGCCAGGTGGTCAATCCCGCGAAGGTGGCCAGGACGGCAAAGTGATAGGTCACCATCAGCCAGAAGCGGTAGTTGTGCATCAGACCCGATAAGTCACTGCCCCCCCTCGTGCTCTTGATTGTCCCATTTGTCCGGTTCTGGGTGATAAAGTCCCTTTCCGCCGCCCCGATCCCGGCCATCTCTTCCGGCGCGTCGGCCGTCAGAAACCAGATTGCCGGCACGACAAGAAGCAGCGCCAACGCCGCCTGCAGGAAAAAAGCCGAGCGCCAACCCCACATGCCTATTGCCAGCGACAGCAAAGGCACGGCCAGGGTCATCCCCACCCGTTGCCCGCTCGTCCAGATGGCATTCGCGCCTCCCCGTTCCGACGGCGGGAACCAGTAGCGGATGTAGCGGTTCGCAACCGGAAACAGCGGCCCCTCGGCGGTTCCCCGCACCACCCGGCCAAACAGCATCAGGACGTAGGAACCTATGGAACCCATCCAGATCGCGGCGACCGACCAGAAACCGGTCATGAGGGTCAGGACCTTCCTCGGTCCCCAGCGGTCTGCCGTGTGACCGAGGAGGATATTGGAGAGGGCATAGGGCAAAAGAAGGAAGGTCATCAGCAGTCCCTGTCGTTCGGGGTTTCCTTCCAGCCCCATGTCCTGCAGAAAACCGGGGTCCACGAGCAAAAGCGAAATGGCCGCCCGGTCGAAGCCGCCAAGGAAGAAGGCCGCCCAGATCACGATAACGACCCGGTAACGGCGCCGACCCGTACGGACCCCTGCGGCGCCTGCCGATCCTGATGCACCACTTCGAGTTTTCACCTGTCAGCCACCCGCTACGGGGACCATGAAGGTGAGTTCAGCCCCCTCATGGATTCGCGTCTCCCACCCATCGAGGGAGAGGAAGTTTCTCCCATTCACCAGGATGACGGATCCTCCTACCGGCGAAAGGCGATCATCGATAAATCGCTCCAGCTGCTCCACATCTCGATCCTTAAGGCCCTGCAGCACGTCCTTCAAGGCAGGGGATGCCGGTTCGATGAAGATCTCCTGCTTCAGCCGGACGTCGACTCCGATTAGATTGACGATGACTTTCATTGGTTGCGCCGTCCGACGTTTGGGTTATCCATTTTTAAGGTCATACTTTTGCAGCGTGGCCTCGGTGGGGACTCCCGCCGCATCCCATCCCTGACAAGAATAGAAATCATCGATCATCCGCTGGAGATTTTCCTCCCCTATGAACTGCCCTTTGCCCGGGCCGTCCGGCAGAGGCTCCCAGAGGGTTCTATAGGGGAGGGTGTCATCCTTCCGTGTAAACCCCTCCCGGTTGTTGAACATCCGGATCAACGTTTCGGTTCTGCCGGCAATGGTCTGAAAATCCCGCTGTGAAATCGCTTCGCCCGTGACCGCTTCAAAGTAGTTTGCATAGTCGTCGAGGGTCAGGGGGATGAACTTGGCCGGCATATCACAGACCAGCAGGGAATGAAAAATACAGTTATCGGCGTACAGATCCCTGATCATTTCCCCTTTTCCTTCAATGGTATAGGGGGGAACCCCCCCGAGGATCTCCTTGGCCGGAGGCCAGGCCCTGCGGTGACAGGCCCCTCTCGGAGAAACGGCATAGGAAAGACCCGAACCGAAGGCGCCTCTCGGATCGTACGCGGGGAATTCCAACCCTTTGACCTGCATGGCGAAGCGATCCGACCCGCCTCCGATCTGTGCAGCCGCATCCCTGGGTCAGAGGCGACTTGGTCACGACGACAAATTTAGACGACCCGGGCGCCATCGAGCCGGTAAAAGGACCGGTCAAAAAAATCAGGATGTTGTCGGGGGAGAGCGGGTCCGTTTTCGCGGGCAACAAGTCATACAGCAATCGCGCCCCCAGCCCCCTTCCCCCCAGATACTTCTTGGCCGTTTCGTCGGAAATGCCGATCTCCTTCGTCCTGCCGGACGTCAGATCGATATCCAGCAGTTTTCCCCAGATCCCCTTCATTTTTAAAACCCTTTCACCCTCCACTCACCCCATCCCGCCAAGGGAGGGGGGTAGGGGAATGGCAACCTCTGTGTGATCATTGGGCGCAAAACCCGCCGTCCACCAGCAGGGTCTCCCCTGTGACAAAGCTTGAGGCTTCGCTGGCCAGAAAGATCGCCGGACCGATCATCTCGACAGGTTTTGCGGTTCGATTGATCGGAACTTTTTTTATCAGATTGGCGTAAAACTCGGGGTTGGAGAACAGCTCGTGGCGTGCCTCCGTCCATACGGGACCGGGCGCAAGGGCATTGACATGAATGCCCTTCGAGGACCATTCAAGCGCGAGGGTCTTGGTCAGGTTGGAAACGGCTGCTTTGCTCGACGCATAGGCCGTCCTGCCGCCGAACCCCACCACCCCGAACGCGGAGCCCATATTGATGATCCTCCCGCTTCCCTGTTTCAGCATGACCTTGCCCACCGCCTGACAGCAGAAGAACAGGGCCTTCAGATTGACGTCCTGGACGAAGTCCCAGTCCTGTTCGGTCATCTCCTCGGCGGGCTTGTGGACATTCACACCGGCAATGTTGGCCAGAATATCAATTCTGCCCATCTCGCTCACGGTTCTTTGGGCCATCCGCTCGATCTGGCCGACATCGGTCAGATCGACGTGAAGTGTCAGGCAACGTCGATTCAGCGCCTCGATTTCGCTTTTGAGGGTTTGCAGTCTCTCCTCATTGAGATCGACCGCCGCAATGTCCGCCCCATACCGGGCGAAACCGAGCGCGATCTCCCTGCCTATCCCCTGCGCGGCGCCCGTCACGATGGCCACTTTACCTTTTAAAGAAAACAGATCCAACATGATTATCCTCCTCAATATCCCCTTTTCGAAAAAAGGGGTTGTTTATGACCGGTCAAACCCCCAGATAGCGATGCTTCGCCTCCTGGTCCTCCCAGAGTTGCTCCGGGGTGGAGGAGTATACGATCGTCCCCTTGCTCATCAAATGGACCCAGTCCGCAAACTTTCTGGCAAAGGCGAGGTTCTGTTCCACCAGGAAAATGGACAGCCCTTCTTCTTTCAACTTCCGGATGGCGTCGCCCACCTCCTTTACCAACACAGGGGCCAACCCTTCCGTGGGTTCGTCCATCAGGATGAAAAGCGGATTCGAAATCAGCGCCCTGGCAATCGCCAGCATCTGCTGCTCCCCTCCGCTGAGCGTGTTGGCTCTCTGATCGCGACGCTCCTCGAGACGGGGAAAAAGGGCATAGATCTTGGCAAAATCCCAGCTCCGGGCATTGGAACAGCGCTCGGCGATGGCCAGGTTTTCCTTTACCGTCAGCGAAGGAAAGACCCGCCTGCCCTGGGGCACAAGACCCATCCCCAACTTGATGATTTTATGCGAGTCCATGCGGGTGATGTCCTGACCGTTGAAGAGAATCGCGCCCCTCCTCGCCGGGGTGAACCCGACGATGGATCGAATCAGCGTGGTCTTTCCCACCCCGTTTCGTCCCAGCAGGGCGACAACCGATCCCCTGGCCACTTCCAGGCTCACCCCCTGGAGGACATGGCTATCGCCGTAATAGGTATGAATATCGACTATCCTGAGCATGTCCATTACTCCACACCCAAATAGATCTCGTGCACGGTGGGATTATTCCTGATCTCCTCTTTCGTGCCCTCCGTCAGGAACTTCCCCTGATGCAGAACGGTGATCCGTTCGGCAAATTCAAAGGCCACGTCCAGATCGTGTTCGATCAGCACGATCGTGATCGAGGGATCGAGCTTCTTGAGGAGCACGGTCAGGTCTTGGGTTTCCGCGGAAGAGAGCCCGGCCGCCGGTTCGTCAAGGAGGAGAAGCCGGGGCTTTTCGGCGAGGGCCATGGCCACTTCAATCCGCCGCTGATCTCCGTGGGAGAGATTCTTCACCATCTCGCCCCTCTTCTCCCATAAATCAAACTCCTTCAAAACGCAATCGCAGCGATCCATGTTGCGGTGATAAGAGGAGAGGGTCCGGAACATGACGAACTTTGTCCGTTCCAGCGCCTGACACGCCATCAGAATATTTTCCGCCACGGTGAGGCAGCGGAAAAGATTGGTCACCTGATACGTCCTGGCAATTCCCAGGGCGGCCCGACGATAGATCGGGTATCTGCTGATGTCTTTTCCGAAATAGGTGATTCGCCCCCCGCTTGGCGGATAGATGCCGCTGATGAGATTAAAGAGTGTCGTTTTCCCCGCGCCGTTGGGCCCCATCAGGACGCGCCTTTCTCCCGGCTCGATCGTCAAATTGACGCTGTCGACGGCCCGCAGTCCCCCGAAATCGATGGAGAGGTCCTCAAGAACCAGGCACGGTTCAGATCCTTTTTTCTCTCCCTTTTCCATTAATCCCATCGAATCGTCCTTTACGCAACTATGGCTGTGCCCCATCATTCGATCCGTTCTTCCCGCACGTCCTGCCCTGCCGTTCCCTGACCCAGTCCTTAAGGAAATTGACAAGTCCCTGCGGGGCGTAGAGTATGGTGAGGATGTATATCGTTCCCAGAATGAGCAGCCAGCGCTGGGTGTAGGCGCTGATAAAATTTTTCAGAAAGACGATGATGCCGGCCCCCAGGGCGGGACCGATCAGAGTCCCCGGTCCGCCCAATATGACCATCAGAACGATTTCGATGGATGCGTTCAGATCCATGTCGAAAGGGCTGATGAACCCGTTGAAATAGGCCCAGAAGACACCCGCAAAACCGGCGAACGCCGCCGACATGACATAAGCCAGATACTTATGAAGCCAAGAGTGATAACCGAGTACCCGCATCCGGGATTCGCTCTCCCGGATGCCCTTGAGGCTGTGTCCGAAAGGGGAACGGATGAGAATGGCCATCAGGATCAAGGCAATCAGAAAAAAAACAAAGATGACATAATAAAAAGTCAGCGGGTCCTTCAGCGCGATGGGAAGACCGATATCGGGTCTGATGATTCCCGATATCCCGTTGTCGCCGCCGGTCATGGAGACCCAGCGAAATGCGAGCCCCCAGAGGACCATCCCCAGAGCCAGCGTGATGATCAGGAAATATACCCCCGTGGCATGGGCCACAAGGAAACCAAAAATCATGCCGATCAAAACGGACAGAGAAACACCGCTGATCAAACAGAAGAGGAACCCCATGTTGTACCGGGTGGAGAGGATGGCCGCCACATAACCGGCCACACCGAAAAAACCCGCATGACCAAAGGAGGAGAGCCCCGTATACCCCAGAAGAATATCCAGGCCGGGGTAAACCCCGAAGATCGGCCCCCCCATGACGCCCCCGAAGCCCGCCAGAAAAGCCCCGAGACCGAACATGCACCCGGAAATCAGCGGGACGTTCAGACCCACGCCTCCCGCCATTTCATGATCGTCCACGGCCGCACGCAGCTTCGCTCCAACCAGGGTTTTTTCGTTGAAGAGCCACAGGGCGATCGCCACGACAATTGCGACGAAAAAAATGAATATGCGGTAGATCGGGAACACGACGTCAAATATCTTTACCGAACCTTTCAAGTATTCAGGACAGGGCAGAATATAGGGATCCCCTCCCCAGATCAGAAGAGAAAGGTCGCGGATGAGCAGGGCAAAACCCAGGGTGATCATCATTTGCGGAAGGGGCTGCAGCGGAAACCTTCTCAAGAAACCGCGTTCGATGATGAAACCGAGCACCCCGACGGCCAGTCCTCCCGCCAAGGCTCCAAGAAAGAAGTTATTCGTCTTTAAAATGACGGAGAGCGCAACATATGCCCCCACCATGAAAAACGATCCATGGGCGATGTTGACGATCTTCATCACCCCGTAGATAAGCGAGAGTCCGCTGGAAAGCAAAAAAAGAAGGGCCGCGAAAGAAAGCCCATTGAGCGTTTGGACCAACAGGAAATTGCTCAAAATTCCTCCCCCTACTCTTGGCCGTTTTTGGGAAAACGGCGCCATATGAACCCGCCGGGCAAGCCCTTTGCGCAACTGGGGAATCGGATCCCGGAAGCGCGTATTGGAGATTTTTCGAGGCGCAGGGTCGGAAAATATTTAGCGCGGAGGGATTACGATTTCCAAAGCTCGCTTGGCATACCGCTTCCATTGCAGGGGTGCACGGTCAGGCGCCCCTGCAATGGGTAAATCATAGACCTTCAAGTCGCGCTTAGATTCGATCGGCGTTCATCCCTGTCCTGAATTTCGTAAAATATCCATTCTTACGCAAGGCAGCGCTACCGACCCCGGCATCAACCCTTCAGGGTTTCACTGCAGGAAATTCCCGGGAATAGACGGGCTGCTTCAGGAACTCTTCCGG
>CAZINF010000096.1:0-13390 GCA_964540555.1 uncultured Syntrophus sp. | reverse complement strand
TCGCCGACGGCTTGAATCGTGCAGGTTTCAGAGCAGAGGAATCGGCTTTTTTCTCTTTGCTTGGCGTCGTCATATATTTGACGAAGACAGCGGCCATGGAGACATTCAAGTTTGTCGCCTCCCTACCTGTTGGCAGCGAGATCGTATTCGATTATAGTATTTTACCCTCTATGTTAAACGAGAGTCAACGATTAGCCCACGAGTTTCGGGCAAACCGTGTGGCCGCAGGCGGGGAGCCCTGGATCATCTTCTTTGATCCGTCATCCCTTGCGAGTGAACTTCGGGGTTTGGGGTTCAAGCATGTGGAGGATTTTGGACCTGAAGAAGCGAACAGTCGCTACTTCAAGAATCGCACAGACTCCCTTCGAATCAGCGGCAGTGGTCGCCTCATGAAGGCCCGACTTTAATTCAGAGTAGGGAAAAGGAGATATTCTGAATATTTTGACCCACACTCTTACTTCATATCAACGCGGAATGCACATGGCCGATCAGCGAGTTATGGATCAATCATTTCGATCGTAAGTCCTCAAAATATTTCATCACAAGGCTTGTTGACTCTACTGGCGTCAATAACCAGCTCACGTTTTTTTGGTAAAGCAGTATTGGTTGTACTCTACTACACAAACGCATCGACCTCCCTCACTGACTACAATAAATAATTGATAATCTTTTGGGATAGCCAAAGGCGTTGATAAGTGTGTAAAAGTGCGGTAGCGTACTATCGAACTTTGATCTCATTATTGACCATGAAAGTTCGCGTCAACCAGATGAACCAGAAAGGAAATTAAGTTATAATGCGTTATCCAACCGTGTTTCAACCCTGCAGGATCGGGAGTCTCACCCTCAAAAACCGTCTGGCCATGTCCCAGATGACGATGAACTACGCCACGGAAGAAGGGATGGTCACAGATAAAGTGATCGCCCATTACACGGAAAGGGCGAAGGGAGGAGTCGGCCTGATTTTTATGGAGGGGACCTACTTCACGCCTGAAGGCAAGGGATATGTCCGGCAGATCGGTCTTGCCTTACAGGAGCATGTCGAGGGGTTGAAGAGACTGACGGCCGCCGTCCATGGGCTGAAAAACGATACCCGGATCTTTCTCCAGATCCATCATGCCGGAGGGAGGGCTTCCTCGAAGGTCACCGGGCTTCAGCCGGTAGCCCCATCTGCCGTTCCGCCCTATCCGGGGGCGGAGATGCCGCGGGCCTTGACACGCGATCAGATCGCCGGCCTGATTCAGGCGCATGTCGAGGCGGCTGCCCGGGCCAGGGAGGCGGGATTCGATGGCGTCGATATCCACTGTGCCCACGGCTATCTCGTCCCGTCCTTCTTCTCCCCGATGACGAATCACAGGACTGATGAATACGGAGGGGACCTGACCGGCAGGACCCGTTTTCTTCTGGAGACCATCCGGGGGATACGAAAACGGTTGGGAAAGGAGTATCCTCTGACGATCAAGATCAGCGGGGATGAATACATCGAAGGCGGATTGGGCATCGACGACATGATCGACATCGCCGAGCTAGCCCAGGACGCCGGCATCGACGGCCTGATCGTCTCCGCAGGAACCGTGGGCGGAAAGAAGCTCGATGATTTGAACGAGGCCCACAAGGTGATGCGGACGCTTCCCATGATGACGAGACCGGGTTGTCTGGTTCCGATTGCCGCGGAATTCAAGAAGGCGCTGCATATCCCCGTCATCGCCGTGGGCCGGATCAACACCGTCGCGCTGGCCGAGGAAATCCTGTCGCAGGGCAAGGCGGATATCGCGGCGATCGGTCGCCCCCTTCTGGCGGATCCCGAGTTGCCGAAGAAGGCGGCGGATGGCCGGGAGGAGGAGACCCGGCCCTGCATCGCCTGTAATGAAGGATGCTACAAGCGGATCTTCCAGCAGCTCGACATTCGCTGTTCCGTTAATCCGACTCTGGGGAAAGAGGCCGATCCCCCCGTCTCGAAGGACGGTCCCTCCAAACGGGTGGTCGTCGTCGGCGCCGGTCCAACAGGCATGGAAGCGGCCTGCCGCGCCCGGGAAAGGGGTCACGACGTCACCTTGATCGAGAAGGGCGCCCATCCGGGCGGACAGCTTCTGCTGGCCGCCGTTCCGCCGGGGAGGAAGGAGATCGAACGCTTCATGAACTATATGGAGGGATGTCTGAACCGAAATGGCGTGAAGGTGATTCTGAACGAAGAGGTCTCCCCTTCCGTCATTCGGCTATTTCAGCCGGATGCGGTCATCATCGCCACGGGGGCGCAGCCGTGCACATTGGCCGTCCCCGGACTCCCGCCGACCCAGGGGGTGACGGCCTGGGACGTCCTGTCGGGAAAACCGCTGGCGGGCGGACCCTATCTGATTGTGGGCGCGGGTCTGGTCGGCTGTGAAACGGCGGATCTTCTCAGCGACCGGGGGGAGAAGGTCACGCTCGTCGAGATCCTTCCGGAGATCGCCTGCGACGCCGACAAGGACACTAAGGCCTATTTCGACATCCGGTTTCAGAACAAGGGAGTCAAGATCCATACCGGGGCGAACATGATCAGGATGGAGGATCGTCAGGCGATCATCCACATAGGGCTTGAAGATATCGGGATCGAGACGAAAACAGTTGTTTTCTCCGTGGGTGCAAAACCGGACGATTTCCTGTATGAGCAACTGAAGTCCATGGGAGTCGAGGCGATCAAGGCGGGAGACTGCGTGAAGCCCAGGAGGATTCTGGATTCGGTCGAGGAGGGCTTCCTGGCGGGCAATCGAATTTAACAGAAAGGAGATGGGAAGATGAGTACGAAAGAATGGTCTGTGTCATACTGGCATTATATGCCGGGTGCATCGAGTCCGATGCAGATGATGAAGGGCGCCATGAAGTGCATGCAATGCGGGGGGGTGAAGGAGGGCGAAACGGTTCTGATCTCCACCGATACCAATAAAATGAGGATCGCCGAAGCCCTCGGGGGCGCGGCCTATGCGGTGGGAGCGATTCCCATCATCATCATGATCCCTCCCGTCGGCGTCCACGGAGGGCAACTGCCGGAACCTGTCGTCGCGGCCTTCCGGGAGGCGGATGTCTTCCTGCAGCCCTCCACCTGGTCGCAGACCCACACCCGCGCGCGGGTCGAGGCGATCAAGGCGGGAAAACGGGGCTGCACGATGTGCGAGGTGACGGAAGACGCCCTGTGCGTGGGGGCCATCGAGGCGGATTACGAGGCCTGTGACCGGCTCGGGCGGCTGCTTGGGGCGGCACTTGCCGAGTCGAGCGAGGTCCGCATCACGACGCCGCTGGGCACGGATATTCGGGGCGAAGTGAAAGGCCGACCTGTCCAGTATGAAACGGGTCTCTTCAAAACCCCTGGGTCGTTCGCCGCATTTCCCGACAGCGAAATCAATATTTCGCCGGTTGAAGGGACGGCGGAGGGGGTTGTGGTCAGCGATGTCAGCATCATGAGCGTCGGCGTCACGATCTACGACCATGTCACCTTGATCGTCAAGGGAGGGAAGGTGGCGGATGTCCAGGGAGGCATGGCCGCCGCCAAGCTCAGTCAGATCCTCAAAGGCCTGAACGACGAGAAGGCCTACAATTACGCCGAATTCGGCATCGGCCTCAATCCCAAAGCGAGACTCGCCGCGACCAATCTCGAGGACCTGGGCCGCCTGGGCAATTGTCATGCGGGGATCGGCAGCAACTTTGCCATCGGGGGGAAGGTGCTGGCGCCGAACCATATCGACGCGATGTACAGGGATGCGACGATCTATTTTGACGGGAAGGTCGTCCTCGATAACGGCGTGTGTAAAATCTAAGCGTTCAGAAACTCAGGAGCAGCTTGATCGCCATGATGACCATGGCGATCACAAGGACGATCCGGATGACCTTCTCGCCCCGTCGAACCGAGATCTTTGCCGCCCACCACCCCCCGGTCGCGTTCCCGGCGGCCAGGACGAATCCCAGCGTCCAGTCGATGTTCCCCGTCATTGCAAAGACGACCATGGCGGGGATGGTATAAATGAAGAAAACGGCCGCCTTGTGCATGTTGATCCGGACGAGGTCCATGTTCATCAGGTGACTCAAAGCCGCGATCATGAAAAAACCGATCCCCACCTGGTGCAGCCCTCCGATAAACCCGATCACGAGCATGACGGGATAGATAATCCAACCGCCCGATGTTTCTCCGATCCGATTCTCGTTTTTCGCGGATTTGGGGAAGAGGACCGTCGCGACCATGACGAGGATGAAAATGCCGAGCACCTTCTGAAAAAGGAGGCTGTCCATTTTTACGGCCGCGACAGCCCCGAGGACCGCCCCCGGAAGAGCGCATGCGGCGAGCCTCATGCTCGTCCTGAAGTCCGAATACTTCTCCCGCCTGAAGGAGATGACCGTGGCGAAGCACTGGATGAAGACGGCAAGACGGTTGGTCCCGTTGGCCAGAGGGCTGTCCAGCCCGAGAAAGATGAGCATGGGAAGGGTGATGGCCGAGCCCCCGCCGGCCATCACATTGAGAACCCCGGCGACGATTCCGACAGCGTAGAGAAGAAGCATGAAGGGAAGGTGTTCCATGCGATTCGGGTCAGCCTCGTCTGCAAAACAGAGTCAAACGTTTTTTAAAAACGGAATGGGGCATTCAAAGCGCCCTACCTGTAGAACTCCTCTTCATCAATGGGAAGCTTCAATGCGACTCCCCGCTCCGCCGAGAGACCCATCGCCATCGTCAGGACCAGGTTGCGATGACCGTCCCACGCCGTCGCGTGGGGCGTATCGGCGCCCGTGTAAATGCGGGTGAACCAGGAATTCGTCTCTTCGCGCATCGGACCCCACAGCTGTCCGAAGGCGATATCGCCGGGCGGATAGCTGGTGAGGAATTCGACGTGGCGTTCGTATTCGGGGTGATAACCTTCCGGCCTGTAACCGGCCCACTGCGGTTTTTCCGAGGCGAGGACCAGGTCCCGATGGGTGTCGTCCACCGTGATCACCCCTTTGGTGCCCACGATCCCGATCTCCAGACCGTAAACCGCCCCCGGCCAGACGATGGGCAGGGCCCAACTGATGTTCATGCTCCAGATCGTCCCGTCGCTCATGGTGAAGATGCCGAAGGTGGCGTCCTTCGTTCCGATGGACCCCAGGACCTTATCGACGGAACGGGCGTAGAGCTCGGCAGGCTCCTTCCCCTCCATCAGCCACATCGACATGTCCAGGCTGTGGGTGCCGGAAACGACCATGGGCTGGAGGTTGATCTTTTCGGTGGTGCGACGCAACGTGGCGAGGGGGACCATCCGGTTCATGAAGGCCCGGGTCGTGACCGTGGTCACATCACCGATCTCCCCGGTTCGGAGCTTTTCCTTGATCGCCAGAAACCGTCTCCGGAACCGGTTGGTGTAGCCGATCACGGTATCGACGCCGCTCTTTTGAATGGCGTCATACACCCGCCTTGAATCCCTGACATCCGTCGCAAGGGGTTTTTCGATGAAAAGACGATGCCCCTGCTCCACGGCGGCCAGGATGGGCGCCACATGCTTGTTCTCATCGGTCGCGATGATCGCCGCGTTCACCTCGCTTCGTTTGAGCAGCTCCCGGTGGTCGGTGGTGTAGAAATCCGCCCCGGCATCCTCGGCCAGTTTTTTGGCAAGACCCTCATTGATATCACAGACGCCCAGCCATCCCACTCCCGGGTAATCCTTGGCGAGGACCGCCCGGATTCTGCCGATCGTTCCGCATCCCACCACGGCCAGGCCGATCTCTTTTCGCTTTGCCCGATTTGCTTTCATGCTCTTCCTCCTCTTGACTCAAGGTCTCGATGCATAGAATTAAAAAACGAAAGGTGTTCGACGGATCCTATTTAGGAGAATCGAAGGCATGCTCACCGAGCTTTTTCAGCTTCTGTTCGGGTCCCGGAGGGGCATAGACGACGATATAGGTAAGATCCTGGTCCGGATCGACGATGATCTTGTGCAGCTTGTGGGCGGGGGCAAAAACCGCCATATCGGGTTCGACGCGAAAAGACTTGCCGTCCACAGTCATCATCCCCTTTCCGGAGAGGATGTACCAGCAGTGTTCCACATCGTGCTTGTGCTCGTCGCCAACGACCCCGGCGTTCATCGTGTTGACGAGCAGCGAAAAATGCTTGGCCCCGCTGGTTTCTTCATCTATAAGAATTCGAAACGTTCCCGCCCGACCGTGCAACACCCCTGTAATGGCCTCTTTTAATGTCACCACATACTTTTTCTCCACGGTGATGATCCTCCCCTTCGTTTTCGTTTTTCAACCGTTTGTCTTTTGACCGGTCGAGTATATGAAGATGGCTTCCGCGTGTCAACCGAAAAGGCTGGGCACCGCCCCTCCCCTATTGCATCGATCGATCAAATAGGGTAGGTTTCGAACAACAGGAATTCTATCGGGATGGGATGTGAGCGAGGGGAGATCATCCGGATGAAACAGGTGTTTCGCATCAACCGCAGGCTTGAAACCGGGCAATACAGTCTGGCGGACATCTTTGCGGATATCCGCGCCTATGCCGTCCTGTCCGCCATCTTTGCCGACGCGGAAGAAATCGACAGGGTGATGGCACACACCAAGGTGTTTGTGGTGGATGGACTCAAAGAGATATTTGTGGACAACGACAACGGGGCCATCACCATCGGCCTGAATCACCTGCGCAATTCCTCGGACGAATTCCTCTATCTGGACATCATCCACGAGCTGTGCCATGTCAAACAACACCTTCAGAGGCGGAACCTGTACGACAGGAGCAGGGCGTACGTGGACCGAGAGACGGAAATCGAGGCCTACGAGGTGACCGTGCGGGAGGCCCGCCGAATCGGTTTGAACGATGAGACGATTTCCAATTATCTCAACGTGTCGTGGATCACGCCCGAAGAGCATAGGCGGCTTGCCGACAGGCTGAACGTGGCTGGAAGCGTTCCCAAAGGCGATTGACCGGGGGCTTAGTCCACAGGCACCGCCTTGTAAGAGAGCTGTTCCTTGTCGGGATGCCGCGGCGGTGTGTACCGACGCCCTTTACAGGATCAGCAGGGCGGTCATGTCCATGACGTTGGTCCCGGTGGGACCGGTCATGATGAGATCCCCCGTCTGTTTCAAGAAGTGATAGGAGTCGTTCCGGGCGAGAGAGTCGTCGATCCGCAGCCCCAGATCCTGCGCCTTTTGCCAGCTCGTATGGTCGACGAGAGCCCCGGCTGCGTCCGAGCGGCCGTCGATCCCGTCGGTCCCCGCGCTCAGGAAGAGGAACCGCTGGTTGTTTTGAAACTCAAGCAGAGCCGCGAGGGCCATCTCCTGATTCCGGCCGCCCATCCCGTCCCCCCGGAGGGTCACCGTCGTCTCTCCGCCGAAGAGCAGGCAGACAGGCGGAGAGAAGGGATGTCCTGTGGAGGCGATCTCCTCGCCGATGGCCAGGATCGCCTTTGCCGCCTCCCGCGCCTCGCCCCGGAGGCGGGAACTCATGATGCGGGTGGGGATCCCCAGGGTCTCCGCCATCTCCTTTGCCTTCAGGAGAATTTTCAGGTTGCTCCCGATAAGAAAATGGTCGATCATCGGGCTCGGCGCCTTGGGCGTCTCCTCAATCTCCCCGGAAAGCCCCTTTTGAACCGTCTTGCGGACGCTCTCCGGCGCCGTCTCCCACAGGCCGTACTTCCTTAAAATAGCACGGGTGTCTCCATAGCTGGACCTATCGAAGAACAGCGGGGCGGAGCCGATGGCCTCCAGATCGTCGCCGATGACGTCGGAAACGACCAGGACGATCCCCCGCGCCCGGGAGAGTTTGCCCAGTCTCCCCCCTTTCACGAGCGAGAGGTGCTTTCGAACCACATTTAAATCCTCGATGGGAACGCCGTTTGCGAGAAGACCTTTCACCAGCGCCTGCATTTCGGCCAGCGTGATCGGTGGCGCCGGTTTTTCGATAAGAGCCGAGCTTCCTCCGGAGAGGACATAGATGAAAAAATCGTCCGGGGAGAGGGCCGACAGCTTCTGCATGAGGATCTCCGCCGCCCGGATGCTCTTTTGGGTGAGGACGGGGTGCGAGCTTTCGAAGACGCCGATCCCGTCGATAGCGGCGTCGTAGTTGGAAACGACGAGACCGTCCGTCACCCGGTCGCCCAGGACGGCCTTTACGGCCCTTGCCGTCTCGATCGAAGCCTTCCCGCTTCCGAAGACGTGGACACCGCGGTAGTCGCCGAGGCGATAAGCTTTCTCTTCGATCGTCAGGACGCCCGCCTCGTATTTCAGCGTGTCCCGGACCAGGTTTCCCGGCAGCACCGAACTTAAGGCGTCCGTAAATATGCTCATCATCTTTTCCCTGTTCGTCATCTCTCCCCCCTCTTACACTCGATAACAGGTCAATTTCCCCTCTCCCTCATCCGCTTTCGCTTTATCCCTGACTGCAAGGCGGGGCTTGCCGGTTGCGCTCCCGGTCAACCTTTTTCCGCCTTTCCACCCCCGGTAAAGAGGGGGACGTGTTCGAAGCGATTCACATCGACAAGCCCCCTGTCGGTCAGCTTCAGCTCCGGAATCACCGGCAGGGCCAGGAAGGAAAGGACCATGAAGGGTTCGTTCGGCGCGGAGCCTAAATTTTGGGCGACCCGGCGCATCTTCTCCCAACCCCGGGCGACTTCGGCAAGCGGCCGGTCCGACATGAGCCCGGCAATGGGAAGCGGCAGTCCCGCCAGGACCTCGCCGTCGCGGACCGCCACCAGCCCTCCATTCATCTCCTCGACCGCCTTCACCGCCGTGAAGAGATCCCCATCGCTGCAACCGACGCCGATGATGTTGTGAGAGTCATGGGCCACGGATGAAGCGAGGGCGCCCGCCTTCAGACCGAATCCCTGCACAAACCCCAGCCCGATCCTCCCCGTCCCGCGGTGACGCTCCACGACGGACAGCTTCAGGATGTCCTTGCGGACGTCGGAGACGACTACGCCATCCCGGACGTCAGGTTCGAGAACACGTTGTTGCGTCAGGATCTGATCGGGGATGAGACCGATCACCCGGATCGGTCCTCCTTCGTATAGGACGGCGAAGGCCTCCCGGTCGAACGAAAGGACGTTCATGGCGCCTATCCGCGCGCATTTGGCCTCTGACGCCCCTTTGCCGATGAGGGCCCCTTCGTTAAAGACCATCTTTCCCCCCTTGATGACGCTCCGCACCCGGACGGGCGCCAGCGACCGGAGGATCAGGAGATCGGCGCGGTAACCGGGGGCAACGGCGCCGACGTCCCTAAGGCCGAAGTACTGCGCTGTATTGCATGTGACCATCCGGATCGCCTCTCCCGGTGTCATCCCCTCAGCCGCCGCCATGTCGATGAGATGGTCCAGGTGGCCCCTTTTCAACAGATCATGGGGATGGAGGTCGTCGGTCACCAAAGAGAAGTGGCGGCTGTTTCGGGGGGTCGCCAGGGGAAGGATCTCCTTTAGGTTCTTGGCTGAAGTCCCCTCGCGGATCATGATGTGCATCCCCAGGCGGAGCTTCTCCCGGGCCTCCGCAAGCCCAGTACATTCGTGATCCGAACGGGGGCCTGCGGCGATGTAGGCGTTGAGCCCCTTGCTGGAGAGCAGGGGGGCGTGGCCGTCGCGGATCCCGCGGCGGAAAGCGATCAGCTTTTCGAGCACCGAATCGATCCCGCTAAGGACGCCAGGGTAGTTCATCATCTCGGCAAGCCCGAGGACCCGCTTCTCCCGCCGGAAGCGTTTCAGATCTGCGACGGAAAGAGAGGCCCCCGAGGTCTCCAGATCGGTCGCCGGGACACAGGAGGGGAGGAGAAAGTAGATATCGACGGGCAGGCCCTTGCTCGCCTCCAGCATGAACCGGATCCCCTCGATCCCCAGGACGTTCGCGATTTCATGGGGATCCGCCATGATCGCCGTCGTTCCCCGCGGGAGGACGGCCTTGGCGAGCTGCGCAGGCGAAAGCATCGTGCTCTCCAGATGCATGTGGGCGTCTATAAATCCCGGTGTGATGTATTCCCCACCCGCGTCGATCACCGCCGGGCCGTCGTAGCTGCCGATGCCCGCGGTGATCCCGTCGTAAACGGCCACATCCGCCCGGATGATCTCTCCCGTGAAGACATTGAGAACGCGCCCCCCCTTCAGGACCAGATCGGGCGCCCCCTCCCCCCTCGCCACGCGGATCAGATTTTTCAGCCGATCTATCCTCTTCATCTTCTTACTCTCCCCCACATCACCTCAGTCCCCGATTCAACTCCGCAAAAACCCCGAGAAGTTTCGGCTGTTTTAGTTCTTGACTTGATATCGAGTCAGGCATATGCATTTCCTTTAAAGCGGTCGCCCAGATATGGGGCTGATAACGGGCATCGGGCAAAAGTGCCCGAAAACCCCACTAATATCACATTATCAGGGAAAAAGTGCAAGTTAATAAATGGTTAGGCATCAAGGTGAAACATGTGAGATTCTTGGCAAATGAAAGTCAAAGAACTTATCGCGTCGATTGAGGCTGACGGTTGGTCGCAGGTGCGGCAAAAAGGCAGCCATCGTCAGTTTCGTCATCCAACCAAGCCCGGAACCGTCACGGTTTCAGGAAAGCCAGGTGTCGATGTTCCGCCCGGAACGCTCAACAGCGTTTTGAAGCAGGCGGGTTTGAAATAGGAGGTGCCATTATGCGCTATATGGTTGTCGTTGAACAAGGTCCAAGCAGTTTTGGAGCATACGTCCCCGATCTCCCGGGTTGCATTGCTGTAGGGGAGTCAAAACAGGAGGTATTGCAGCTCATCCAAGAAGCCATAGAATTCCATCTTGAGGGACTCAAGGACGAGGGTGCTTCAGTGCCTCAGCCGCACTCCTACAGCGAGTTCGTTGAGGTTCATGCCTAACCAGTCATTCAAGCCGACCGCAAAAAAAAGACGCGGCGGCTTAATTCTACGTTAGCCCTCATGATTACCCATCCACATTACATCGCGATTCCAAAATCCGGTTCAGGACCGGGAGTAGTCATCCTCCATTCCTGGTGGGGTCTCAACTCATTCTTCAGGGGGCTATGTGACCGCTTGGCGGAGGCCGGTTTTGTCGCGCTCGCGCCCGATCTCTACAATGGCAAAGTCGCATCAACAGTAGAGGCAGCGAGAAAGCTTCGGGCGCAAGCAACCGCTTCACGTCGCGAACCGGCTTATAAAACACTGATGGCCGCGATCAATTTCCTTTCACGGCAAGAAGCTGTAACTACGCCCGATGTTGCCATTGTCGGGTTTTCGATGGGCGGGCACTGGGCGCTGTGGTTGGCTCAGCGGCCAGAACTACCAATTGCGGCTACAGTGGTCTTCTATGCAGCACGGAATGGTGATTTCACTCGCAGCAATTCGAGTTTTCTTTTCCATTTCGCCGAAAACGACGAGTGGGTCTCCGCTGCCAGCGTGAGAAAGCTCAAGAAAAGCCTCGACCTGTCCGGCAGAAGTGCCAGCTACTACGACTACCCCAGCACGGGCCATTGGTTCTTCGAGAGTGACCGGTCAGAGGCATTCCATCCTGAGGCAGCAGCCGTGGCATGGGAACGAACCCTCGCGTTCTTTACTGATAGTGGGCGTACACACTGCGCTCCACCGGACGCGCCAAAAGCGGCGCGCCGGTGAGCTTTGACGTTGCAGGAACACGTTCGAGCCGTAGGAGGCACTTGATGATTCTCGTCACCGGTAGCTTCATCGCCAAGGAAGGTCGTGTTGCCGAGGCGCTTGCTCTAAGTATCGAGCACGTCCGCCGTTCTCGCCTCGAGAGCGGTTGCATTGCTCATGGCGTACACCAAGACGTAGAGAACCTGTCGCGGTTCGTCTTTGTCGAGCAGTGGGTAGATCAAGCAGCCTTGGCGGCACACTTTGCCGTACCCGCCTCGCGAGCGTTCGCGAAGGCGGTAACCGAGATCGCCATCGAGGCTCCCAAGCTCTCAGTCTTCGAAGCCACGAGAGTCAATCGCTGATGCAACCAATCGCTCCACCGGAGCCGCGAGAACGCGGCCGGTGAGTTTCTTCGTTCTCGCTTCAACCGCGCCACGTGCCCCGCTTCAACTCCGCCGTCCGGCCGGGTGCACCTGCATCCTTGACCTAAGACGAGTCACGGAACCCCTCTCCGATCACTTCTGCTTGAGCAGGCCCATATCCTTCAGGATGGCGGGATACCTGCCGTTCCACTCCTCAAGGAATTTCCCGAAGGCGTCGCCGCCCAGCCACGCTTCGGTCAGCATGCCGTCCTTGCAGTATTTCTTGTAGATCTCGGTCTGGGTGTATTTGAAGAAGGCCTGCTCCAGGACCTTGCGGGCGTCCACCGGGATGTCGGCAGGGGCGACGATACTGCGATTCTGGACATACACGGCGTTGACCTCCTGCTCCTTCAGCGTGGGGATGTCGGGGGCGCCGGCGAGACGTTTTTCCGCGAAAACGCCGAGAATCCGGATTTTTCCGGCCTTGAAGAGTTCAACGGCCTCGCCGGGATTCGAGACCGCCATGTCGATATGACCGCCCAGGAGGGCGGCATTGACCTCGCCGCCGCTGTTGAAGACGACATAATTGAACTGGATGCCGGCGGCTTTCTCGAACAGGTGGGTAGCGATGGAATCGGCGCCGCCCAAGGCCGTCCCGCCCATGGTGATCTTCTTTGGGTTGGCTTTGGCGTCGGCGACGACCTCTTTCACCGATTTGTATTTCGAACCGGCATTCACCATGAGCGTGAACTCGTCGAAGGCGAAATTGGCGATCGGGGTGAAATCCTTCATATTGAAGGGGGTGTTGTTGATCAGCGGCGTGGTCAGAAAAGAGGGGGTGACCGTCACCAGGAAGTAGGGATCCTTCCTTTTCCCGGCCACATAGCCGTAGCCGATCGCCCCGCGTCTCCGCTGCGGAGTCGGCCGGTTACATCGTTGCTTTTAATCTCCTCGGTTCCCCTGCCATAGATGCCGGTCCCCGGGTGGACGATGGTCGGATCGCTGAACATCCCCCGGAGGCTCCGCGGCCATTCCAGGACCGGAGGCGTCAAAGCGCCGGTGGGACAGACGTCGACATCGGCCAGGTAACCCAGGCGAAACAGGGACAGGACCCGGCGAATCGCCCTGACCATCCAGGGCCAATACCCCTCGCTCTTGAGAAACCGGTGACAAACCGAACACTCCACACACTGGTCCTGATTGACGATCGATTTCCCGTCCTCGTCCAGACTGATCGCCCCCATGGTGCAGACGGCGTGACAATTCCCGCACCCGACGCATTTATTCTTATCAATCTCCATTGAATCCTTTCCTGAATCATATTGGGATGTCATTCAAACCGATACGAGCTGATGTGCAGTTGCTTTTTAAGCAGGTGGAGGATAAGGAATGCGGCCTGGTATGTCAAGAAGTTTTACCCTGAGTTTTACCTGCAATTCAGACACTAATGAGGTCTGGAAGGTGAGCGAGAGGGTGAAGGCGT
>CAZINF010000095.1:0-13408 GCA_964540555.1 uncultured Syntrophus sp. | reverse complement strand
GTTTGTGGATGAACCGCACCGCATACTGACGATCTGAACGGAGCATGCATAGAAGCACTCTACATCTCGAAAAACTCAGCCCTGTTATTCAACCAAGTTTCCACCAACTTATTCCTTCACGACAGTGGGCTTCGGCGGCCTCTGGTCAAAATTTCTTCCCAGAATCTCGACGGCAATCCGGTTCCGGAGCATTTCAACCGTACCTCCTGCGATGACCCAGCCCCTTGCCCGCGCATAAAGATAGGCGAAAGGATATTCCTTGGACAGCCCATAGCCGCCGTGGATCTGAATCGCCTCCCTGCAGACGAACTCGGAAGTTTCGTTGCAGGCCAATTTCGCCAAGGAGCTGTCCAGAGCCGAAGGCAAGCCCCGATCCGCCTCGACCACGGCCTTGTACAGGAGCCATCGCGCCTGCTCGATGCGGAGCTTCATGTCCGCCAGCTTCCACTGAATGCCCTGAAATTCGCAAAGCGGCCTGTCGAACTGCTTCCTCTCTTTGACGTATTGCAGCGACTTCTCATAAGCCAGTTCGGCCACGGCGAGGGATCGGCTCGCGTTGCCCATTCGCTCGACGTTGAAAACGGACATCAGTTTCCTGAATCCCTGCTCCGACATCAGAACATATTCTTTCGGCACCCTGCATTCATCGAAATAGAGCATACAGTGGTGTTCTCCCGAGAGGTGGTGCTCCGTTTTCCCGCGCGAAAAACCGGGGGCATCGGCGGGAACAACCACCGCGCCCGACGATGCGACACCTTTTCCGAAACGGCACCAAACGGAGTAATACCCGGCGCTGTCTCCATTCGAATTGAAGATCTTGCTTCCGTTGATGACGACATGATCTCCCTCGAAGCGGGCAGTGGTTCGCAGATCCGTGACAGCCGAACCCGCATCCGGTTCGGACATCGCGGCCGTAATGATTGTTTCGCCGGAGAGCAGTTTGGGGAGGACATTCTTTTTCACGAATTCGTTACCCAGAAATGCAATCTGCTGAATGGCGCCGAAATTGCCTGCCTGAAAAACGTCCCCCGTATGGGGGCAGACCTTCGTGATCTCCATGATGGCGATCACGCAGTCCATCAGCGAAGCCCCCTGTCCGCCTTCCTCCTCCGGGAGGCGCATGCCCATCAAACCGTTCTCAGCCAGAATCTTGGCGTTTTCCCAGGGATACGACCCCCCCGATCCCGTTTCCCATGTGAATGCCTTGGGTGCAAAATATTTTAACGACAATCTCCGCACGGTTTCCTGGAACATCTTTTGTTCGTCATTAAATTGAAAGTCCATCTATGCCCACTCCTTGCTTGTGCATTCGCTATTTTCGGCAGATCAAGGCATCCACCACCTTAACCCCTTTTCCTTCGGGATAAACGATCAGCGGGTTGATATCCAGCTCCCGGATCTCCTCTCCAAGATCCAGCGAAAGACCCGCCACGCTCATCAATGTCGACGCGATCGCTTCGCAATCCATTTTCTCCATACCTCTGTACCCCTTCAGGAGCTTTGATCCCTTGATCTCTTCGATCATTTCCCGGACGTCCTGCAAAGCGAGGGGCGGTAAACGAAAAGAGACATCTTTAAATACCTCAACGAAGATACCCCCCAATCCGAACATAATGACGGGGCCGAAAGCGGCGTCCCGTTTCATGCCGATGATCGCTTCCACCCCTTTTTCCGCCATCTCCTGGACCAGGACACCGTCGATCTTCGCATCGGTCTTGAATTTTTTCGCATTCTCAAGGATTTGCCCAAAGAATGCCACAAGCTCTGTCTCCGATCGGACCCCCAGCCGGATCACTCCCGCCTCGGTCTTGTGAGGAATATCGGCCGACATCACCTTCATCACGACCGGGTAACCGATCTCCTCGGCCGCCCTCTTCGCCTGTTCCACGTTATCGGCCAGTGTTTCCCTGGTCACCGGGATGCCGCATGCGGACAGAACGCGCTTGCTTTCATATTCATTGAGGACGCCTCCCGCGGTCGCTATGATTTTTCTGATGTTCCGGGCGGTCGACGAAGCCGGATACTGCCCCTGTCTTTGGTCTTTCTGCCGGTTGAAGTTGTCGAGAGCCTCTCCGTACTTCACCAGATAACCGAGCGATCGTCCGCATGCCTCAGGAGTCCGGAAGGAGGGGATGCCGTTCTTCTCGAAGAGTCTGAGCGCCTCCGCCGCGTTGGGATTGCAGAACGCCGCGAGAGGTTTTATCGCGTCCTTGCATACATCCACAATGGGTTGCACGCCTAAATTCGGTTCGAATTGACTCGATGTGCCCACCACGCCTACGATCATGTCAAAGGCGTCGTCCTTGAGAAGGAGTTCGAGACCCTTCCTGAATCCGTCTCCTGTTCCGGACATCGTGACGTCCATGGGGTTTGATTTCGCCGCGAAGGAAGGTAAAAACGCGGTCGCCTCCCTGATCGTGGCATCGGAAGGGGGTGGAAACTGCAGTCCGGCCTGAGCGGCGGCTTCCACCACGATCGTCGCGCCGCCGCCGGTCGTGGTGATGACGCCCACATTCCTCCCCCGGGGCGGCTTCGTTTTGCAGAAGAGCGCGGGGACTTCGAACAGATCTTCCAGCGTCTCCACTCGCGTGATCCCATACTGCCTGAAAAAGGCATCGTAGATCGCGTCGGCTCCCGTGAGGGCGCCGGTATGCGACGCAGCGGCCTTGGCCCCGACCTCCGTTCTGCCGACTTTGAGGACGAGGATCGGTTTCTTCGCTTTCAGCGCTTCAACGGCGACGTCACGGAAAAGCTCGACGTCTCTAAGAGCCTCGAGGAAAATGGCGATGGCATCCGTATTTTCGTCCTTGACCAGATAGTGGGCGAATTCGCTGACGCCCAAATCCATTTCGTTCCCCGTCGAGATGACATAGCTGAACCCGATCCCCCGATCCGCCGCCCTGGTGACGTAAGCCCCGGTCAAACCGCCGCTCTGCGAAATGAGGCCGATTCTCCCCTTGGGAATGGCGTCGAGTTCATAGCAGACGATCGGAGACAGGATGATGTTTTGGGTCATGTTCACGATCCCTGCGCAGTTCGGGCCGACGACACGGATCCCCGCTTCCCGGATCTGTGAGGTGATCCGTTCCCGGGTTTTCTTCCCTTCTTCACCGTCTTCACCGAGACCGGAGGAGTGAATAATGATGCTCTTGATATTTTTTTCGATACACTGCTCGATCACCCCGGGGACTCCCTTCGCGGCAATCTGGATAAACGCCGTATCGACGGCTTCCGGGAGATCTTTTACCGAAGGGAAGCAGGGGATGCCGGAAATTTCGCTGCGGGCGGGATTCACCGCATAGAGTTTGCCCGGATATCGATGCTTCAAAACGTATTTAACCGTTCTGCCCGTAAATTTCGAATAGTCCGCTGAAGCTCCAACGATGACAATGGATTTGGGTGAAAGCAGATAGTGTATCTGTGTGCAGAGGGGGTTCATCAGGTTTTCCTCCGGGATCGGCCCCAACATGAACCCGTGCCGTATCGCAGCGGGCGCTTGACGTTTGAGCCGTTCATTCCGAAATCTCGCGAATGATCATTCCCACTTCGTCCTCATCGAGTGCATCGACCGTTAGGAGCCTGGTCCTCATCGCGTCGATCACGGCCCGCACCTGTTTGCCGTCGAGCGCGAGCCCCATCTCTTGGCCCTTCAACTCGATGCTCTTGCCGCCCAGCGCAGAGGGGCCAAAGAGAAGGGTCGTCTTCTGTCCGATGGTGGCGGGCTCGATAAAATCCCGCGTCCTCTCCCCATTGATCCGCGCCCGCAAAATCCCCTCGATGTGCGTATCGGGCGTTTCCAGAAATACGGACCGTCCCACAAGCGGTTTGTAGGGCTGCACCTCTATTCCCGTGATCTCCTGTACCAACCGCGACAGTTCCGTTATCCTTTCAAACTTTATTCCCAGATCCATCCCGTACATCACCGTCAGGGCCATCACCACCTCTTCGAAGGCGGCCAGTCCGGCGCCGTCCGCCAGACCGTTGACGGATGTTTCCACATTGGAGGCGCCCGCTTCAACTCCGGCCAGTGTACACGCCGTCGCCGTCCCGTAGTTGTTGTGGGCATGGATGCCCACTTCGGCATCACCGGCGATCCTTTTCAACAAACCTACGAGCCGTTTATACGCAGGCACGGTCAAGACACCGCCGCCGGCGGTCTTGATTCGATCGGCCCCGGCATCGATGGCCGCGCGATACAGGTCGAGGGCATACCGCTCATCCCACCGTGTACACGTAATCCAAAAAGAGGTTGACACACCGAGATTTTTGCAATGCCCTATCGCGTCGCTCACCCTTTGGCAATAGTCTGACCAGTCATATCCGGGTATAGGGGTCGGATAGAGGGCGCACAGGACGATATCCGCGCCGGCTTCAAGGATGTGATCAATCCCTTTTTTATAATCGGGCAAGTCGATCCTTGCGATTGCACTCTTTTTGATCCGCAATCCTTCCTTTTTCAAGGCTTTCAAAAAATCGAGATGCCCCTGATTGATGGAGGCAAAACCGCAGTCGATCTCATGGACGTTCATCTCGTCCAGCAATTTCGTGATGCGCAACTTCTCCTCCAGGCTGTACACCACATGCGGCGCCTCTTCTCCCTCCCGGATCGTACTGTCCGTGATGCTCACCGACTCCGGCAAGGCATACTGGGCTAATACCTCCTCGTGCAGATTCCATCGGCTGTTCCAAAATCTGCCCTGAGGATCGTGATCCACGCCAAAAGCCGCTTCCTTGATCTTAAACTCCGCCATGCGATTTACCCGATCTTGAGATGACGCGTTTTTCCGTGAGCGCCGACGGATTCACGACATTGATCGGCCGGCCGGATTGGTAGGCCAGTATCTGCTCGAAGATCTCCGCAAATTGCGCCTCGTATGAGCCGCGTTCGACGTAGCCCAGATGCGGCGTGCACACGACGTTATCCATTGCCAGTAATGGATGTCTGCCGTCGGGCAGCGGCTCCTCCTCGTATACGTCGACGGCCGCCATGCCCGGGCGGCCGGCAAGCAGAGCCGCTTCGAGAGCCCCGGGCTCGATCAATCCCGCGCGGCTCGTGTTGACAATCAGGGCATCGGGCTTCATGCGGGCGAGATCGCCCGCGGTGACGAGGCCGCGCGTCGCATCGATGAGCCGAAAATGCAGCGACAGGACGTCCGCTTCCTCGAACAGTTCCGCCTGGCTCGACGCCACTGCATAGCCGTCGATACGCGCCCTTGCGGCGCTCGTCTCGCGGCCCCAGGCGAGCACCTTCATGCCGAAGGCATTGCCATAGCCGGCGACAACGGCGCCGATCTGCCCGTAGCCGAAAATACCGAGTGTGCGCCCGCGTAAACCAAGGCCTACTGTTGACTGCCAGCGCCCGGCCCGCATCGCGATCATCTCCTGCGGTATTCTCCGCATCGCTGCGAGGATCAACCCCCAGGTCAGTTCTGCGGTCGAGTAAGACGGCTTGCCTCGCCCCAAGTTGGAAGATACGATGACGCCGCTGCGTGTGCAGGCATCCACATCGATGTGCGGATACACGCCGCGCTGGCTGATGAGCTTCAGACCGGGCAGGCGTTCGATCAGCGGCGCGCGGACCGGCGTGCGCTCGCGGATCAAAACCAGCGCTTCCGCCTCTTGAAGACGCGCGGTAAGCACATCCGTGTCCTTGGTGTGATCATTCCAGATCGTGACATGATGGCCGGAGAGCTTGTCGAAGCAGCGGAGCGTGCGCACCGCATCCTGATAGTCGTCCAGTATCGTGATGTTCATGATTCGCGCTTCCCTTTTATATCCGATATTGCCTGAGTTTCGCCTCATCAATGACGATTCCCAGGCCGGATCGATTGGAAAGCGTGATCGTTCCGTTCTCGATCCTCGGCGTCTCGACCAGCAGATCGTCCACCATGTCCATAAAGCCGGTCAGCTCGCTGGCCAGTTTGACGTTGCGGCAAGATGCCGCGAAATGCGCGCCGCACATCACGCCAATACCGCTGTCGGCCTGGGTGCCGCACAGGTTGGCGACACTCTCCGCCTCGCAGAGATGGGCGATGCGTTGGGAGATGGCAAATCCGGTACGCGCGACCTTGATGCTGATCACACTGACCACTCCCATGTCCAATTGCCGCCGGACCTCGGCCAGGTTTGTACAGCTCTCGTCGCCCATCAGTGGGATCGTGGTGGATTCGGACACCTTCCGCCGTCCCCGATCGTTGTCGATCGGGCATGGCTCTTCAAGGAGTGTGATATTCAGATCTTCGATGGCCTTCAATACCCGAATGGCGGTCTGGGGATCGTATCCCTGGTTGGCGTCCGGGCAGAGCCGAGCAGAAGGACCCAGAGCTTCCCGGACGGCGCGGAGGGTCGCGACATCCTCGTGGGGGTTCATCCCCACCTTGATCTTGAAGGTGTCAATGCCGAAACGATTATGGAAGGAGACGCATGATTGGACAACGGCATCGGCGTTGCCCGTCGGAACCCTCACACAGACCGGAACCTGGTCGGTCCAGCCGCCTAACAGCTTGTAGACGGGGACTCCGGCTGCCTGAGCCTTGATATCGGTCAGCGCCATCTCCACCGCGGCCCTCGCCGTCGGATTGCCGACCCAGCGCTCGAAGCGGTCCAGCGCCTTCTCCGTCTCGTAAGGGTCGAGCCCTATGACCGCCGGCCCGAACCAGTCCTCTACCGCAGCGACTATGGACCGAAGCGATTCGCCGTAAATGGTCGGGCGGGGAGGGGCCTCCGCGATGCCGGTCAGCCCGTCATCCGTCCTGATGCGAACCAGGACGTGCTCCGCCGCATCCAGTGCCCCCCGGGCCCAGACTTTCTTCTCGGTGAGGGGGATACGAAAAGGTATCGCCTCGACCGCGGTCACTCGCATTTCACCACCCCCTCCTCCGATAGGAATTTACATCCATACGGTCCCTGTCGGGTCGAATGTGATGTGCCCCTCCCGCAGGGCACGGCTTGCGGATTACGCTCCCTGTCGTTACCTTACTCCCCTTTGATATTGCCTTCTTTGACGACCTTCCCCCATTTGACCGTTTCCGCCTCGATGAATTTAGCAAAGTCGACAGAGCCCATCAAGTCCACGTCCGAGCCCTGTTTTTCAAATGACTGTTTCATTTCTTCGGAGTTCATGATATCCGCGATCTCCTTGTACAACCTGCCGACGATCTCTTTCGGCGTGCCTGCCGGTGCGAAGAAACCCCACCAGATGGCCGATTCATACCCGGGCAGGCCCGCCTCGGAAACCGTCGGCAGCTCGGGCATCAGTTTGGTGCGTGCAGAGGCCGCATAGCCCAGCGCCTTGAGCTTTCCGGTCTTTATTTGCGGCATCGTCATCGTAAGCGTACCGGTCAGGATGTGGGAGTGGCCCCCCATCACGTCGATCATCGCGGGACCGCCGCCCTTGAACTGTACGATCTTGAAATCGATGCCGGCCATCATCTTGAAGAGTTCGCTGCTCATATGCACGAAGCTGCCGACGCCCGCGGCCGCACAGACCAGTTTGCCGGGCTGCTTCTTTGCCAGCGCGATGAGCTCTTTCACCGAGTTGGCCGGGACGCTCGGATGGACGGCGAGGACGGCCGGCCCGCTGCCGATCTTGGCAACGGGAATAAAGGACTTTGCCGGATCGAACGGCACCTTGAAGAGCAGGGGATTGGTCGTAATTGCCGAAGAGGTGAACAGCAGGGTGTAACCGTCGGGTTCGGCCTTCGCCACCATCTCCATGCCGATCGTGCCCCCTCCCCCGCCGCGGTTATCCGGGACAACCTGCTTGCCGAGACGCTCGGAGAGCTTGGCGCCGATCATCCGTGCGACGATGTCGGTGCTCCCACCCGGCGCGAAGGCAATGATGAGCCGCACCGGCTTGCTCGGATACGAGTCGGCCGCTGCAACGGCCGCCGACAGCGGGGGCGCTGTCGCGAATGCAAGCAGCACTCCTAAAACCCTCAATAGCAGTGATTTCCTATTCGGCATCGATTTGTATTTTCTCATTTGTTTCTCCTTTCCTTGGGATTCTTGTTTATGTCGTATGAGGATAGGAGAAGCGACCCTGTCTGTCAAGGAGATACTACTGACGGCTTCGTAAAAAGTCCGGATGCTGCGTTGCGCTTCATCCTTCGTCATTGCGGCGTACGCAACAGTACGCCTCACTCCTCAGGACTCGCGCGCCTTGCCTGCAGCCTTTTTACGAAGCCGTCCCGTTTTCACGGCTTTTATTACTTTTTACAAATCCGTCACTATTGGTGGCAGGGTGTGCCGGATTTTTCAGGGTCTCGCCGCGATGATCAGATCTACGCCTTGATCGGCACACATTGCGGTACGATGGGGACACCTGCTTTTACCGTGACATAAGGCCGTATCAATCGCGTCACATTTAAAATTTCTCCATGGCTGTCCGGAATCGGCCATTCGCCGGGGGTGATCTCAAGGAGCGAGATATCGGCATCCATACCGGGTTTCAGGCTTCCCTTGCGGTCGTCGATTCTTACCGCTTTTGCCGGATTGAGGGTCGTCATGGCGATCATTTCCTCGAAGGGGAGACCCAGCTCCAATAACTTTGACATCGTGACGGTCAGTCCATAAGCGGGCCCGGCGACGGAGCTCTTCGTCACATCGGTGCTTACGGTGGTGGGAAGCAGACCCTGCTCCATCATCCGCTTTGCAGTGCCGTATGCCATGTTGTTAATACCGTTGGCCACATCGAGAATGACGCCGCGTTCTTTCGCTGCAATGATCTCGGGGAGCGCCCTGCCGTCTTCTCCGATCAGACCCCCGAACTGGCCGGTATAGACATGGCTCAGAATATCGCCATCTTCCAGCAGTGGAAGCAGTTCCCTGGTCAGCGTCGGCGATACCCCCTTTTCGCGATCCCCGATATGGACCATAAGCGGCAGATGACACTTTTTCGCCGTTTTCTTGGCGGTCTTCACAACGGCAACGCCTTCTCTCGCGATGAGTTTCCCGACGATGCGCACCTTGACGCCCCTGATCAGATCCGGATATGTCGCGATCACCGCTTCCGTAGCGTCGGCGTTGATTTCTTCCGGACAGGACAACTCTGGCATGACGGCCAGCCCGAAGGAGCCGATATGCAAAAAGCAGTAAACCGTCGTTCGCGCCGCGGGGATGACGTAGTTGGGGAAACCGGCGAAGATCGCGTGTCCGGCGCTCCCGCCGTCTACCACCGTGGTGACCCCCTGGTTTACCCCGACAACATCCGGATTTGCACCGTTATTGAGAAATCCGTCATACACATGGGTATGCAGGTCAATCAGACCGGGGGTAACGATTCTATCGGTTGCATCGATCACATTCCCGGCTTCCCGAACGGAAATTTCCGGTAGGACAGTGGCTATTTTACCACCGCTTACCGCGACATCCATCAGTCCGTCGATGTTCTGCGCCGGGTCTATCACCCTTCCGCCTTTGATCAAAAGGTCGTACATCCTTTTCACCTCCCTGTTTCCATATCTGCCCTTTGCCAAAGCTCACTTCATCCGCAATTTCTCGATCACCTTCGGATCGGGATCGACCCCGAGGCCGGGGCCTTGAGGTATCGCCAGGCGGCCTCCCTTTGGATTGATCGCCTCGTGATACGGATTGACGTCGAAATCACAGTAGAAACGCTCGACGGGCGTCTCGTGCGCCATCGCTGCGAGAAGATGGATCGATGCCAGAAGGCCGGGGCCGAAATAGGCGGAGTGCGGGACGACCTCGACGCCGAACGACTCGGCCATCGCCATGACTTTGCGCATTTCGCTGACGCCGCCGATCTTGGTCACGCTCGGCTGGGCGTAGGTGATGGCCCCCGCTTCAAACATGCTTTTGAAATCGGCGGTCATCGCGTTCTCGCCGGCGGCGATCGCCACATTGACCCGTTTACGCACGTCGGCCAGCCCGGAGTGATTTTCGGGGGGCCATACCGGCTCTTCCAGCCAGTGCAGATCATACGGTTCAAGTTGTCTAGCCATCTCAATTGCGCGCTCGACCGTCCAGGGACAGTTGCAATCAACCATCAGGGGAATGCCATAACCCGCAGTTTCACGCGCAGCCTTGATCTGCGCCGCTTCGATCTCGTGCACCTTGATTTGCCGGTATCCACGGGCGAGCGCTTCCGCGGTATGATGTGCAACCGCCCCGGCATCACCATAGCGGAGCAGGCTCGCGTAGGCCGGCAGGTCGCGCCGCATGCTGCCGCCAAGCAGGCGGTAGAGCGGCAAACCGGCAAGTTTGCCGGCGATATCCCAGAGCGCGATGTCGATCGCCGACATCGCATACATCGCCGGACCGTTGCGGCCCACGCCATGCAGATTGCGCTGCAGGTCGTTCATCAGCGCACCGATGGCGGTCGGGTCGCGACCGATGCACTGCGGTCCGATCAGCGTATCGATCGCCGCGCGCGTCGCCGGCCAGATCCTGTGTCCGAAGGCCTCGCCCCAGCCGATGACGCCTTCATCGGTGTCGATGCGCACCAGCAGCGTATCGATGCTGGTACGCGCCTTGCCGCCCAGCATGGGCGCCGGCCCGGAGATCTTCATCGGCATGTTGACAACGAGAGTTTCGATCGTCTGGATTTTCATTTAATTTCTCCACCTCACTCGCTTTGTCGTAAAGCTGCGCTTGCCGGTTCAGCCGGGCTCATGATTGAATGACTCGATGCATCGACAGGGGGTTCATTGTATGGAACAATATTTTGTACTGTAGATTAAACTAAGGCCCGTTTGGTTGTCAAGAAATTTTTCGAGATCCCATCGTCAGCCCACGACAACGCTCTGGGTTCCGACAAATTCCGTCTCCAGATCCGGCTCGCCATCCTCCAGGGGCAATTCAACAACCTCTTTGAGGTTATGGTTCAACTCATCCAGGGTTTCCCCCTGAGAATGCAACACCGCGAGATCAGCGTCCACGGCGCCGCCGGAACAGATCCGATGCCCACGGGACAAAAGCAGATCGACGACCTCCTCCACGTAGGACTACCAGGAACTGGGCAGGCATCGGGAACCGATGACGGACCAGATAGACATAACCAACACCTCCTCTTGTACCGGCCACGATTATCATGGTCCTGCTGATCATGATCAGGGCGGAGGAAGAGATCGGGATAAAGACCTGGCTTATTTGTTGTGGAATTTATGGTTTTATTGTATGAAATAGCGTCCGAACGATCAGGTTACAGGCTCAAGATTAAATTGGAGCGCCTACGCGGACCCACGAAAAACAGGTCGGGAATCATGAGTGAGAAAACGATCCAATATTGGATAGACATCTCTGAATATGATTTGCAGGTCGCCAAATCACTGCTCGATAAAGACCATTATCTTTACGTTGGCTTCATGTGTCATCAAGCCGCTGAGAAAATGTTCAAAGCCCTGTATGTAAAACAGACATCAACCATGCCGCCTTATATTCACAAATTGGACAGGTTGGTTGATCTTGTGGGCTTGAAGATGGTCATGTCCGAAGAGCGTAACGACTTCATAGATGAATTGACGCCCCTCAACATTCAGGCCCGTTATCCGGCATACCGGGAGGCAATTTACAGCCTGATCGACAAAGAAAAAGCGGCGCAAATTATCGGAAAGACGGAGGAACTGCTCCAGTGGCTAAAAGCGCAGATTCTGTAGAGAAGAAATTGAAAGATTTCGTCGCCCTCATGAGGGAAAGATACAACATTTACGCTGTTGTCCTTTACGGTTCCTATGCGGAGGGCCGGGCAAACGATGACAGCGACATTGACGTTGCCGTTTTCTCAGACGACTTTGGGAAGGCCCCCTATGAAGAGATGAAGGCGCTTTTCCGTCTCCGGCGACAGATCGATACCGACATCGAACCGTTGCCGTTCAGCCGGGACGCCTATTTCGGCAGCGACTCCGCCGAATTTGTCAACGAGATTGTCCGGAAAGGCAAGGTCATTTACATGGCGGGCCGCACCTAAAATGACGGTTATAGCTCTGCGAAAATCGGTGTTTAATCAAACGAATCCTCTGGGATTGGGTAAAGCTGCCTTCCAGGCTAAAGTCAACCGTAATCCAGGCCCTCAATTCCCAATGCTCACTGGGAATGACTCAAAGTACTTTGAATCCAACATCAAAGCCGCCTGGATACTGGAAGAGCTTGCTATTAATAATCCCAAACCAGTTTATTCTACCGAAAAATTGATCTTTGCCTGCCAGACTGTACTGTTTGTTACTGGCTTTAATTTATCGAAAATACCTTGATTTAAAAAATCGTAAGCTTCGGTATTTTGATAGGCATTCATCGAATTTCCGTCTTCCTGATGCGGATACGTAGTCAGTGAATCTTTACTGAAGCTCAATTTTCAGTGGGATGCCTACTGCCAGACTCGCGCGCGACAGCGTAGCCAAGGTAATGCTGGTATCATTTTCATCAAGCAACCGATTTACAACGGCACGGCTCGTGCGCATACGGGCTGCCATTTCAGTCTTTGTGATGTGCATCCTCTTCATGGCTTCCGCCAATTGCCACGCAATAACGCGCTTAATTGCGGCTGCGGTTACCTCTTCCCGGATGCCCTCTTCCTTTAAGAAGTCATCGAAATCGCTCCCAATATGCTTATTGCTCATAACACACCTTACCGGCTCATTACCAGCTTCTGTTTCGAAGAACTTTACAGACAGGATAGGCCCTCTCGTGGTCATATCGTATCTAAAAAGATACGTTTATGCAAGTCATTTGATGACCACCACCGCGTTGGCATGAGGGAGTCTCTCTTCCGGTATGACCGAGGCGTATTTGTCATGAAGGGATCCGCCATGGTAAAAACTGTCAGAGGGAAAAGGAATGAAAGTAAGCAGGAAGCAGCAATAGGTGGCAAGGGAAAATGCTGCTTGGGCTATTTCAGTTTGAGATACGTTTTTAATTCGGGATTGTTTTCCCAAGCCATACCGTGGAAGCTCAAGACCGTCACCTCTGCCGGGGTAGAAAAAACTTGACAGCTTCAGGATGGCTTGATACCGATTTAAGAAACAAGATTAAGGAGGAGAGAATGGAAAAACTGATCTTGGATATCGAAGCCAGAAGCGCGGAGGAGTTGATCAAGCACTCGAAAGGCCCGGGAACGAGGTATGTCTTCTCGGACCACAACAACAATCCCGAAGGCAATATCTATGTGATCATGCGCACGGTCGAAAATGTGGATCATCCGGAAATGCATATCGAGCCGCACCAGCATGATTTCGAGAGCTTGTTCATTTTCAAAGGGACCAATCCAGACATGTCCGGATTGGAGGTGGAAGTTCTCCTGGGGGATCAGTGGCACAGGGTTGAGTCTCCCAAGACGATTCGAATTCCAGCCGGATTGAACCACAATTATCGTTTTGTAAAAGGTTCGGGGGAATATTGGACAGGAGTTTAAGAGTAAATCAGCAAAAAACGGATATATAGATGTAATAACAAC
>CAZINF010000094.1:0-13421 GCA_964540555.1 uncultured Syntrophus sp. | reverse complement strand
GGCTCAACGGGGAGACGATCGCCATCTTGCTGGTCGCCGGTGCGATCCTCTTTTTCTTTCTCATCCCCTTTTTCGACCGGAAATCGTCACGGGGCGAGAAGAGCCCGCTCTTTACGTGGATCGGCGTGATCTATCTTCTCTACTTCCTCACGATGACGGCGGTGGGGTATCTGAGTTAAGGAGTTTCCATGCGAAGGATCGGAATTGTCGAACACTGTTTGAAAAGATCTCTTCTTTCCCGTCGTCGCTGGTTATTGTCGCCGGTCCTACTACTCCTAATGAACGCCGCGACCTCGTGGGCGGCGGAAAAGATCCAGAAGATCGACGTTTTCCCCCCGACACCCTACGACGGCTATATCATCTATGAAAGCCTGGCCGTTTTCTGGCTCTTCATCATCGGCCTCATCGTCATCATCCGTATGAAGCTCCGGGAAATCGAACGTGTCCAGGAATTGGGCGTGGAAAAAGAGGACCCCGACGCTCCCATGCTGAGGTGATCATGAAATACAAAACCCTGCTTGTCGATATCAAAAACAGCATCGGCATCGTTTGGATGAACCGCCCGAAGTCGCACAATGCGCTAAACGGGACCATGATCTCGGATCTGACCGCTGCGATGCGAGCCCTCAGCGACGATCCGGCGGTACGCGCCGTGGTCCTTGCCGGAGCGGGTGAGAGCTTTTGTGCCGGCGCCGATCTGAAATGGACGCAGCGTATGGCCAGCGGCTCCTTCAGAAAGAACCACGCCGACGCCGTTAAATTCTCGATCCTGCTGCATACGATCGACACCTTGAAAAAGCCGACGATCGCCCGCGTGCACGGCCCGGTTTTTGCGGACGGCGTCGGGCTGGTCGCGGTCTGTGACATTGCGGTAACGGCGTACGATGCGGAGTTTTGCCTGTCCGAAGTCCGTTTCGGTCTGATCCCGGCAGCTACCGGGCCTTATGTGATACGGGCCATGGGAGAGCGCGCGGCGCGCCGCTATTTAATTTCCGCAGAGCGCTTCACCGCCGCCGAGGCTTACCGCATCGGTCTGGTAAGCGACATCGCACCGCTGGAGGATCTCGACGCCAGGATCAACGAACTGCTCGGGCAACTGCTCCAGGGCGGCCCTATCGCACAGGCGCTTTCCAAGGACTGGATCCATATGGTGGCGGGCGTCCCCGCTGCTCCTGACCTGATCAAAGAGAGCGCAGGATACCTCGCCGAGGTGCGCGCCTCGCAGGAGGGTCGGGAGGGCATCCTCGCCTTCCTCGAAAAGCGCGAGCCGGCATGGCTGGGTCAGATAAAGAAAACCGCAGTGAAAAAGAGGGCTACGCCTAAAACCAGGCGTAAGAAATGACGGCTTCGTAAAAAGTCCGGATGCTGCGTTACATGAATCATGAAATCCGTCCCCGCGCGCGCCTAGATAACCCGATTCAAAGGTCCCAACCTGTATAATATTTTCATGGTTAAATATTATTTTATACAAAAGAGGATTATTGCATTATAATATTTGATTACAGTAACTTATCTATTAACTGGCTGACTATTTCAGGTCTTGCAACCTCCGTTTATGTATAATTAATTTATACGTTCCTGCTACCAGCAAAAACCTGCATCCCTGCCGCTTTTCACATATCCGTAATAATAACAATATAATACGATAATATGCCGAAACGCCTTTTGATGGCACGCCTGATGCAATAAATACAGGCAAAGACATCATCATTCCCAACGAAAGGAGAAAATCATGAAACACGTGACAGTAACAAAAGGGTTGATCCCCTGCTTAATCCTGCTTTGCGCAGATATCGCGACGGCATGGGCCGAGGTTGCAGCTCGTGAGGCGGATAACAGCAATCTCTTCGTCTGGATATTTCTGGCATTCTGCGCTTTAATCATCGTTGCCCAGCTTGTTCCCGCCATGATGCTGTTCATGGGATTTGCCAAAGGCGCTCGGAAAACGATTCAGGAAGCTGTCCCGGCAAAGATCACGACGGATTGATCAAACCACTCGCTTGGATGATACTCTAAAGCGTGACCGGGAGCGCAACCCTTTTAGCCCCGCCTTGCAGGCGGGGCTAAGGGCGCAATAAAAAAAGATACACTTCCTTACCGGGAAGCCCCGCCCTATGAACGGGGAGCTACACATCCCGGGAAAATTCTGCTACACTTCCTGTATGAGACCTCCGCTTGGCGACCTGCACGACGGTGATGTACATCTCTGGATGGCGTTTCCGGACGAATGGACAACTCCTTCCCAGATCGCTTCCGCCCGCAGTATCCTTGATGGTGACGAGATCGCCCGGATGGAGCGCTTCCATTTTCCGGAGCACCGGCATCTGTTTCTGGTGAGTCATCTTCTCGTCCGGACGGCGCTTTCGCATTACTCGGATCTTCCACCGGGCGGCTGGCGTTTCATGAACGACGAAAACGGCAGGCCGCTGATCGATCCGGTTGCGGAACCGGTTTCGCTGTCGTTCAGTCTTGCCCATACCGCCGGTCTGGCAGTCGTGGGGGTGGCCAGAGGAAGCGATATCGGTGTAGATGTCGAACAGGCAGGCCGCCGGGTAGATGCCGAAGGATTGAGCAGGCGTTTTTTCTCACCGGAAGAAGCTGCAGCACTGGAGCACCTGCCGCCCGGCCGCCTGGAGGAGCAATTTCCCCTGTACTGGACCTTGAAGGAGGCTTATATCAAGGCGCTTGGCCTCGGTCTTTCCCACCCTCTCGATTCCTTTGCCTTTCGCCTGACGGGGAAAAGTCCGTACCGGATCGATTTTTCCGCAATGGAGCCACAGGACCATGAGAAATGGCGATTTGCCCTGATCGAACCTCGGCGATCATATGTTACTGCCATTTGCGTGGCTTCCATCCAACATAAACCCTTTAAATTAAGATGCTACCATGCATTTCCGTCGGGCGAGTCGGCGCCTTTGAGCACTCCACCGCTCGGCCTCTCGGCCGGAGTTGTCTGTGCCCCGGCAGTTGAAAGGGAGTGATGAAACGGATCGTCGTACAGCTTTATGAAATCCAGGAGCCCTGGGAGGCCGAGCGACTGGTCGAGATGGGCGTGGATCACATCGGCAGCGTGATCCTCTCGCCCGAGAAATGGAAGGTCCCCGCCCTCAAGGACGTTGTCCGTTTGACACGCGGATCGCAGGCAAAAAGCACCCTGATTCCTCTCATCAACAAGGTCGACGACCTCCTTCGCGCCCTGGACTACTACCAGCCCGATTTCGTCCATTTCTGCGAACTCATTCCCCTGGCACAGCAGGACCGCGCCCAGCGGGAGGAAATCTGCACGGAGTTGATCCGGGTTCAGCGGGTCGTGAAGAAGGAGTTCCCTCCCATCGGGATTATCCGGTCCATCCCCGTTCCCAAGCCGGGCCTAAAAGAACCGGAGCCCGTCCGGGAGGCGATCCTGAAAATCGCCGGTGCGTTTTCCGAAACGAGCGATTTATTCATGTCGGACACGCTTTGCGGATACGAGGACCCGAAGGCTGCCCAGCCCGTGACCGGTTATGTCGGCATCACCGGAGAGGTCTGCGACTGGGACTTGGCTGCCGTGCTCGTGGGAGCAACCCGGACTCCCGTCATCCTCGCCGGCGGCATATCACCGGACAACGTCGCTGATGCGATCGGTTGGGTTAAACCGGCGGGGATCGACAGTTGCATGCAGACCAACGCCCGGGACTCGCATGGGAAACCGATCCGTTTCCGAAAGGATATGGATCGGGTCCGTCGCCTCCTGGATGAGGTCCGTCGGGCAGAAGAGATGACCGGGAGCGAATCCGGGAAGCCCCGCCTTGTTGGGGGGTAGCTGCAATTTATAGCAGCTCGCCGCGTACGGAGATCGTCTCGACCGCAAGCGGGATGTTCTTTCCCGCCAGGGCCATCCCCTTGCGGACGATAACCGGCAGCGCCTGACAGCAGGGGACCTCCATGACTGCGACCGTGACGCTTTTGATTGCCGCCGTCGCGAAGATGGCGGCGAATTTTTTTACATACTCCTCCGCGTCGTCGAACTTGGGACAGCCCAGGAGGACTGTCTTTCCCTGGAGCAGACCGTCGTGAAACCGGGGATAGGCGACGGGCGTGCAGTCCGCAGCCACGAGAAGGTCAGCCCCGCGGAGGAACGGCGCCGTCGGCGGGACGAGATGGATCTGAACCGGCCAGTGGGTAAGGGCGGAGACGCCGGACCCGGCATGTGCGATGGGAACGTTGGCCTTTTCGCATGCGGTCTGTGGGGCAAAAGTCTGCATCAGCGTGGACGGGCATCCGCAGGGCATCGTCTTGTCGGTGTGTGCGGCCATTTTCAGCGTCCGGTGGCCGCGAGCCTGTTCGCCGCTTGTGGCGGCCGCCTTTCCGGAAATGTGCTCTTTTACGGCCAACTCGTCGAAGGCCTCAGCCTCCGCATCCACGACCTGGAGCGCGCCCTCGGGGCATTCACCGAGGCAGGCCCCAAGACCGTCGCAGTATTTCTCCGCCACTAACTGCGCCTTGCCATCGACGATCTGGATGGCGCCTTCTGCACAGGAGGGGACGCACAGTCCGCAACCATTGCATTTTTCCGCATCGATCCGTATAATCTTTCTCAAGCCTTTCATGATAACCTCCCTGTATGAAATTTTTTTAGAAATGGGGATTTCGTTCCCCTTATTCATGTCCGGCTCAACTTCTCTCATAGGATGATAAAAAGCGCTTTGACATAAGTCAAAGAAATAGGTAATTTATTCGCCGTCAGCAAATCGGAAGCCGGGGATCAGGACCCAAACCCGGCCGCCCGCTCAGGAGGCGCGGATGGTAGACGTGATCAGACAGCTTGCCGACATGCCCCTTTTCGCCGGTCTTTCGAAGGAGCAACACGAGGCGCTGGCCCGTATAGGGATTCGGCGTTCATTCCGGAAAGGAGAAAGGGTTTTCTCGGAAGGTGACGACGGGACGGGCTTTTATATGGTCATCGCGGGCCGCGTGAAGATCTTTAAGGTCTCCGCTGAAGGGAAGGAGCAGATCCTCCACCTCTTCGGTCCGGGCGAGTCTTTCGGAGAGGTCTCCGTCTTTACCGGTCGGGGATTTCCGGCGGATGCGGTCACCTCGCTCCAGACCGTCCTTCTCTTCTTCCCGCGGATGGCTTTCAGCGCCTTGATTCAAAAAGATCCGGCCCTCGCTCTGAACATGCTGGCCCAGCTCTCGACGCGCCTCCGCCATTTCGCCGATCTCATCGAGGATCTGTCGCTCAAGGAGGTGCCGGGCAGGCTCGCCAAATACCTGCTCTATCTGAGCAGCAAGGATGGCGATCGCGAGGTGGCGCTGGACATTTCCAAGGGCCAGCTCGCATCGGTCCTGGGAACGATCCCCGAGACCCTCTCCCGGATTCTTGCAAAGATGCACAAGCAGGGGCTGATTCGCCTGCGAGGGGCGCGGATCCTGATTCTCGACCGCCGGGGCCTCGAAGCGATCGCCCTGGACGGCAAACTGGGATCACCCCCAATTTTACCGAAGGAAAGTGAGGTGAAACGTTATGGAGATCATTAATTTGCACAGCAGGGAGGTATTCAGTAACGAAGGGCGGGGCGTAGCGGTTATCGTGGATGAGCCGAATCTGAAGATTGACCAGATCGGCCTAGAATCGGGAAAGGCGGTTCCCGTCTACAAAGTCGATGCCCCGATGACCATTCAGGTCGTACACGGCGATGGACTCTTTTTCGTGGCAGGGGAATCCGTCCGGATCGGGCCGGGAAAGCTTCTCCGCATCCCTGCGGGATCTTCACTAGGGATCTTGAACAATTCGGAGGCTTCTCTGGTGTTTCTCGTCATCAAGGCGCCTCAACAGGAAGCGATGCCGAAACAATCTTTTTTGAACAGTAAGGCGGGCGCCTTTGTCAACCTCGTCGATTTCGCACCGCTGAAGCCGGGAACAGAGGAGGCGTTTCAGGAGTGGTTCCGCCATTCCAGCGAGGTCTTCGCCAAGCACCCCGGTTTCATCTCCCGGACCCTTCTCGGACCGATTGAAGGCAGCCGCCGCTATGCCGCGGTCGTCGAGCACGAATCAAAAGAAACCTTCATGGACATGCACCTGAGCGACGACCGTGAACAGCTCTTTCAGGAGGTGGAGCCCCTCATCCTCGGAGAGTCGAAACCTCATTTTTATCGGTTGCTCACCTCGCATCGCAGCAAAAAGCAGGAACAGCCCGGCGTCGGTGGGCAGCGACAGGGACACGGGTGAAAAAATGAAAAAAATGTGGACAGATCCGATGAATTGTAATATCCGACAGGGGAAATCGCTCTTTTCTTCATCGACATATGTGCAAAAATGATTAAACTCGTCATTATGTAATTCATTCGAGGGACAAATGAGATTCGACATTGCGAAAAGCGGCAGCGGGCTGGTATACGAGATCAGAAATATCGTGAATGTGGCCGATATACTGAAGCGTTCGGGCGTCGATGTGATCTGGGAAAACATCGGGGATCCCGTCCAGAAAGGGGAGAAGATTCCCGCCTGGATGCGGGAGGTCCTCATCGACCTTCTGCGGGAGGACCGCACCTATGGGTATTCCCCCACAAAGGGAATGATTGAGACGCGGGAGTTTCTTGCCGAACTCGTCAACCGGCGTGGAAAGGCGCAGATCACCCCGGAGGATATCATCTTTTTCAACGGCCTCGGCGACGCGATCGCCCGCGCCTACAGCGCCATCCGCGTCGACGTGCGGATCATCATGCCGGAGCCGACCTACTCCACGCACCTGCTGGCAGAGGTCCTCCATGCCTCGTTTCCCCCGAATACCTACCGGATGAACCCTTACTGTGACTGGTCTCCCGACATCAACGAACTGGAGCGGAAAGTGAAGAGCCACAAGGCCATCGTCGGGATACTCGTCATCAATCCCGACAACCCCACCGGCTACGTCTATCCCGAGGAGACGCTCCTGCGGATCGTGGAAATCGCCAGGAACTACGATTTTTTCCTCATCTTCGACGAGACCTACCATCAAATCGTCTTCAACGGGAAGACGACCGTCCCCCTGTCCGACATCATCGGGGATGTGCCGGGGATCTGCATGAAGGGGATCTCCAAGGAGTTCCCCTGGCCCGGCGCCCGCTGCGGCTGGATGGAGATCCACAATGCCGACAAGGACGAGACCTTCGCCCGCTATATCGACGCCATCCTGACCCAGAAGATGTCGGAGGTCTGCTCCACCACGCTCCCGCAGATGGCGATCCCCCGGATCATGGCCCACCCGGAGTACCGTTCCTACCTCGACGAGCGGATCCGGCACTACGAAAAGCTTTCCAACATCGCTTACCGGATCCTCAAGGACCTCCCCTACGTCATGGTGAACCGGACCTGCGGCGCCTTCTACATGTCGGTCGTCTTCAACGAGGCGATCCTCAACTCTCGCCAGTTCCTGCCGATCGCACAGGACGACATCCGGACGTATATCGAAAAACTCGTTGCGGAGCCCGTCGAATTAGACAAACGCTTTGTCTATTACCTCCTAGGCGCTACGGGGATCTGCGTCATTCCGCTGACTTCCTTCTTCACCGACACCCCCGGTTTCCGGATGACCCTCCTGGATAAGGACGAGGAGCAGTTCGAAGCGGTGGTTCGGGTGCTGGCAGAGAGGATCGTCGCCTACGTCGAATCATCGCGGTAGCGCTCAAGGGGCAAGGGGACAGATTTGAAAATCAGCCCCCTCCCCAAATCTCTGGCACACTACAGGGACGGTCCGATTCTCCGGATGGCAAAATCATTGAAACCGAGGATTTCCGCTCGGGATAATGTACCCGAGGCGACTCGAAGGAGCTCGGCAAAGATCCTTTCCCCCACCTCTTGGACCGACTCGGCGCCGGTAAGTACCGTGCCGGCATTCATATCCATATTGTCCTTCATCTTCTCATACATCGCCGTGTTGGTCGCGACCTTGATCGTGGGCGCGATGGGCGAACCGCAGCATGACCCCCGTCCCGTCGTGAAGACGACGATATGGCAGCCGCCGGCGACCATGCCGGTGATCTGTTCGATATCGTGTCCCGGCGTGTCCATCCAGACCAGACCTTTTTTCTTCACCGGCATGGCATAATCGATGACATCCTGAAGCGGCTTTGTCCCCGACTTGTAAATACAGCCGAGGGATTTCTCTTCGATGGACGACAGGCCTCCCTCGATGTTACCGGGGGTGGGCTGCCCCCCCCGCATGTCCACCCCCATGGATTTGGCCGCGTTTTCACAGGACCGGATCACTTCGTAACAGCGGGCGGACACCTGCGGATTGACCGCCCGGGCGGCGATCAGATGCTCGGCGCCGATCAGTTCCGTCGTTTCGGCAAGAATCACTGTGCCGCCGGCGTCGATGAGCTTATCGCTCACAACTCCCAGGGCGGGATTTGCGGAAATGCCGGAGCAGGCGTCCGAGCCGCCGCATTCGGTTCCCAGGATCAACTTCGCGACCCCGACGGGCGTTCTCGAAAGGCGGGAAGCCTCGCCGACCATCATCCCTGCGGCGCTTGCACCCGCGGCTATCGCCTTCACGGACCCGCCCTCATCCTGAATGATCACCAGATGGATCGGTTTACAGGGGCAGGCTTTCCTGATTTCTGCGGCTACATCCTGAGCCCGCAGGGTTTCACAGCCCAGACCGACCACGACGACGCCGTATACGTTCGGATGGGTTCCGTGACCGACGAGGACCCGCTTCGACAGCTCCGCATCGGCCCCAAGCTGGGTGCAGCCGTGCTGATGCTCGACCTAGGTCGTCCCCATCACCGTTTGTGAGATTCCCCTTGCCACTCGGTTTGCGCAGACGACCGAGGGAAGGATGAGGACATGATTCCGAACCCCGACCGTTCCCTCTTCTCGACGATACCCCATGAACTCCATACTCTGTCTCCCTGCCGTTCACCTTATCTTATGTCATCATACAAAAAATCGACAGCCTTTTTATCAGACACCTTCACAGAGATGGATAAACCAATCTTCCATCGCCTCGGCCTTGACAAGGAACGATAACTATGACAATCGCCACCCTATTATGGTGGATAAAGCGGGTGGGAAAAAGAAGGAGCGGGAAAAGCGCATCCGGGAGGAACGCGCCCAGCGGCTACGACGGGCCGAAGCGGAGAACCATTATTTTTCTGCCTCGATGCACTACCGAAGCCGGAATTTCGCGGAGGCGCGGCGCGGCCTTCAAAAAGCGATCATGGTCCAGCCGAACCATCTGTCGGCCCATCAGCTCCTGGCCCAGATCGCCCTCGACGAAAAAAATCTCCCGGAAGCGCTCAGGGTATTGCAGGTCATTGTGAAGAACTGGCCGGAGGAGATCTTCGCCTGTTACTATCTCGGCGTCGTCTTGATGGATCTCCGGAAATACGACGAGGCCAGGGAAGCTTTCCAGGCGTTTCTCGCCGCGTCCGGCGTCCGGCGATCCGAGGCCGCCATCAAAGCCTATCGCAAAAACGCAAGATCCGCGATCCGGGAAGTGGATCGGATCGGCAAACAACGGACCTTAGCGCCCCCTCCCCCTTCTTCCCCGGCAAACGAGACCGCCGATCTTTTTCAGCTTCAGCCGACGCCGGTCCCGGCAAAGGCGGTCCGGGGCCCTGGGGCTGGAAATTTGACTGGCGCGGCGCGGAAGGCCTCCGCCGTGTCACTGCCTCTGGAAAGACGTACAGCGCCCATCAGGATGCCTGACCTGCGCCCAGCGAAACCTGCATCTTCCCCCGGAAAACCGGAATCGCCTCCCGCGCAATCCGCCGCGCCGCCGGAAACGCCTGCAACGCCACCAAATCAACCGGCCGCCGCAGTCCCCGAGACGCCCCTCTTCGACCTCTCTGCCTTTGCCGATCCCGCCCGGCGAGCCGGAAAACCCGTTGTCCGCTTTACGTTCATCAATGAGCCTCTCTTCGCGGAGATGAACCGTTCCGGCGGCGGAAACCCCCACGCCTGGCAGTTGTGGATGGAATACCACCGCATCAGGCTGATCCGGGAGTTCGATGAGCTGCTCTGCCTGGGCCATCTGCGAAACATCGACCAGTACTGGTATCAGATCGAAACCGTCTCCCAGGTCCTGCGGCGTTTCGGCGGGCGGGTCCTTCTGGCCGATGAGGTCGGCCTCGGGAAGACCATCGAAGCGGGGATGGTCCTGAAGGAATACCTTCTGCGGGGCATGGTCCGCAAGATCCTGGTCCTGACGCCGCCTTCGCTGGTCTCCCAGTGGCGGGAGGAGCTGGAAACGAAATTCGGCTTAGATTTCATTACCACGGAAGACCCGTCCTACCGGGAGGGGGCGGAGGATTTCTGGCGGCGCCACGACCGGATTATCGCCTCCCTCCACACGGCCAAATCCCGCAAGAATATCGATGCGATCACGTCCATAGACTATGACCTGGTCATCGTGGACGAGGCCCACGGCCTGCGAAACCGACGGACTGCCGGCTATCGTTTCGTCAACGAGGTGCGCAAGAAATTCATCCTGCTGCTCAGCGCCACGCCCGTTCAGAACAACCTGCTGGAGCTGTACAACCTGATCACGCTGCTAAAACCCGGCCTCCTCAGCACGGAAGCGGCGTTCAAGAAGGAATACGTCAAGCGGGGCAGCCTGCGGACACCCAATCACCCGGACAAGCTGCGCCATCTTCTTCGGGAGGTCATGATCCGCAACACCCGCTCCCTTGTGGACGTGAAGCTGCCGAAAAGGTTCGCGACCACCATCTATGTCCCCCCTCTGCCCCACGAAAAAGAGCAGTACGAACAGGCCAGCCGCTTCTGCCGCGACTTCTGCACCGCCAGGGGACAGTCATCCCTCTGGACCGTTCAGAACCTCCAGATGGCCGCCGGAAGCTCCCCCCTCGCCCTGCGGGAATCGGTCCTCCATCTCCTGGAGAAAAGCGAGGGCATCTCGACCGCCGAGGCGGGCCGTCTCCGGGATCTCGCGGAATGTCTGCGGGGCGGCGAGGGGACCTCAAAAGGGGATCAATTGCTCCAGCTTCTGAAGGCGCGGGAAGACAAGAAAATAGTCTTTGTCAAATATTTGAAGACCCTTGACTATCTGTCGGGACTGCTGAATTCGGCGGGCATTCCCTTCGCTGTTTTCAGCGGCGGGATGACCGGCCCTCAAAAGGACCAGGCCATTGCCCGTTTCCGGGAGGAGGTCCCCGTCCTGCTGAGCACGGAAACCGGCGGCGAAGGACGGAATCTTCAGTTCTGCAACACCCTGATCAACTATGACATTCCCTGGAATCCCATGCGCCTCGAACAGCGGATCGGCCGCCTTCACCGGATCGGCCAGCGGCGGGACGTCTTTGTCTTCAACCTCTGTCTCGCCGGTAGCATCGAAGATCACATGATGCGCATCCTGGACGACAAGATCCACATGTTTGAACTGGTCGTCGGGGAGATCGACACGATCCTCGGCAACCTCGATTCGGAGCGGGACTTCGGCAGCGTCATTCTGGAGATGTGGATCCGGGAGGCCGACGAGGCGCAGCGCCGGGCATCGTTCGAGCGGTTCGGCGAGGAGATCATCGAGGCTCGCAAGCTTTACGAAAAGACCCGCGCGTTGGACAACGTGCTCTTCGGCGAGGATTACGAGGTGTAGCGCATGGATCTCATCGGTTGGTTCGGAGCAGTCGCTGAACTGGAAGGCGCCCTCGTGGAAGACGGCGGCGGGGGCCGGTTGTCGGTCCTTTTTCCCGACCATCTCCAGCGGCGTCTGCAGGTTGGGGAAATCGAATCTTTCGGGATGGAAGAGCGGGATGTGGATGTCGGGCGTCTACTCCACGACGGGAACCCCGTCATCGAGGGCATGGGCGCGATCCTCGCCGAAAAGGGACGTATCGCGACTGCCGAACTTCCGGGGAAGCCGCCGCTTCTCCGGACGCCAGAAGCCTTTTTGGACCGCCACTTCACGGCGCAGAACTTCATCTACCGCTATCGCGATCAGCAAATCGAAACGGTCCGCTATATCGTCGTTCCGTTCCTGCTCAGCGCCGTTTCCGATATGAAAACCGAGCGGATCGTCACGATCATTTTAAACGAAACGACGCGCACCGTGCCAGTGGGCATGGAAAACGACCTGATGGCCGCCCTGCCGCAGGCGCCTTCTACAACTGCGATTTCTGCAGCCGACGACCCGGCCCATTTCGCGGGCGCCGGCACGACGGGGGCCCTTTCCTTGATGAAAGAGATGGTTCACCGGCAGGCCATGCAGCTCTTCCCTGAATTCCTCCGCAGCGCCGAACGCCGGATGCTCCGCGACCTGGAGCGGCTGCAGGAATACTACGGCGCCATCGCCCGGGAAATCGAACGGGGGGCGAAAAAAAGGTTAGGCGGCGATGGAGAACGGGAGAAAGCAGCGGGCCGCCTGGAGGCCGCCCGCCTGGAATACGAGAAGAAAATCCGGGATGTCCGTGATAAATACGCCGTCGAGATTCAGGCCGAGCCCCTGGGCGCCCTTCGTCTGGGGGCCGCCGCCGTTATGCTTCACATCCAGGTGCAGCGGCGCAAACAAGTCATGGAGATCAAACTGCCCGTCAATCCGCTGAACGGTCGGCTGGAGGCCCTCCTCTGCGCCTCTTGCCGCACCCCCGTCCTGAACGGCTGCCTCTGCGACGGGATGCACTTCCTCTGCACCGCCTGCCATCCTAATTGCCCGGTCTGCCGGGGCCACCGCCGGGGGAATTTGATGCAGACCTCCACATGATTCCGAATTTCCCACAGATGATCTTTTTGGGGATTCATCCGGTTCATGATACTTTTCTGATTTGAAAAGTGTTGTGCTTCCGTGATGACTCGCGCTTTCATCTTATCAATACCTTGGCTTATTTTGCAATGCCGGCGAATATTATTGTAGTCACCGAGAGGGGCTAATTTTATAGCAAAGTTCAGCCCGTAATGCTTACCCAAAAAGACATGTGCTGGTTATTGAAGTCACCTACGAGTCAAGGGTTTTCGATTTGGAATTGAAGTGAGGATTACCAAACGAACTGTCGTAAAGTTTTAGGGGCTGGTCATAGAGCCTCGATCCGTCTCAGCGGCTTCAGGACACTATAGGAGATGGCAATATCCATGCCGAACAGTATTGGGTTTGTCCCTTGCTCATAACGCTTAACATACTTGCCTCGCACACCTTCCTTGAGCAGGGTGAAAAGATCGTATTCGGGACGAAGTTCATCAGCCTTTTCGTCTTTGGATTTCATTTTCATAAGCTTCCGAAGGTTAGTTTTCGCTTTTGTGATATCCCATTCGAAGTCGATCATGACATCGTACTTCTTTCTTAATGGCTGTAATATCGTATGCTTTTCAAGATCTGTCAATTAACAATAGCAGGAAGCGAGTAATGAGTGGGGTGAAGAAGCTGATTTTAACGCTGTCGCCTTTTTGTCCGTAACGATTCAGTCTCGAGAGGGGGGGGCATGTAATTTTCACTGGACTCGCCGAA
>CAZINF010000093.1:0-13432 GCA_964540555.1 uncultured Syntrophus sp. | reverse complement strand
TGACCAGTTATGGGGAAAGTAGCCCCTTTTTAATGTTGCGCATTACCGAATGAAAACTACTACATAAGCGCATCAGCCGAAATTCTCGACTTCAATAAAGATGCTTTATGCTGCGGATTTGCCCCGCCTGATTGCAGATGAAGAAAGTGGCAATTTAACAGTTATTGATGATAAACTGTTTTCAATGATTGAAAGGAGTTCCAGGTAATGAAAAAACAGATGCTCAAAAGCAGGGAAGATGTACGCGATCTTCCTTTGAAGGTAAAAGCCGAAATGGCGTTGAAAGAGGCAGTTGCCGAGGCCTTGGCCGAGCATAAGCGACGGGGGAATCCCATTGCTGTCTGGCGTAATGGAAAGGCCGTCTGGATACCGCCGGAAGAAATCGTCGTGCCGGAAGTATGATAGCGCTTATTATGTTCATGGATAGCCGATCGCTTTTTCTACGTAAAAATCTACGATTCCATTTCAACGTCCACTTTCTTAACCGCTCTAATTGGCCACCGGAAAGTCAAAATCCTCTTGACACAAGAAGACCCTTCTACGTATACTTTAACTGTTAAAAAGGCAATGTCTTCATCAATTCAATCTGATGATTGGTTGGTCAGACAGTTGATTCCGCGGCCGGATCTGCGTCGGGATTTCGCTGACAGCGGCCGCGGGGTACTTCCGCTCATGCCGCAGGGTATTTCAGACAAGGGGGGCCGATGTTTCTGCCCGATTTTGATTACTACGCGCCGGAAAGCCTGAACGAGGCTATGGGCCTCCTTGCGCGGCTCGGGCCGTCCGCCAGGGTTCTCGCCGGCGGCACGGATATCCTGGTGAAGATGAAAAGCGGACTTCTGGCGCCCTCCGCCCTGGTGTCGCTGAAGAACCTGCATGAGCTCCGCCGGATCCGCTGGGACGCCGACCGGGGATTGGTCATCGGCGCCCTGGCAACGCACAATGAGATCTGCAACTCCGCGGTGGTGCAGAAGCGCTTTCTGTCGCTCTCCGAGGCTGCGCACAAACTGGCCAACAACCAGATCCGCAACCGGGGAACCATCGGCGGGAACCTCGTCAACGCGATTCCGTCGGCTGATCTGCCCCCGATCCTCATTGCTCTCGGGGCATATGTCACACTGACGGGATCCAACAGCAGCCGCACAGTGCCGGTGGAGAGCTTCTTTACGGGTGTCTCGTGCTGCGCACTCGAGCCGGAACGCGAGATCCTCACCGAGGTGGTGATCCCCCCCCAGGACACAACGGGCAGCACCTACCTCAAGTTCGGTCTGCGGCGGTCGGGCGCGCTGGCGGTCGTGGGCGTTGCGGCGGCGGTCACCATGGACGGCGACGTGGTGCGGGACGCCCGCATCTGTCTGGGCGCCGTCTATAAGGTGCCGACGCGGGCCATCCAGGCCGAAGCGGCGCTTATCGGCAAGACCTGGACAAACGATCTGCTCGAACAGGCCGGTCGCACGGCGGTCGGATGTTGCCTGCCGATTTCCGACATCCGGGGGTCGGCCGAATACCGGCGTGACCTGGTGCGGATCTTTACCCGCAGGGCATTAAGGCGCGCCATCACCCAAGGGCACGTGTGAGGCTTCGTAAAAAGGCCGGATGCTGCGTTGCGTTTCATCCTTCGTCGTTGGGGCGTACATCAAAGTACGCCTCATTCCTCAGGATTCACGCGCCTTGCCTGCGGCCTTTTTACGAAGCCTCACAGGTTCAAGACTTTTTATGACTTTTTACAAGGTCGTCACGTATAGGAGGCCGCAGTGCAAGCTATCGCAGACAAACAAGGCGTCAAGCGCTACCTTATCACTCTCACCGTGAACGGCGACGAATACTCGCCCGTGATCAAAGCGAACACGCTTCTCGTGAACCTGCTGCGCGACGAGCTCGACCTCACCGGCACCAAAAAGGGTTGCGAGCTGGGCGACTGCGGCTCGTGCACCGTGCTCATGGATGGCAAACCCGTCGATGCCTGTCTGGTGCTGGCCTTGGAAGCCGACGGCTGCGAGATCATCACCATCGAAGGCGTCGCCCGGCACGGAGAGCTCGACCGGCTGCAGCGCTCTTTCATCGACAACGCCGCCATCCAGTGCGGCTACTGCACGCCCGGGATGATCCTCTCCGCCAAGGCGCTCCTTGCCCGAAACCCCCACCCCACCGAGCCTGAGGTGCGGGCGGCCATCTCCGGCAACCTCTGCCGGTGCACGGGCTACGTGAATATCGTTAAGGCCGTCCTCGACGCGGCCGATTCGACCGGGGACGCCGCGACCACCCCGGCGAGCGAGGAGGTGACGGCATGAGCCCGCCCACTCCAACAGGCCCGAAGTCAAGCGCACGAGCCTACACGCACCCCGGGCTGCCGGAACCGGCCGACAAGGACTACGCCGTCATCGGCAAGAGCAAACCCAAGATCGACGGACGGGAGAAGGTGACCGGCCAGGCCCGCTACACGGCCGATCTGAAGTTCCCCAACATGCTCTACGGTAAGATCCTCACCAGCCCGCACGCCCACGCGCGCATCCTGGCCATCGACACGTCCGAAGCCGAGAAGATCCCCGGGGTGAAAGCGGTGATCACCCATAAGGATGTGCCCACCCTCAAGTACGGCATCTCTCCGGCGCGCTGGGACGAGAACATCTTCTGCATCGATACGGTCAAGTTCGTGGGCGACAAGGTGGCCGCGGTCGCCTGCATCGACGAGGAGACCTGCTATAAAGCCCTCAAGGCAATCAAGGTGGAGTACGAGGTGCTGCCTGCCGTCCTCGACCCGCTGCACGCCATGGACGAAGACGCACCCCAGATCCACCCCGAATATCCGCTGAACAAGAACACCGAGATCCACCAGAACTTCGGCGACGTCGACGAGGCGTTCCGCAAGGCCGACTACGTGCGCACCGACTTCTTCATCGGCAACCGCACCTATCAGGCGCCGCTGGAGCCGCATACCGCCACCTCCATCTGGCAGGACGGCAAGCTCACCGTCTACTCGAGCACCCAGTCGCCCCACTACTTTCAGTATTACATCGCCCGCGAGTTCGAGCTGCCCATGGGCGACGTACGCGTCATCAAGACATACGTGGGCGGCGGATTCGGCGGCAAGCTGGAGCCCACCGGCCTCGAGTTTGCCGGAGCGGTGCTCGCCCGCCTGACTGGGCGACCCGTCAAGATGTTCTACGACCGGGCCGAGATGTTCGCCCACAACCGAGGACGGCACCGCCAATACATGAAGCTCACCACCGGCGTCAAGGCCGACGGCCGCATCCTGGGCGTGCACGCCGATTTCATCATGGACGGCGGCGCCTACACCAGTCTGGGCATCGCCACTGCCTACTACGCCGGGGCCATGCTCACCCTCACCTACGACTTCGAGAACTACCGTTTCGACATGAACCGGGTATACACCAACCTGCCGGCCTGCGGAGCCCAGCGCGGGCACGGCGCGCCGCAACCCCGGTACGCCTTCGAGGCCCACCTGGACAACATCGCGAAAGACCTCGACATCGACCCGCTGGAGATCCGCCTGCGCAACGCGCGCAAACCCAACACCGTCACTCCGAACGAGTTCGTCGTGAACTCGTGCGAGATGGTGGCCTGCCTCGAGCAGGCCCGGGATCTCTCGGGCTGGACGGACAAGAAAGGCAAACTGCCCGCCGGCCGCGGCATCGGCGTCGCCACCGGGAGTTTCGTCTCCGGCGCCGGCTACCCCATCTACCGGACCGACCTGCCCCACGCCGCCGCGATGATCAAAGTAGCCGAAGACGGCACCGCCGCCACACTCTACACCGGGGCCACGGACATCGGCCAGGGCTCCGACACCATCCTCTGCCAGATGGCCGCCGAGGCGATGGGCTACACCTATGAGCAGATGAAGATCGTGGCCTCCGACACCGAGACCACCCCCCACGACTTCGGCGCCTACGCCAGCCGGCAGACCCTCATGTCGGGGGCGGCCGTGAAGGAGGCCGGAGAAGAAGTCAGGAAACAGCTCCTCGAGATGGCGGGCGAGATGCTCGATCTGCCGCCCGAAAAGCTCGACGTGCGCCTGGGCCGGATCTCGGCGAAAGACCGCCCGGAGACCACACTCACTTTTGAGGAGGCGGCCCGCGCGTTCTTCGTGAAGAAGGGCCCCCTCATGGGTCGGGGCTCGTATACGCCGCCCAGGCTCGGCGGCAAGTTCAAAGGCGCTCCCGTGGGAACGTCTCCGGCCTATAGTTTCGCGGCCCAGGTCTCCGAGGTGGAGATCGACGAGGAGACGGGCGAGGTCGCCGTGCTCGATGTGTGGGACGTTCACGACTGCGGCCAGGTGATCAACCCTGCCCTGCTTCATGCCCAGGTGCACGGGGCCCTGTACATGGGGATGGGCGAATCCATCTGGGAAGAAGTCCGCTTCGACGCCAAGGGCAAGATCCAGAACCCGACCCTCGGCGAGTATCGTCTGCCCACCGCTCTCGACATGCCCCGGGTGCACTCGTCAATCGTGCCGAGCTACGAGCCGGCCGGACCATGGGGCGTGAAGGAGGTGGGCGAGGGGGCGACCCTCCCCACGATGGGCTGCTTCCGCAACGCCATCTTCGACGCCATGGGCGTCTCGGTGAACAGCCTGCCCCTCACACCCGAGAAAGTGTGGGCCGCCCTACGCGAGAAGCGCAAGGCCAACGGCGAGGATGTCTGGGATCCGATGGTCTGCGAGTGCTTCCTCGAGTAAGCGGGCCCGGGCCGCGACGCAGGCGTGGGTAGAGACTTGACAGATTCCGTCCTGGAAGGGTATTAATCTTTGCCTATTCCACCGACTCGGGTTCGAAAGAAGGTGAGGGAAACGCGAGCGCTTCGGTTAAAAGGTAAGCTGCCTGCAGCGCCTCCGTAGGGCAAAGCGGAAAACATTCTTTGCAGTTCCAGCACTCCTTAGATGCTATCTCCGGAATGAAACATATCTCTCGTCTTGCTCCTCTGTCGACAAATGCAATAGCGTTCTTCTTTTTGACTTCAGCACAGTATCTTACACATAGACCGCAAAGAATGCAAAATGAGGGCTCTTTTTCAAAACGGGCTTCATTTGCTCCATACTCTTGAGCCAAATCCTGCAATTCGGAAGCATATGGAGCATGAGCCAGCAGAAGCTCCAAAATCATTTTGCGAATTCTATCAACGTTCTCAGATCTGGTTCTTACCGCCAAATTTTGTTCTACCGGGTAAAGGCAGGCAGCAACGAGATTTTTCCTGCCGCGAGCCTCTACTTCTACTGTGCAAATTCGACATCCACCATAAGGTTCTAATTTCTCGTGGTGGCAAAGTGTAGGGATAAATATCCCCGCGCCCTGGGCCGCCTCTAAAACGGTCATCGCTTCGGTTGCCTTCACTTCCCTGTCATCGATCTGTAAAATGATTTCTCGCATTTTTTTACTCGCTGACTATGTTTGACGATCTCGTAAAAACCCCTGAATATGGAACGGCTTCGTAAAATGGCCCCCGGCGAAAGCCGGGGAAGGATGAAGCGCAACGCAGCATCCGGACTTTTTACGATGCCGTCATGCTTGCCTCATACTCATTCCTGAAGTAGCGCAGCGTGCTCAGAAGCGGGTCGGAAGCCGTTTTCCCTAAAGCGCACAGTGAGGCCGCTCCGGTTACCTTGGATATCTCCTCCAATAGCTCGATGTCACTCTCTCTTCCCTTTCCTTCACTCATACGAGTCACAATCTTAAGCATCTGCCTGATCCCTTCGCGGCAGGGGACGCATTTGCCGCACGACTCATGGGTGAGGAAGTCGAGGAAAAACCTGGCTACATCGACCATATTGGTATCTTCATCCAATACCAGCATGCCGCCTGCTCCTATCGGAGCGCCCAGTTTTGCAAGCTCATCAAAATCCAAAGGGGTGTCGAGGAGACTCTCGGGAATGGAACCTCCCATAGGTCCTCCAAAGTGAACCGCTTTAAGCTTCTTTCCGTTTGGAATTCCACCCCCGATGTCGTAGACAATCTCTCTGAGCGTGGTCCCGAAAGGAACTTCTACGACCCCTGTATTCACTATATTACCCGATAAGGATATGAGTTTTGTTCCTTTACTCCGCTCTGTCCCGATACCGTTATACCATTCAGAGCCCTTACTGATTATCTGAGGCACGTTGGCCCAGGTTTCTACATTGTTCAGGTTGGTCGGCTTTTCCCAGATACCCCTTACCGAAGTGCGGATATATTTGGGTCTTGGTTCGGGTGTCTTCCCTTCTATCGACCTCATTAATGCGCTGGACTCGCCGGAAACGAATATCCCTATATCAAGGTGCACCTCGACAGCGAAGTTGAAGCCGGAACCAAGGATATTGTCGCCTAAAAATCCGTATTCCTCCGCCTGAGCGAGGGCAACCGCAATATGATTTCTTAATCGAGGAGAGTCGTGACGGGTGTAAATAAATCCTTGATGCGAGCCGATAGCGTAGGCGCCGATGATCAAGCCTTCCAGCACGCTGTGCGGATTTCCCGTAAAGAGGGCTCTATCCATAAACGCCCCGGGCTCCCCTTCGTGGCCGTTGACGATCACATACTTTTCGTCCCCGGGCGCATTACGGGCAGTCTCCCACTTCAAACCGGCGGGGAATCCGCCGCCGCCCCGGCCGCGCAGGTTGGCTTTCTTTATTTCTTCAAGGACCTGCTCCGGGCTCATTTCAAAAAGCGATCGCGATAACGCAGAATAACCGCCAAGCGCCAGATATTCGCCGATGCTCTTGGGATCGATCTTGCTGTTATTGCCGATAAGATGCCGCATCTGTTTCTTGTAAAAGGGTATTTCGGACTGATGCGCCGCTTTTTCGCCGGTATTTGGGTCGGTATAAATCAGGCGGTCGATCACCTTCTTTCCAATCACGGTCTGGGAGACAATTTCCGGGACATCCTCCGGCGTCACCTCGATATAGCTGATTTCTTCGGGATAGATGACAACGTGAGGTCCTTTTTCACAAAGGCCATGGCAGCCGGTCGCTCTGATATCAACTTTAGCCTCTAAAGATTGTTTCTTGACTTCTTCTTCAAAGGCGCTGATAACCCTGTCATTACCCAGAGCCAGACAGCCGGTTCCCGCACATATTGCGATACGAGGCTTATCGGGATCTCTTTTCGATAAGATGCCCTTCCTGAGTTCTTCCAGTTCAGCAGCCGAATTTATCCTTGGCATAATCTTCCCTTAATCGTAGTCTTTCAACACATCTTCCACATTGCCTGGCGCTATCTTGCTGTGATGCCTCCCATCGACGACGATCTCCGGTCCTAAAGCACAGCAGCCGAGGCAGTTACCAGTCTCCAGGCTGAACCTTAAATCCGGGCTCGTTTCCCCAGGTCGGATTCCAATCAGGTCCTGAACCCGCTCGAGGAGCCGCGTCGAACCACGAACATGACAGGAAGAGCCCGTACATATGTGAATCTCATGATGTCCTTTAGGAATCAAAGCGAAGGTTTTATAAAAGGTAACGATATGCAGTATTTCATTGAAAGGCACTTCCAGTTTCTTACTGACCCTCTCTAATACTTTCCTGGGAAGCCAATGGTTTTCGCTCTGAATCTCCATTAATACCTGGATCACTGAACTGGCTTTGCCCTGATACTTATCGATAATCTGGTCGATTCTCTCGTTATCCATAGTCGCTTTCCTAATCTGCTTCGTTCCCCTGATCCACTGCCTGCTCTTTCACATCAGGCTGGAGCAAAGCACTTTTGACCTTCATCGAACCTGACCAATCCTTGCCGTGCTGAACTATTGAGGTGTCTTGATACTTCAGACGGGTTCAGGCCTAAAAACCCAGAGATTTCTCCCGTTGAAAGGGGTCTTTCCCGCAGGAGCAGCATCATTTGGCTTACAGCCAATTTATCGGCGATCAATTCGCCAAATAACCTGTCTGCTTCGTCACTGCTGAAAAAATCATCATACTCCTTTTCCGTATCAAAACGCACCCTCAGCCTCTCCCTTTCCACCAGCTTAATGTAGGGAACCAGGCGTGTAACTGCTTCAAGTTTAGCCTTTAATGCCTTTTCGTCTATCCCTTCGCTTTGGCCAAAAGGTCCTATCTCCTTCACCTTCTTTCCGAAATTGTTCATCACTTCGGCAAAGAAAATCCCTTCACCACCCGACATAAATTCGATCATCAACCTTTCCCGATTCAATCCTATCTGTTCCATTATTTTTTTACTAAGATGGACCATGCTCAAGGCATGGAAATTTCCATGAGTAATATAATTGCATTCATTAAGACGACAACCGACGATGAACACCCCGTCTGCCCCTTTTGAGAAAGCCCGGAGTATATATGACAGGTCGACTCTGCCGGTGCACATGACGCGGATAAGCCTTATTTCAGTGGTATATTGCAGTCTGGAAACTCCAGCCAGGTCAGCAGCGCCGTATCCTCACCACTGGCATACAAAACCGACGATTCTTGGTTTAAATATCAGTCCTGAACCCATTCGTGCTCACCTCCTTTGCCTAAAATCCTGCTTTTATTGATCTGTATGCTTCTATGCATCGCCAACCGCGGCATCAATTTGGCCCAAAAGCTCCTCATCGGTAAAGTGCTGTAGTGAAATAGCCGCGGTTGGACACACTGAGTTGCAGAGACCATCTCCTTTACAGAGTACAGGATTAACCTTGGCCTTTCTGCCTTCCGGTGTATCATAGAACTCTATGGCGCCATAGGTACAAACGGTGATACATGCCCCGCAGGAAATGCACTTATCCTCATCCACCCCGCAAACAGAGCCGGAGGCAGTGACCGTATCGTGGGAGAGAAGGGTCAACACTCGACCAGCCGCTCCATAAGCCTGGCTGATCGATTCCGATATATGCTTGGGATAGTGAGCTATCCCACAGATGTAAACGCCATCTGTGCCAAACTCAACCGGTCTTAATTTGACATGGGCTTCTTTGAACCAATCATCCGGTCCCAAAGAGACCTTGAACAATAAAGATATTTCCTTGTTTCCCGCGGAGGGGATGACGGCGGCGGCTAAAGAAAGTAAATCGGCATCTATGGCCAGCTTTTTACCTAAAATAGGATCGGTCACCGTAACCCTCAGAACCGGCCGACCCTCCTCCTGGGCAGCCTCCACCTGAGGTTTATCATGCGGCTCATAGCGGATGAACTTTACATCTTTATTTGACGCATCCCGGTAATAATCCTCTTTGAATCCATACGTTCTCATATCCCGAAAGAGGATGACTATCTCCATTTGGGGATTTATCTCTTTTAGTCTCAGAGCGTTCTTTACAGATTCACTGCAACATATCCGGCTGCAGTAATTTCTGTCTTCATTTCTGCAGCCTACGCATTGGATCATCACAAGGCTCCGGGCGTTCATCACCCGTTCTGCGCCTTTGGCGATCTGCTCCTCCAACTCCAGGTTGGTCATGACCCTGTCATCTTCTCCATAAAGGTATTCGGCGGGCTTATATATATCAGCGCCTATAGCGATGACGGCTGCTCCATGTTTAATCTCCGTGACGCCTCTGCCTGATTTCACCTTGGTTACGAAATTCCCCACATAACCGGTGGCCTCCGGAATAGTCGCATCGGTATACACATGTATTGAGGGGTGCTTGTAAATCTTGCCTATCACATCACGCAAATAGGCCTGAACATCCATTCCTTCCAACGTGGAATAGATTCTTCGTGCGACTCCCCCCAGGTCTGGTTCCTTTTCGACCAGGTAAACCTCGTGTCCCTGATTCGCTATGGAAAGAGCACAGGTCATGCCGGCGATACCACCACCAACGACCAGCGCCGTCTTGTTCACCGGCAGATCAAATTCCTGTAAGGGCTTTAAATGGCAAGCGCGGGCTACAGACATCCTGATGATATCCTTTGCCTTTTGGGTAGCCTCTTCCTTTTCTCTGGCATGGACCCAGGAGCAATGTTCTCTAATATTCGCCATATCCAGGTAATACTGATTGATTCCCGCCTCCCGCAGGGTATCCCGGAACAGCGGTTCAAGGGTCCTGGGGGAGCAGGCGGCAACAACCACGCGATTGAGCCCTTTTTCCTTTGCTATGTCTGCAATTTGCTGGGCAGAATTGGTAGCACAGGAAAACAGCTGTTCCTGAGCGTAGACGACATGGGGCAAAGTCAGGGCATATTCAACGGTGGAAGGGACACCTACTATCCTGCCGATATTAGCCCCGCAATGACACACAAAGACCCCTATCTTTGGCTCCTCCTGGGAGACATCTCTTTCCGGCGGATATATCCTTTCTCTGGCCAGATCCCCTCGCCGATAGTCAAGAAGTTCACCGCACTGGGAGCCGGCTGCGCTCGCGGTAAAAACCGACTCGGGAATGTCCGTAGGACCCTGGAAGGCTCCGCTCACAAAGATCCCTGGCCGGGTGGTCTCCATGGGACTGGAAGAGAGTGCTTTACAGAATCCGTGCGAATTGAGGTCGATGCCAAACCTGCTTGCCAGGTCCTGCACATCAGCCGGGGGATTCAAGCCCACGGACAATACCACCATATCGAATTCTTCCTCTTTTACACCATCATCGGGCGTGGAATACCGTATGGTGACATTCTTCGTTTCTGGGTTCTCTCTTGCTATCGATACGTAGCTTCTGAAAAATCGCACACCGGGAAGCTTCGCTGCCCTTTCGTAGAATCGCTCAAAATCCTTCCCATAAGAACGAATGTCGTTATGGAATACCGTACACTCGGCCTCTGCATCATGTTCTTTGGTCAAAATCACCTGCTTTTGGGTATAGGTGCAACATACGGATGAGCAATAGCTGTTTTCGCCCGGGGTCACCCGTCTGGAACCGACGCATTGAATCCAGGCCACTTTATGCGGATGCTTCTCGTCGGAAGTGCGCAATACCTCACCCTGGTACGGCCCTGTGGAGCATAACAGCCTTTCATAATCCATACTGGTGACCACGTTGGCAAATTGACCGTATCTATATTCCTCCCTCACCTTGGGATCAAATGGCTCGAGCCCGGAAGACAGAATGATGGCCCCTACATTGACTTCAACCTTCTCCGGCGTCTGATTGAAATCAATGGCGTTGTTCTTACATACGGCTTCGCAAATACGACATTTCTTCTCTTTAAGGTAAAGACAGCTTTCATCTATATAAGTGACTAGCGGAATCGCCTGAGCGAAATAGACATGCACCGCTTTATTATCCGATATTTCCTGATTATATGGGTCAGGGTATTTGACCGGGCAGTATTCCACGCAGGTGGTGCAACCCGTGCATTTGCTCTCTATGATATATCTGGGCTTTTTAAGCAGGGTAACCTTGAAGTTCCCCGATTCCCCTTCTACACTGTCAACTTCAGTATAGGTCAGGACCTCTATGTTGGGATGCCGGCCGACCTCGACCAGTTTGGGCGAGAGTATTCACATGGAGCAGTCATTCGTGGGAAAGGTCTTGTCCAGCTGCGCCATATGGCCGCCGATGGACGGCGCTTTTTCAACCAGGTAAACCTTAAACCCCGCCGTGCCAAGATCAAGGGCGGCTTGAATACCGCTGATCCCTCCGCCGACAACCAGGACATCTCCAAAATGACCACCCGCGAAATTTCTGCAAAGCTGCCCCATTTGTTCTTTTTCCACTTTCCATTACCTCATCAGGTTTATTCGGTTCCCTAGATCACTTCCTGGAGAATCTCAGTGATGTCCTTAATCTCTATGGCTTCACCATTCTCCCGGTTCAACCTGCTGTCTTCAAAATTGGTGATGCAATAGGGGCAGGAGGTAACCAGCACCTCTGCCCCGACCCCGACAGCCTGCTCCAAGCGGATGTCGGAAAATCTTTCCCCCTTGGGGGTTTCCATCCAAATCCTGCCTCCCCCCCCTCCGCAACAGAGACTGTCTACCCGCGAATCAGCCATCTCATGCAAGTCTAAACCAGGCACCTGCTTCAAAACCTTCCGGGGCTCGTCATATATGCCGTTATGCCGCCCCAGGTAACACGGGTCATGCCAGGTCACTTTCTTCCCATACTCCTTGATGAGCTTAAGCTTCCCCTCATTAATAAGCTGGAATACATATTGGGAGATATGAACCACCTCAAAGTTCACCATAAATTCGGGATACTCGTTTTTGAAGGTATGGTAGCAATGAGGGGAAGAAACAAGAATTTTCTTTACCCCGTTATCGATAAACGTTTTTATGTTTTCCCTGGCCAGGCGTTTGAACACCTCCTCATCGCCGGTCTTGCGGATGCTTTCCCCACAGCAACTCTCCCGGGCGCCCAGTATTCCGTAATCTACCCCGGCCCTGTTGAGGATATTGGCGGTGGCCCTGGCTACCTTTTTTAATCTTGGATCATAGCTGAGGTAGCAGCAGGGGAAATATAAGATTTCCATCCCCTCGGTGAACGTTTTTACAGAAAGACCCTCTGCCCAATCCGCTCTCTTTTTTCGCTCTTCATTCAATGGATTGCCTTCACCGACCAGGCTTCCGCTTATGGTGCGGATAGGCTTGACAGAAGAGGGGAAAACCCCATATTCCGTGGCAATCCGGCGCAAGGCTACCCCGGATTCTATCTGTTTGACGTCCCTGGGGCACTGCTGGGGACATCTTCCGCAGGTCGTGCAGCGCCACATCTCTTCACTTTCAATATCGGTTAAACCGAAGGTGGCCTCCCGGACTATCTTGCGTATGCTGAAATTTCTAACCCTGTTCCAGGGACAAACCGCATCGCACAATCCGCATTCAAAGCACCTCTTGAAGGCATCTCCGCCGCTCGCTTTTATGGCATCTATGATCTCTTTATAGGGGGCTACAGTCTCCACTGTCTTTTATATCCTCTTGTTTATTTCAGTCCTTCTTTGACATCCGGGCAATGGTATCCATTACTGTCTGCTTTCCATATTTGTCTATCAAGGATTCCAATCCTATCTCTATATCTTCCGGCTTCACTTCTTCTTCGCTTTCCTCTTCCCTTTCTTCGCAAATCAGGGCATCATTGATGCACCACTTGACACACAAAGGCTCTTCTTCACCTTCACACATATCGCATTTGAGAGGAAGACCGGAATCCGGCTCTTTGAAAAGCTTCCTGGATGTGCAGGAAGCCCTGCAGAAGCCGCACTCATCATATTCCTTCCCGTCAATCACATATTTGTCTCTACCCATACATTCGGATGCTGCATACTCCCCCGCGTATACAGGAATATAGACGTCTTTTATCGGATCACGCATCAGCCGAATACGAGACCGCTCCGGATTATTGCTGCTATATTTTGGCGTCGCGTGAAAGGCGGAGCAGATGACCTCGCATGCCCGGCATCCGTTGCATTTATCAACATCGATCTTGATTGTTTTGATTTTTTTATTAACTTTGCCCATTTTATATAATCCCTCTCGCTTCAAAGTCATCCGCAACATAGCCCAGGCCCAATTCTTCCAACGACTTTTTTGTAGGAATACCCTGATGATCCCATCCTTTAAACGTGTAGTACGCATCC
>CAZINF010000092.1:0-13535 GCA_964540555.1 uncultured Syntrophus sp. | reverse complement strand
AAGGGTTCGAAATAGGTCTCTTCGTACTTCTTGTGATCCTTGTAAATCGTCCGGGCGAAGCCGGGCCAGGCCCGCTTGATGCAGAGGGCGCCGCGGCCGACCGGTTCCCTGACCTCGGCGCCGGTCGTGTCGTCCACCAGGCACGGGACCACCCCCATGATGGGCAGCGTTGCCAGCGCCGGCTTGATCGGGATCGCGCCGGGGAGCGGCAGGATCATGAAGCCGCCCGTTTCGGTCTGCCACCAGGTGTCGACGATCGGACAGCGATTGCGGCCGATCACGCTGTAGTACCAGTGCCAGGCCTCGGGGTTCAGGGGTTCGCCGACGGAGCCGAGGATTCTGATCGAGGAGAGGTCAATCCCCTCCACCCACTGGTCTCCCTCCTTGGCGATCGCCCGGATGGCCGTCGGGGCGGTGTAGAACTGGGTTACCTTGTATTTTTCGACGATCTGCCAGAAGCGGCTGTAAGTCGGATAGTTGGGGACGCCTTCGAACATGAGAGAGGTGGCGCCATTGCAAAGCGGGCCGTAGATCACATAGCTGTGACCCGTTACCCAGCCGATGTCGGCGGTGCACCACCAGATGTCCGCCTCGTGATAATCGAAGCCCAGCTTGAAGGTATAGGCGGTGAAAAGGAGATAACCGGCCGTCGTGTGGAGTGCGCCTTTGGGCTTGCCGGTGGATCCGGAGGTGTAGAGGATGAAAAGGGGATCTTCGGCGTCCATCCATTCCGGTTCGCACTTCGCATCGACCTTGGCCATCTCTTCGTGCCACCAGAGGTCGCGGCCCTCCGTCCAGTCGAGATCCCCGATCTTATCGCCGACCCTTTTGACCACAATCACCTTTTCGATCGACGGGCAACCCTTGAGCGCCGTGTCGGCGTCTTTCTTCTGGGGCACCGCCTTGGCGCCGCGGAAGGAGCCGTCGCAAACGACCAGGATTTTCGCTTGCGAATCCTGGATCCGGATGGACAAAGCTTCCGGACTGAATCCGCCGAAAACCACGGTATGTACTGCGCCGATGCGGGTGCAGGCGAGTGTCGCCACCCCGGCCTCGGGGACCATCGGCATGTAGATGCATACACGGTCGCCCTTTTTTATTCCATGGGTTTTCAGAACATTGGCGAACTTGCACACCTCCCTGTGCAGTTCGCGATAGGTGATGGCCCTCTCTTCTGCCGGTTCGTTCCCGACCCACTGGATCGCCACCTTGTCGCCTCTCGTCTCCAGATGCCTATCGAGACAGTTGTAAGAGACGTTCAGCTTCGCGCCTTCAAAATACTTCAAATAGATCGGACCTTTACGGATATCGAAGTTGAACTCCTCGACCTTGTCCCACTTCTTGAAAAAGATCAGATACTCGTCGGCCTGTTTGGCCCAGAATCCCGGCGGATCCGCCATGAATTCCCGATAGAGCCGTTCATACTCCTCTCTGCTTTTGATGTAGGCAATCTTGCGCACGCGCTCATGTACCGGATACATCTCTTTCAATTGCATCTTGTCTTCCGATTCCATCGTGACCTCCCGTTCTGTCCCCCCTTTTTTCTCACGTTATTATTTCGGGTCGCCCAGGACCGTCCCATCATTCCGCGTGGCTGGAATGTTATAACAGATAATACAGATTCAAACCGCTTAGGAGTCGTCACCGAGCATGAACGGCGGTCACTATATGACCAGAGGTCATGTCATGTTGACTGTGCTCTATCCCAATGTTTGCAGGATGTCAAGAGATATTTTCGGATCTTTTCGGATCAAAGCGGCGCCGATTTGAAAAGGCAAATTGCCCCGCCGCTGGCTTGACATGGTTTTTTGACGGCTTCGTAAAAAGTCCGGATGCTGCGCTCAAGCTTCACCCTTCATGAATGGGGACGGATTTCAAATCCGTCCCCGCGCGCCCATGGCTTTTTACGTGGTCGTCTTTCTGGAGCGGGGCTGCGGATAAAGATCCGGACGGCGCCGCAGACCGGCGGAGCGAGTTTCTTTTGCCCGGAGACCCCCGCTGGTGTGCTTTTTTAACACAGAAAGGGCGCCCGGCCGGCCTATTTTGCCTCACTTCGCTCCGGACGAGCGGAGGGTGGCTCGGCGCCGCAGATGGATGCGAGCGTAGAAAGAGTCCGGTCATTATCATCTAATCTTTTGTTTATTTTGGATTTTCATCTCGAGATCCGTCCGCCCGGCGCCCTGCCGTGAAGAAGCGATTGAAGAAGAATCCGGTTCTGGTACGTTGCTTGCAGAATGTGTGTAATCTGGGTTTGTGTCTTTACCGCGGGCGGAGGTCGCGCCGCGGCGCCGAAAAATGAAGGGCGGTAGTATGACAAACCTGGGAATTAATGTGTCGCTGACAGGAAAAAATGGGGCTTGACATCGCCCGCGGGCGGTGCTATGGATTCCCCATATTTCAGTAGTGAGGATACAATGAAGAAACTTTTGGTCGTTTTACTGTCGCTGGGGCTGATCGTCGCCTTCAGCATGACCGCATCGGCGCAGACGGGCGTGAAGTTCAGCGGTCAGTACTACGTGAACGGCGTGTATGAGGATAACAGGGCCTGGGCCGGGGACAGCGCCTATTCCCGCGCCTTCATGTGGACCCGAACGAGGGGGCAGATGGAGTTTAATGTCGCCCAGGGGCTCTCCTTCACGCCCCGTTTCGACGCCTTCGAAAAGCAGTGGGGCTCAGTAAACAGAGGCGCATCTACGACTGAAGACAAGTCCAACTCAGGCAAGGTCAACAGCCTCGCCGTGACGCTCCAGGAAAACATCGAGATGGAGCGCGGCTTTGTCACCTTCATGACGGCGATAGGCAAGTTCGACGTCGGCTATCAGGCCGCCGACGAGTGGGGGACCGTCTTCGGCGACATCCCGGGCTCCCGTCCTCGGGCGAAGTACACCGGGGCGTTCGGTCCGTTGAATGTCATCGCCATCTATGAGAAGGTCTACGAAGCGGACACGGTGATGTACACCTCGACCCCCTCGGGTCTGACCTCCGCGGATTCCGACAGATACTGGCTCGCCGGCATCTTCAACTGGAAGGGCGGCAATGCCGGTCTCCTTTACATGTACACCGACACGCAGCGTGAACGGCTGCCTACCGCAAACAGAAAGACCCAGTTCCACACGTTGGCGCCCTACTTCAAGGGGACGTTCGGCCCTGTTTATGTCGAGGGCGAGCTGATCTATCTGACCGGCAAAGCGTTCAAATATGAATCCCCCGCCACGACGGCGGATCTCGACAAGGACGGCCTCGGTGCTTACATCATGGCCAGGATGAATCTGGGGCCGATGTACGTCGGCGGCCAGTTCGGTTACAGCTCCGGCGATCCGAATGACACGTCGAAGGACAAGAGCGGCCCGGTCAGTACGACGACCTGGACCCCGGCCATGATCTTCGGCAATGCCAACCTGCGCTCTTGGGTTTACGGGTCCCACCAAGGCACAGGCACTGCCGGCGGGCAATATTCCACCGATAAGCAGAACCTGGTCCTCTACAACGTTTTCGGCGGCTTCAACGTGACGCCGAAATTCAACGTCGAAGCGGCGTTCTCTTTCATGCAGGCGAACAAAGCGCCGACGGGTTACGTCTCCAAGGACTACGGTTACGAGGCCGACATCAAAGCCACCTACAAGATCTACGACAACCTCTCCTACATGGTGGGCGCCGGTTATCTCTGGACCGGCGATTACTTCAAGGGGAAAAGCGCCGCCAGCAAGGTTGGGAACGACTACCTGCTGATGAACCAGCTGACCCTGAACTTCTAAGGTCGATTCGATTCACCGGGGGGTAACCCCCACAAACCGGCCCCGGAGAGAGATCCCCGGGGCCTTTTTTTCCGCCGGCAGCCCTCCTTTACTTTTACTGGAGGTATCACGATGAACAGAAGAAAAATCAGTCGTTTATCCCTGATCCTGATCCTCTGCCTGGGCGCAGCGGCCTGCTCCGGCTCTCTGCTCCGGAATTACGGCACGATCAATCCCCACAATGAGGTCACGCAGGCCTTCGAGGGGTACCGGGTCAACAGCGAACTGCGCTATTACGTCAGCGGCGCGCTCCACTACCCCAACGCCCTCATGGACTGCATAAAGACCACCGGCTCGACCCGAGAACCCTCTGGAAGGAGGCGCCGGGGATGACCGCGGCGAAGATGCAGGAAATCGTCGATGATATGAAGACCAAGGCCTCCCGGCACAATATGTTTTAGTACGGGTTCGAGATGTCGGACGACAAGGGCCGGCCGATCGGCGTCTGGTACTCGGTCCTCTGGGCGCGGACATTTGTGCGTATGAACGAGGATGGAACCGTGCGGATCGATACGCCCGAACTCGACGTCTATCAAAAGTCAGAGCGGGATTCGTCGGATGCCGACAGCAAGAACTGAGCGTTCGACGTTCCGGATCGCGTCAGGGGAATGGAAGCGCTTGACCTCTTCCCTAGCCTTTTTCGAGCGGACCTCTCCGGCGATCCGAAGAATCAGGGGGACCCATGCCGATCTACGAATATGAATGCACGGCCTGCGGGCATTCTTTCGAGCGGATTATGAAGGTCGGCGAGACGGCGTCTGCCTGTCCCGTCTGCGGGGGGGCGGAGACGAAAAAACAGGCCGCTTCCTTCCGGACGAACGCCTGGTCGACCTTCCTCGACGGGATGGAAAAGCGGGTCAACCCGCACAAATTCAAGTAAAGGGACAAAATGTTTCCCGCCGAAACGACTTGACAGGTCAAACTTTGTGATTATTTTTTAAGTTGACTTTTACCGGCTTATCTATGAATGTATCTATGTCACTTTATAGAAAAGGAGGGGATAGTCATGAACACGGTTTTGAAGCAGGCCAACTTTCAAATCCCTGAAGACCTGCTGAATCAACTGCGGGAAACAGTGGGCAAAGGCGAGTTGAGCAGGTTTGTCAGTGGGGCGCTTAAGCGGGAACTACAGCGGCTGCGCCAACTAACGGCCATTGACGAGACCTTCGGCGCCTGGAAGGGCGGGGAACACCCTGAACTCGCGGCGGGGGTAGATCACTTTGTAAGAAATGTCAGAAAATCCACACGGGGAAAACGTGCCGATGCGTCAGGTTGTCGTTGATACGGATGTGCTGATCCTTCATCTACGCGGTAACGAATCGGTGCGTGTGATGCTCAGAGAGACGGCCCAGGATTCATTATTGTGCTGTTCGGCCATTAGTATCGGCGAGATTCACGCCGGCATGAGGGACAAAGAGTTGGAGAAAACGGTAAAACTGCTGGACAGCCTGGCTGTGATTGACGTGGACAGAAAAATTGCGGCCCTGGCGGGGGATTATCGCCGGACGATCAAGGGCCATCATCTGGAACTGGATGATTGCCTCATTGCCGCGACCTGTGTCATCAACAGAGCTACCCTGATCACGGGCAATATCAGGCATTATCCCATGCCGGGGATCGAGAAAAAAGAAGTCAATCTCACATCTTAAAATAGGATCGGCCATAGAAAAGATACACGGCAACCTGACCGGCCTCGGACCGGAGGAAATCAAGCGGATCGGGCAGCTCTACCGGCGGCGCTGCACGCCGGAGCGGGTCGTCACCCACGAACTGGCCCGGTCGCTGACGGAGCTCTCCCGGGAGATCAACCGCCAGATCGGCCTCCTCGTCACCCGCCGGGGGGAGATCGTCTATGTGATCGTGGGCTCCCATCACAACATCCTCATCCCGGCCCTGGACGGCTTCCGCTCCTCCTCCCACCGATTCAGGGGGCTCCGCCTGATCCACACCCATCTGGCCGGTGAGGAGCTCACCACCGACGATCTGACGGACCTCGCGCTTTTGCGCCTCGATCTGGTCTGCGCCCTGGACGCGGGTGAAGACGGACTGCCCGGCTATGCCCACACCGCCCATCTTATTCCGGAAAACCCGGAGGGACGCTTCTGGCTGACCCTCGACCCCCGGCGCCCCGCCGAGCTCGATCTCGACTTCACCGCCTTTATCTCGGCCCTCGAAGGCGAGTTCGCCGGGCGTCAGAAAACCCGGAAGGTTGAAGCCGTGGAACGCGCCATCCTTGTCCGGGTGGAAACGAACCCTTTCTTCGACGGGGAGGCCTCGCTCGCCGAGCTCCGCGAGCTCTGCCGGAGCTGCGACGTCGAGGTCTTCGACACGGTCATCCAGCGCCGCCCGGGGGTGGACCCGCGCTTCCTCATCGGCAGGGGAAAACTCTCCGACCTCGTCATCCGAGCCATGCAGATGGATGCGAACCTCCTCGTCTTCGACCACGAGCTGACCGCCGCCCAGATCCGCTCTATTGCCGATTTCACCGAGATGAAGGTGATCGACCGGACCCAGGTGATCCTCGACATCTTCGCCAGACGCGCCCACAGCAGGGAAGGGAAGATACAGGTGGAACTGGCGCAGCTCAAATACCGCCTCCCCCGGCTCACCAGGCAGGACGCGGGCCTCTCCCGGCTGGCGGGGGGGATCGGCGGAACCGGCCCCGGCGAGACCAAGCTGGAGGTCGACCGGCGGCGGATCAGGGAGAGGATCCACCGTCTGGAAAAGGAGCTGAAGAATGTCGAGAAGGCAAGGGGACTCAGAAGGGCGCTGCGGGAGAAGACGGGTCTCCCCGTCATCTCCATCGTCGGCTACACCAATGCCGGAAAATCCACGCTCCTCAACGCCCTGACCAAGAGCGAGGCCTTCACCGGGGACCGCCTCTTTGCAACGCTCGATCCGAAGAGCTCGCGCCTCCGCTTTCCCCGGGATACCGAGGCTCTCATCACCGATACGGTCGGCTTCATCCGGGACCTGCCGAAGGAGCTCGTTACCGCCTTTCGGGCGACGCTCGACGAACTCCAGGGGGCGGACATCCTTCTCCACGTGATCGATGTGAGCAACCCCGCCTTCGAGGCCCAGATTGCCGCCGTCGAAAAGATCCTCGCGGATCTCGAACTGATCGGCAAACCGATGCTTAGGGTCTTCAACAAGGAGGATCGTATCCAGAACAGGGAGCTTCTGACGACCCTCTGCAGACGCTTCGGCGCCGTGGCGATCTCCGCCCTCGATCCGGTCACGCTTCCCCCGCTGATGAAGGAGCTGGAAGATTTGATCCGGGCGGGCAACGTCCGGAAAACGCAGTATATGTAACGAGAGAGTTTTGAAAATCACGGTCCCTGCGCACGCTGGACATTTTTCGACCCTGCACCTCCTCGCTTCGCTGAACGGAAAATGAGGGACATGGAAAATGGCTGATTTTTTTAGAAGATACAGTGTGAAGGCGGGATGGGTCTTCCTGATCGTCCGGAACAGCCCAGAGCTTCCGGTCGTCGTCGGCAATTTTCTCGACGGACCGCCGTCCCCCGGATTCCTGGAAAAGAACTGCCTGGTTCCCCTCATGGATTTCGGGGAGGGTCTGATCCTCTATGGAAGGGAAACCGGACGATGATCTTTTTCTTCGGCGCATCCCTTCTCCTCTCCCTGATCACCGGCGTCCTGATGACATTGATCTTTTTCCCGTCCGGAAACCGGAAAACCGCCGGCATCCTCTTGAGGCTCTTTGCCGGCGGCGGCCTCGGGATCGGCGTCACCTCCTGCAGCTATTTTGTCTGCCTTCTGGCGGGGCTTACCCGCTACGTCGCCTTGATCGACCTTGCTGTCTGCCTCGTTTTCGGCCTGATCTGGAACATGCACGCCCGCTTCCTCTTCCGTGGCGGCGATCTATGGCGGGGGGCCTTTGCGAGCGGCCTGGACTGGAGCCACTGGGACTATCCCCTGCTCCTGCCGCTCTCCATCGCCCGCGGATGGACATACACGGGCGGCGAAGGCATCGTTATCCCCGCGGCGATGGGCTTTGTCTTTACCTTGCTCATCCTGGGCATCATTGTGGCTGCCCTCTCTCTCCTTCGAGGCAGAACCCAGGGTTGCCTTGCCGCCATGATCCTGATGGGGACCCCCTTTTTCATCGCCATGGGGGCTTCCCAGTTCGCGGATATCCCCTTCGCCTTCTTCGTCTACGTCATGACTCCTCTCGATCTGAACTGGCATCTCATGACGTCGTTAAACCGTCTTTTCCTGCAGCTCTGGCCGAGCGCCGTCTTTCTCGCCTTCATGGCCGCCGCCATCCCCGGGGCGATCTCTCCCGCGGGGGGCAGGCCGGAGGCCGCATCACCAAAAGTGAAACAAGTGCCCGTGAAGGGCAAAACCGCCAGAAAATAATAAGGAGCTGAAATGACAAGCGAAAAAATTCTGTCCGTCGTCGTTCCCGTGTACAACGAAAAGGGGACCATCCTTCAGATCATCGAAAAGGTTCTTCGTCTGGATATCGTCAAGGAGGTGATCGTCGTCGATGACGGTTCCACCGACGGGACGAAGGAACTCCTTCAAACGGCCGCGTTCGACGCCCGGGTGAGGACCTGTTTCCACAACCGGAACCGTGGGAAGGGGGCGGCCCTCAGGACCGGCTTCGGTCACGTGACGGGGGAGATCGTGACGATCCAGGACGCCGATCTGGAGTATGATCCCAGCGAGTTTATCGAGATGAGCAAGCCGATCATCGAGGGGGTGGCCGACGTCGTTTACGGCTCCCGTCTTTCCGGGGGCAAACCGCAGAGGGTCCACCTCTTCTGGCACCGGATGGGAAACGGTTTTCTGACGTTCGTGACGGGAATCCTCTACAACACCACCCTGTCCGACATGGAAACCTGCTACAAGATGTTCCGGAAGAACGTGCTCGACGGCATCCGGATAAAATCCGACGGTTTTTCCGTAGAGCCGGAACTGACGGCCAAGATCTGTAAACACAAAGAGTGGCGCATTTATGAACTGCCCATCTCTTACTATGGGCGCAGTTACGCGGAGGGGAAGAAAATTTCCTGGAGACACGGGTTTTCCGCCCTCTGGACGCTTTTTAAATACCGGTTCACCGACTGAGGGGTTTCCCCCTTACATGACCCCCTTGTACCAGCCGCCGTCGATCTGGATGGCGGCCCCGGTGATGTAGCCGCTCCGCTCCGAGGCCAGGAAGGCCACAAGGGCGGCGAATTCCTCCGGCGTCCCGAGCCGCTTCATCGGGATGGAGGCCTCCCAGCGACCGATCACCGTCTCCGGCGTCGTCCCCTCTTTTTCCGCCGTGGTCCTGGCGAGGTTCCGGACGCGGTCGGTGAGGGTGTAGCCGGGACAGACGCTGTTGACCGTGATGTTGAAGGGGGCGAGTTCATTGGAGAGCGACTTGGCCAATCCGATCACCCCGGACCGGATGGTGTTGGAGAGGATCAGGCCGTCGATGGGCTGCTTGACGGAGATCGAGGTCATGTTGATGATCCGGCCCCAGCGCTTGGCCTTCATCACCGGGACCGCCTCGCGGGTCATTAGGATCGTCGAGAGGAGGTTGAGGCGGAAACCTTTTTCCCACAGCGTCTCGTCGATATCGATGAAATCGGCCGAGGGGGGTCCCCCCGCGTTGTTGACGAGGATGTCCAGGGTTCCGAAATGGTCGATCGTCCTGCGGACAAGCCCCTTTGCCTGCGCCGCGTCGCTCACGTCGGCGGGAACGGCCAGCGCCTCGCCCCCCGTTTCGCGCCGGATCAGCTCCGCCGCTTCGCCCAGATGGGGATCGTCGAGGGCGCCGATCGCAACCTTCGCCCCCTCCCGCGCCAGCTCCAGCGCGACGGCCCTCCCCAGCCCCATGCTCCCGCCGGCGACAAGCGCCGCCTTTCCCTTCAATCCAAGATCCATTTCATCCTCCACAAAAGGTATGTGATCGAAACACCCTGATTACCTGCACTCCGGCACGCGAGATCGTAAGCGTCAGCGGGAATTTCATATCAGATTGCCCGGGAGCCGTCAACAGTCGGAGAGGAAAATGTTAAGCCCCTATCGGCATAGACCCATGCAACAAGGCGCCTGCTAATTATCTTGTCAATTATCCTTGCAAAATTCCCTATTGACATCCCCGGGGTTTTGTTCTAAAGTCCGCCGAATTTTGTGATCGGGGTTTCCTGAAAATGAACGACAGGTTAAGAAGGTCGATCCAGCTTCACCGGGTCCGGTTACACCGGGGCATCCTGTTGTATCTCGCTCTTCTTTTGATGGGCATCAGACCCATCGCCCGTTGTTTTTAGGAACAGACAGTACCCGGAAAAGCAGCGTATCCTAAAGGCCATGGGTAGGAAATCCATGGCCTGTTTCGTTTTCCGGGCGTTTGCATAAAAAGGAAGCGACATGCATGAAGTGATATGGCACGGCCGCGGCGGACAGGGTGTCGTCATCGTGGCGCAGATCCTGGCCGAATCGGCCTACCTGCAGGGATTCAAGGGGGTCACCTCGGCGCCGACCTTCGGCCCGGAGCGACGCGGCGCCCCACTGACCGCCTCCACCCGCATCTCCGATGACCCGATCCGGACCTTTTCGCAGATTGAAAAGGCCGATATCGCCGTCGTCCTCGATCCGTCGCTCTTTGGCGCGGTGGATATCATCGGTTCTCTGAAACCCAAAGGGTGGCTTATCATCAACACCCTCCAGAAGGCGGATGAAGTCGACGTCCAGGGCTGCTTCAACATCGCCACGGTGGACGCGACAGCGATAGCGGTCCGATTCCATCTCCTCAAGGAGGGGGCGCCGATGGTCAACACCCCGATGCTCGGGGTTTTCTCTCGCGCCACAGGCCTCGTCTCCCCCGAATACCTGGAAAAAGGTCTGAAGTGGAAACTCACGGGCACGGCGGCGGAAACGAACATCGCGGCACTGAGGGCCGCGTACGGAGAAGCGAGTATAAAAATGGGACCACAGGATTAAATGTAAATGTAAATGGGGACAGCGCCCTATTTAAAGTCCCTACTAAAAGGTATCCCTGTTGAGAAGTATTTGGAAAGGTTTGTTATGGAACACAAAAAAGACGACAATCTCTCAGCGATGTGCAAACCGGCCGTGGGCGAGGCGGGGAAGACCGGCGACTGGCGTGACGCCACCCCGGTCATCGACCTGGCGAAGTGTATCGCCTCCGTCAAGAACCGGCCTGCCTGCTACCTCTGCTGGCTCTACTGTCCGGAAGGGATTGTCACCGCCGGCGTCCCGGTGGAGATCGATCTGACCTACTGCAAGGGGTGCGGCATCTGTGCGGAGGAATGTCCCGCCAAGGCGATCACTATGGTCATGCACGAGGAGGGCAAGCCATGAGCGACGTCCAGATCCTGACCGGCAATCAGGCCGCCGCTTACGCCGTAAAGCTCTGCAAGGTGCAGGTGATTTCCGCCTACCCCATCACCCCCTCGACCCCGGTGACGGAAACGATCTCCCAGTGGGTGGAGCGGGGCGACCTCAAGGCCGAGTACATCCGGGTGGAGAGCGAGCATTCGGTCATGACGGTTTGCATTTCCGCCTCAACCGTCGGCGCCCGGGTCTTCACCTCGACCTCGTCCCACGGCCTGCTCTACATGCACGAACAGCTCCACTGGGCGGCCGGCTCCCGCCTCCCTATCGTTCTTGCCTGCATAAACCGCGGCGTCGGCGCCCCCTGGTCGATATTCAACGACCAGCAGGACTCCATCGCCCAGCGGGATACGGGCTGGATTCAGATCTATTGCCGGGACAACCAGGAGATCATCGACTCCCTGATCCAGGCCTATCGGATCGCAGAGCAGGTGTACTGCCCGGTCATGGTATGTTACGACGGCTTCATCCTCTCCCACACGATGATGCCCGTCGATATCCCCGACGCCGACAAGGTCTGTCGGTTCATCCCCCCGTACAAGCCCCACACGATCCTTGATCCGGAAGATCCCCGGAACATCAACCCCGTCATCTTCCCCTGGCAGAGGCGGGATGCGGAGGGGGTCCTCCGCGACGGCTACATGGACATGCGATGGAAACTCCAGCACGCCCTGGAAGGATCGCGGAACGTCATCGTCGATACGTGCCGCCATTACGCGGAGGTATTCGGACGCGACCACGGCGGGATGCTCTGGACCTACAGGACGGACGACGCAGAGGTCCTCCTGGTCAGTATGGGTTCCCTGGCCACGGAGGCGACGGTGGCAGTGGACCTCCTGCGCGGGCAGGGCATCCGGGCCGGGCTTGTCGGTATCCGCGTTTACCGGCCCTTCCCACGGGAGGAGGTTCGCGAGGCGTTCGGAAAGGTCCCGGCAATCGTTGTTTTCGAGAAGGACATCAGTTATGGGTACGAGGGGGCGCTCTGCGCCGACATCAAGGCCTCCCTTTACGGAACCGGCGTCCAGACGCCGGTCCATAATTTCATCGCCGGCCTCGGCGGACGCGACGTCAAGGCCAAGGAGCTGGCCGAGGCTGTCCGTTCCTCCCTTGCGGCCATTGCATCGGGAGACTGGGAAAAGCAAACGTGGTTAAATTGCGTGACGGAGTAAAAAATGCCGGAAAAACTCTTTAAAGTTCATGAGGAAGAATACATACTGCCGGGAAACCGCGCCTGCTCGGGCTGCGGCCTTACCTTGGCCTACCGCTATCTCCTCAAGGCGCTCGGGGAAAACACGATCCTGACCCTCCCGGCAAGCTGCCTTACGGTCCTCCACGGCCTCTACCCGATCACATCGGTCTCCATTCCCTGCCTGAACTGCACCTTTGCCAGCACCGCGGCGTCGGCCTCGGGTCTCGTGGCGGGGCTTGCCGCGATGAACCGGAGCGACATCACCGTCGTCGCCATCGCCGGCGACGGGGGGACGTTCGATATCGGCATCCAGGCCCTCTCCGGGGCCGCCGAGCGGGGGACGGATTTCATCTTCGTCTGTTACGACAATGAAGGGTACATGAACACGGGGACGCAGCGCTCCAGCGCCACACCGGCAGGGGCGCTGACCACGACGACGCCGATCCTCACCAAGCAGCAGAACAAGAAGGACATGATGAAGATCATGGAGGGCCACGACATCCCTTACCTGGCCAGCACCTCCGCCTCCTTCCCCCTCGACATCTACGACAAGTTCGTCAAGGCCAAGAGGATCAAAGGGACGCGCTACATCCAGATCGCCACCCCCTGTCCTCCCGGCTGGACCTTCCCACCCCGGGATACGGTCAAGATCGGCCGCCTTGCGGTGGAGACGGGGATCGTCGTTCTCTACGAGATAGAAGACGGGAAGTTCAGGTTCACCGGCAGGAGCAAAACCCTGGCCGAAAAAGGGACGCTTGTCCCGGTGATCAATTTCGTCGAGCGGCAGGGGCGTTTCAAGAAGATGAGCATGGAGCAGCTCGGCCAGCTCCAGCGGTCGGTCAACAACAAGTGGTCGGAATTCCTCAGACGTGCGGCGGAATAGGAAAAGGGGGGACAGCTCCCGATTTTTCAGAAAAATCGGGAGCTGTCCCCCCTTTTCCCTCCTTTTCCCTCAGACGTGTTTTCCGGCGGGCGCTCCGCTGCGGTAGCATGGTGCCCGAAAAAATCTCCAATGTGCCCTTGACGAAAATCCCCTCCCCCCTTGCGGGGGAGGGTGAGGGTGGGGGGGCGAGAAGGTAGCTTTTTACTTTACGCGGCGTGACAGGACGTCCGCGATGAGGGCAGCGTAGCGCTCTGCGGCGCCCGCGTTCGCCGCCACGGCCTGACGTCCCGCCTCTCCC
>CAZINF010000091.1:8801-13547 GCA_964540555.1 uncultured Syntrophus sp. | reverse complement strand
GTCGTGACGCAGAAGGGAAAAGGGTACAAGCACGCCGAGGACGACCCTTCCCGATTTCACGGCATCCCCCCATTCGACATCGACACGGGGGAACCGGTCTCCGGCGGCCGTTCGCCGGCGCCCCCTTCATACACCTCCGTGTTCGGCCGCACGGTCGTAGCGTTGGCCCGTGAGGACCAGCGGATCGTCGCGATCACGGCGGCGATGTCCGAAGGGACGGGGCTGGACCGTTTCGCTGTAGAATTTCCCAACCGTTTCTACGATGTGGGAATGGCTGAGCAGCACGGTGTGACCTTCGCCGCGGGGCTTGCCACCCAGGGATTCATCCCTGTCGTGGCGATCTATTCCACCTTCATGCAACGGGCCTACGACCAGATCATCCACGACGTCTGCCTGCAGAAACTTCCTGTCGTCCTGGCGATGGACCGGGGCGGTTTCGTGGGCGCTGATGGCCCTACCCACCATGGTCTGTTCGACTTCGCCTTCCTTCGCGCCATCCCGAACATCATCGTCATGGCGCCTAAAGACGAAAACGAACTCCAGCACATGTTGAAGACCGCCGTGACCTGCGGTCGTACCGTTTCCCTGCGCTACCCAAGGGGAAAAGGGGTCGGCGCCCCGCTCGACGAGAACGCCCAGGCCATTCCCATAGGAAAAGGCGAGATTCTCCTGGATTCTCCGGACGCCGCACTCGCCATAGTCGCAATCGGCGCCTGTGTTTATCCGGCCCTCGCCGCCGCCGAACTCCTGCAGACCGAAGGGATCTCCATCCGGGTCATCAACGCCCGGTTCGTGAAACCCCTCGATGCCGAGCTCCTTTGCGCGGCGGCAAAGCTCAATCGGATCATCACCGTCGAGGAAAACAACCTGATCGGCGGCTTTGGGAGCGCCGTCCTGGAACTCTTCATGGAGAGAAGGCTTACCGGCGTCACCGTCCGGCGACTCGGCATCCCGGACGAATTTGCCCAGCATGCGACGCAGAGAGAGCTCCGGCGGCTTTACGGGATCGATACGGAGGGAATCGCTGCGGCGGTGAGGGAGATGCTGTAGTTCTCGATGAATGAAAAAAATGACTAAAATCCGACTGGATAGTCTCCTTGTCGAGAGAGGTCTGGCCGAAAACAGGCAGAAGGCCCAGGCGCTGATCCTCTCGGGAGTGGTACTGGTCAACGACCGGCCGGTGGACAAGGCGGGAACGCCTATCCCCGACGCAGCGGTCATCCGGATCCGGGGCGAGGTGAATCCCTACGTGAGCCGGGGCGGTCTCAAACTTCGGGGGGCCCTCGACGTGTTAGGCGTCTCCGCGGCTGGACTCGTTGCTCTCGACGTGGGAACCTCCACCGGCGGCTTCACCGACTGCCTCCTCCAGTCGGGGGCAGCGAAGGTCTATGCAGTCGATGTCGGTTACGGTCAGCTCGCCTGGAAACTCCGGGAAGACCCGCGGGTCGTCAATATCGAGCGGACGAACATCCGCCATTATGACGGGGCGGGGATCACGGACGGTATTGACCTGGCCGTCCTCGACGCCTCCTTTATCTCGCTCAAAGTGATCATCCCTGCCGTTCTCAGGCTGATCAAAGGCGGCGCGCTTCTTGTCGCCCTGATCAAACCCCAGTTCGAGGTGGAAAAGGGCGAGGTCGGCAGCCGCGGCGTCGTCCGTGAACCGGCGCTCCATCAGCGGGTTCTCGCGGAGATCGAGACGTTCTGCAGCAGCCTCGGGCTTACGGTGCTGGGGTCCTGCGAATCACCGCTGACCGGACCGGCGGGTAACCGGGAATTCTTCATCTGCCTCAGAAAGCCGCCGGACAGCGAGACGGGCCGAAGGGGAAAACAGGGATGCGAGTAAAGCTGGCAAAGACCGCCGGGTTCTGTATGGGCGTGAAGCGCGCCGTAGACATGGTCCTCGACATGGCCAGCGACAAAAGTCACGAAATCATTTACACTTATGGTCCCCTGATCCATAACCCTCAGACAATCGAGCTCCTCCGGAAGCGGGGCATCGTCCCGATCCGGCGTCTGGACGAGATCGAACACGCCCCCCACGGCGCCGCCATGATCATCCGCGCCCATGGAATTTCTCCCGCCGAGCGAAAGAAAATCAGGGAAAAGGGTTTCCGGATCATTGACGCCACCTGTCCCAAGGTTTCCCATGTACAGGCGATCATCCGGAAGCATGCCGCCGCCGGCTTCGCGGTTCTGATCGCCGGAGACCGGGAGCACCCGGAGGTAAACGGCCTGCTGGGCTTTGCCGGCGAGGGAGGAATCGTCCTCGGCTCCCCCGAAGATGTGGCGTATCTCCCTGAACTGACAAAGGTATGTGTCGTCGCCCAGACGACGCAGAACCTGGAGGAATACGCCGCCATCTGCAACCGTATCCGGCAGAGGTTCCCCGAGGCGGTCGTCTTTGATACCATCTGCGACACGACGGTAAAACGGCAGGCGGAGATCAGGGCGCTCGCCGCGGGGACGGACGCCGTTTTCGTTGTGGGCGGCCAGAACAGCGCCAACACCCGGCGCCTTGAAAAACTGGCGAAACTCCAGGGGAAGCCCGCCTTCCACATTGAAACCGCCGAAGAACTGCAGAAGATAGATATCGAACCCTACCGTCTCATCGGCGTCTCCGCCGGGGCTTCGACTCCCAACTGGATCATCGACGGCGTAGTGAATCACCTGACCGGCCGTCTGGGAAAGAGGGAAGAATTCATCCGGGTGCTCTTCAGGATCTGGGTCTTTGCCGTTCGCATGGACATCTATTCCGCCCTGGGCGCGGGCTGCCTGTCGTTTACCGCCATGCTTCTCCAGGGGCTGCCGGTGAACCTGCTCTACATCCTGGCCGCCTCCCTCTACACCTATGCCATGCACGTCCTCAACCGCTTCATCAATCGCGAGGCGAGCAGCATCAGCTCCTTCAGGGAAGAATCCTACCTTCTTCATGAGAAGACCTATGTGACGCTGGCCGTTTTTTCCTTGGTCCTGGCACTCGGCGCCGCCTTTGTCGCGGGGCCGGCGCCGTTCATCCTCCTGTCTGTCATCTCCCTATCCGGGCTTCTCTATAATGCCAGCATCTTCCCATCGGGATGGCGGTTCCAGAGTTTGAAGGACATCCCCGGTTCGAAAAACATCGCCATGGCGATCGCCTGGGCATCGGTCACAGCTCTCCTACCGCTGATCGAGACCGGATTTATCCTCACACCCGGACTCGCAATCGCCTTTGCCTTCACTGCCGGCATCGTCTTCATCCGTTCCGCGCTGTCGGACATCCTCGACATCCAGAGCGACCGGCTGATCGGTCGGGAGACCCTCCCCGTCCTCATTGGCGAAGGAAAAACCCTTATCCTCCTCCAAGGGATCTCCGGTCTTTTGTTTCTCCTGCTCCTTGCGGCCGCGCCTGCCGGATGGTCGACCTCGCTCGGTTATGTTCTGTTAACGGTGGTATTTTATATATGGATTTGTTTCAAACTTTATGATAGAAGGTCCGGGTTTTCCGGCGTCGTACTGGAAGGACTCCTGGAGAGCAGCTATATTATCGCCGGGATGAGCGCCCTGCTATGGTTCATGGCGATCACCGCATGACCGCCTGAACCGGAGGTATCGCAATGACAAAGACATGGGAAGCGACCGTCCTTGCGTTTCTGCTGCTGAGCATCCCGAGTTGCGGAGGGCTTCGCTATTCCGAGGTCTCGCCGGAGGCAAAAGATTTTCACCCCCGGCGGATCGCCGTCCTTCCCGCCGAAGCGACGACCTTTCCGGAGGCGAAGGGCGTGATCGACCGTCTCTTTGCCGAGCTCCTGAACGAGCGAGGGTGGTTCTCCTCTGTCGTCGGGGGAGAAACGTTCGCTAGACGCCTGGAAACGGATGCGGAACTGCGGCAGACGGCTGCGGAATACCTGGCAAAGCTCGACAAAGTCAGTTTTTCCGATCCTGCACTGAGCGGCAGGATCGGTGCCCTGATCGACGCCGAGGCGTTGCTGCTCGTTAGGGTCGATTACTGGAACTACGCAACGGAAAAAGATAAAAAGGTTGGCAAGGTCAGCCTCAGCATCACGATGATCGAAGCCAAGACGGGCAAAACCGTCTGGACAGCGCTCCACCACCGGATAAGCGACTACGTGATCATCAAGCCGGATCTCCCGGATGTGGCCAGGGATCTTATCCGGGAGATGATCGGATATATGCCGCATTAACGGTCGGCCTGTAACCGACGGAAAAGGGGATGCCTAAACAATGAAGGAAAACGTACAGAAGGCGATAGACCGGATCAGACCCAATCTCCAGGCGGATGGAGGGGATGTGGAGCTGATCGATGTAGGAGACGACGGGGTGGTGAAGGTGAAGTTGCTCGGGGCCTGTCACGGCTGCCCGATGGCCCAGATGACTCTCAAGAACGGGATCGAGAAATTCCTTAAACAGGAGGTCCCGGGGGTGCAATCCGTGGTTTCCGTCTAATGACAACCGGGCCGGGGGGACCGGTCCGGAAGACAATAATAAAACTGAGGAGAAGAAAGATATGTCGTATATCATTACCGATGAATGCATTGCTTGCGGATCCTGCCAGGAGGAGTGTCCGGTGGAGGCAATCAACGAGGGGGAAGAAAAATATACCATCGATTCCAAACTGTGTACGGACTGCGGGGCCTGTGCGGAACAGTGTCCGGTCGAAGCGATCACGCCCGGCGAAGAGAAGTAGATCCGCATCGGTTGCATGACAGGATAAAGGGGAACGTCGCGCCGGAGACGGACCGCGGC
>CAZINF010000091.1:0-8701 GCA_964540555.1 uncultured Syntrophus sp. | reverse complement strand
GCATCGGTTGCATGACAGGATAAAGGGGAACGTCGCGCCGGAGACGGACCGCGGCATTCCCCTCTGCTTTATGATATTTGAAGTGTCTCGAACCGAATTTTATCGAGATGCCGGGTTGATTGAAAGGGCGTAGAATGGCGCGATTCGTCACCTTCGAGGGCTGCGAAGGGTGCGGCAAGACCACCCAGATCAGGCTCGCGGCGATCTCGCTTGCAGAGCGCGGCATCACCGTCCTCGAAACTGCCGAACCCGGAGGGACGCCGCTCGGCCGGAGGATCCGCGAGTTTCTGCTGAACCGGGGTTCCTGCGCCATCGGCGCCGAGGCGGAGCTCCTCCTTTTTGCCGCTGCACGCGCCCAGCACGTCCGGGAAACCGTTCTCCCCGCGCTGGGAAAGGGGCAGTGGGTCCTCTGTGATCGTTTTACCGATGCGACTCTCGCCTATCAGGGCTTCGGCCGAGGACTTGACGCCGGTTTCATCAAGATTTTGAACGCCTTCTCGGCTTTCTCGCTGACGCCGGACATGACGCTGCTCTTTGACCTTCCTGTCGCGACCGGTCTGGCAAGGGCGGAAAAGAGAGCGGCCGGCGGCCCGCCTGAGACAGCCGAAGACCGCTTCGAGCACGAAGACCACGCCTTTCACGCGAGGATCAGAAAAGGATATCTGGCCCTCGCGGCCGGAGAACCGGAACGTTTCCGGATCATCGACGGAGCGGCGGACGTCGGGACTATCCACCGAGAAGTCTGCCGCTGTTTATCGGAGCTGTTTTAATACCGCTCCCTCATTGATGGCGAGACAAAGAAAGTCATGACTTTCGAGGAGATATACGGACACGGAAAACAGATCGCAATTCTCAAGAGCGTCATTGCGAAAGATCGGATCGCCCACGCCTATCTCTTCTATGGTATGGAGGGGGTCGGCAAGCGGACCACGGCTGACGTTTTCGCCAGAGCCTTGAATTGCACGGCGGAAGATCCTCCCTGCGATGCCTGCGCATCCTGCCGGAAAGCAGAGCATAAAAATCACCCCGACATCATCACGGTTGCAGAGGATGGCCCGATCATCAAGATCGGGACAGTCAAAGAACTGCTGGGGCAGATGAAGTTCCGCCCCCGGGAGGGGCGTATGCGGGTCTTCATCATGCCGGAAGCGGACCGGATGAATCCCGCAGCGGCCAACGCCCTCCTGAAGACCCTCGAAGAGCCGTCGGCAGGAAACATCCTCCTGCTGACGACCGCCCGGCCCCATGCCCTCCCTATGACGATCCTCTCCCGCTGCCAGCTTCTCCGCTTCCCCCCCCTGCCGCGGGAGGAGGTGGCCTGTTTCCTCCGGGAAAAAAATTCTGTCACCCCGGATGCAGCGGCGATCCTCGCCGCTTCCTCGGGCGGCAGCATCGGTAAAGCACTGGAAATGAACCGGACCGACTATCTCACCCTGAGAAATGCAATCCTGGACTACCTCGCTTCAGACGACCCGGCCGATCCCATAGGCAGGCTCGCCTTTGCGGCCCGTTTCGGGACGGAGCGGGAGGAAATCTTGGAAAGACTCCTGATCCTCAAGACCTGCTACCGGGATGCCTTGATATTCCGTGAGACAAAGGAGAAGGGAAGACTGATCTTCCAGGACCGCACCGAGGCGATCCGGTCGGTCGCCGGACGGCTGTCGGGACGCGACCTTCTCCGCAATATCGCGGCAATCGAGGCTGCAACAGGCGCCATCGATAAGAATGCCAATAAAACATTGACTTTAGAGACCATGTTGATTAAGTTTGCCTGAAGAAAAACAAAGTCCGGGGTAAAGAACCTTGAAGAATATCGTCGGTGTCAAATTCAAAAAGGAAGGAAAGATTTACAGTTTCCATGCAGGCAATCTCCCTTTGAAGAAGGACGACCTGATCGTAGTCAATACGGAAAACGGCCCGGCTGTCGGGACCGTGGTGAAAGAGGTCCAGGCCCTCCCGGTTCAGCAGCCGGCTGCCACTCTGAAAAATGTGATCCGTATCGCCGCAGACGACGATCTGCGCACGTGCGAGAACAACCGGCAGATGGAGCAGGAGGCCATGCAGTTCTGCACCCGGAGGATCGCCGAACGGCAGCTTCATATGAAACTCATCGAAGTGGATTGCATGTTCGACAAGTCCAAGCTGGTCTTCTCATTTACGGCGGAGAACCGCGTTGACTTCCGGGAACTGGTGAAGGACCTTGTTCAGAAGTTCCGGACCCGGATCGAGCTTCGGCAGATCGGCGCGCGGCAGGAGGCTCGCATCATCAAGGGGATCGGGATTTGCGGACGCGAGGTCTGTTGTGCAACGCTCCTGCAGAGCCTGGACCGGGTGTCGGTCAAGATGGCCAAGGAGCAGAACATGTCCCTAAATCCCGAGAAGATTTCCGGTCTCTGCGGAAGATTGATGTGCTGCCTGGGATACGAATATGACGGCTATACGGACATGAAGAAAGACATGCCGAAATGTGGAAAGATGGTCAATACCGCCGAGGGACGGGGAAAGGTCATCCGCCAGAATGCCCTTCAGGGAGAAATCGTCGTTCTCTTGGAAACCGGAAAAGAGGCGACCATTAAAATGAAGGACATCCAACAATGACGGCTATGGAACATACGTTTTATATCACGACTCCGATCTACTATGTGAACGCTTCACCCCACATCGGGCACGCCTACACGACGATCGTCGCGGACGTCCTGGCACGCTACCATCGTCTCCGCGGCTTCAGGACCTTCTTTTCGACCGGGACGGACGAACACGGAGACAAGATCGCCGAGGCGGCGCAGAAGGCAGGAGTGACCCCTCAGGTGTACGCCGATCAAATCAGCGCACAGTTCCGGGCCCTCTGGCCGGAATTGGCGATCACCAACGATATTTTCGTCCGGACGACCGATCCCAACCACGTGGAGACCGTCCGGCGGATCCTCCAGAAGGTCCATGAAGGGGGGGATATCTATTTCGGCCAGTACGAGGGATTTTACTGCGTCGGATGCGAACGCTTTTACATGGAAAAGGAGCTGGCCGACGGCAGATGCCCCCAGCACGAAACGGTCCCCGAACACCGCAAGGAGAGCAACTACTTCTTTCGGATGAGCCGTTACCAGGAATGGCTCATCCGACACATCTCGGAGAACCCGGACTTCATCCGTCCGGAGCGCTACCGGAACGAAGCCCTCGCGTTTTTGCGCGATCCGCTGGAAGACCTCTGCATCTCCCGACCGAAGAGCCGCCTCACCTGGGGGATCACTCTGCCGTTCGACGAAAATTACGTCACTTACGTCTGGTTTGACGCCCTGATCAATTACGTCACGGCAATCGGCTATCCCGAGGGGGAAAACTTCCGGATCTTCTGGCCCGTGGCCGAGCACCTGATCGCCAAAGACATCCTGAAACCCCACGGGATCTACTGGCCCACAATGCTCAAGGCCGCCGGGATCGAGCCCTACCGGAATCTCAACGTCCACGGTTACTGGAACGTCGATCAAAGCAAGATGTCCAAAAGCCTCGGCAACGTCATCCGTCCTCTCGATCTGAAGGACAAGTACGGCCTCGATCCCTTCCGCTATTTTCTTCTCAGGGATATGGTCTTCGGCCTCGACTCGAGCTTCAGCGAGGAGGCTTTCATCCAGCGGATCAACTCCGATCTGGCCAACGACCTGGGCAATCTCGTCAGCCGGACGATGGCGATGGCCGTCAAGTATGCCGGCGACCGTGTGCCCGAGCCGGCGGATGCTGCCGAAGAAGACCGTCTCCTCCGGGAAACCGCCGCGCGGACCGTGACCGAGGTGGAGACCTGCTTCTCTGAACTGGCCCTCCATAAGGCCCTGATCGCGATCTGGGATTTCATCAGTGTCACAAACAAGTATATTGTCGAGAGGGAACCCTGGGTGCTGGCTAAAGATCCGGCGAACCGGGACCGTCTCAAGACGATTCTCTACAACCTGCTGGAGGCCCTCAGAATCACGGCGATCCTCATCACCCCCTTCATGCCGGGGTCGGCCGCGAAGATCCTCGAGCAGATCGGCATTGCCGACGCCGCCGGCCAGAACTTCGAGAGCCTTAAGCCTTGGGGCGGCCTTAAGGCAGGAAATGAACTGAAGCGGGGAGAACCGCTCTTCCCCCGTGTGGAAATCCGGGCGGGGGCAGCCAAGCCGGAAGGAATAACGGCGGAGACTCTGTTGCCCATCAAGCCGGAGATCTCATACGAGGAATTCGATAAGGTGGATCTCCGTGCGGCGAAGGTCCTCGCCGCAGAGCGCGTACCCAAGTCGAAAAAGCTCCTGAATCTGACGGTCGAAATCGATGGGGAACGGCAGATCGTCGCCGGTATGGGGGAGGATTACAGCCCCGAAGAGATCGTCGGGAAGACGATCGTTGTCGTAGCCAATCTCAAGCCGGCAAAGCTGATGGGTATCGAATCCCGCGGCATGCTCCTGGCCGCCGACACGTCGGAAGGTCTCACCCTCCTCGGCTTCGACCGCCCACCGAAGACCGGCGCCAGTATCCACTGAATAAATGGGAATAAATGGACAGCCACCTATTTTCTCCTGGGAAAATAGGTGGCTGTCCCCATTTATTCCTTTCCTTTAGTTCTTCGTAAATTCGTCGTACATATCCCAGACCGCCAGCAGCATCGACGTGATGATCGGACCGATAACGAACCCGGAAAAACCGAAGATGACGATCCCGCCGAGCGTGGAGAGGAAGATCAGCAGGGGGTGCATCGCCACATCCTTGCCGATCAGGATGGGGCGCAGGACATTGTCGATCATGCTGATCACGAGGAAACCCGCCCCCAGAATCAGCACCCCCTCCCAGATATAACCATTGATCAGCATCATGATCCCGGCGGGCGCCCAGATGATGGAACAGCCAACCACAGGAACGACGGCCATGAGGATCATCAAGAGCCCCCAGATCAGCGCCCCCTCGATGCCTGTGATTAAAAAAAGGATTCCACCGAGCACTCCCTGCATGCCGCCGATGATCAAGGTCACTCTGAGCGTGGCGCGCACCGTCAGGATAAAACGCTCGTAGAGGAGCCGCTCCCGGCCCATTCCGAGCGGGAAGATCCGTATCGCCGACTGGAGGAATCGATCCCCGTCGCGGATGAAGAAAAAGAGGGTGTAGAGCATGATGGCCAGCTTGACCAAGAGACCGAGAGTGTTCTGCGTCAGCGCCTTGAGATTGACAAAGATGTAGTTCGCGATGCTGCGCACGATCTCGGCGGCTTTTTCAGACAAGAAAACCTTGTCGATCTGGATGCTGTCGGCCAGAGGATTGTCGGTGATCGCGCTGATGATGCGCTGGAAGTTCCGGTCGATGTCTCTCGTGCCCGGCTTCAGCGTTTCGTAAAGCTGGAGGGATTCGGTGAAGGCGAGCTTTCCAACAGTGCCCAGAGGCAGGAAGAGGATCAGGGCGATGAAAAGAAAGATGATCACCGTGCTCCAATTGGGGCTCTGCAGCCGCCGGTTGATCCGCCGGTAGAGAGGCTGGAAGATCCCGGCAATGACGATCGCCCAGAAGATCGGGAAAAAGAACGGTTGAAGGAGATAGAGGAACAGGAGCGTTACCGCCCCGAGTACAATAAAGAAAAGGATGTTGCTGTTTTTTATGGGACCCATCGTTTCAGCGCCTCCAGTTGATTAAGCAGGGGCTCCCCTCCCGATTACACCGGAGGAGGATTCTCCTCTCCCCCCTGCAGGTATTGCCGGATCTTTCCCCTGATGGAGTCGGGAATCTTAATGCCTATCGCGTTCAGGCGCGCCTCATATTTTTTGAACGACCGGACGTGCTGGGAAGTGGTGACGAAGATTTTGAAGTAGGAACGGACGCTCCCTTCCAGTTCCTGCCGGTAGTCCATGTCCTGATTGAGGAGGTCCTCGATCGGGGCGATCACCTTGTAGTTGATGGGACGGCAAAGCGAACGGTAGCTCACGAAACGCTGGGTCGTCTCGCACTCGTAATTCTTTTCCCGGATACTTTTTTCCACCCGGTTCAGATCGACACAGTCGAGGATCTCTGCCTTGTATCGCATGCCGAGAATCTCCCTGACCATAGCCTCCGCATGCCGATAGCGTTCGCACTTGGCAAAACCACTCGTGCAGCCCGAGTCGCACCGCAGGTAGAGAACAAAGTCGATGTCGGAACTCTCCTCGGAAAGGCCGATATTCACCGATCCCAAAACATCCATCGCAATGTCGTCCCGGATCTTGTCCTCGATCAGGAGCGCCACCTGTTCGAGCATGTCCAGACGTTCATCTGTTTCTTGGGTCTGGAACATCCGGTAGAACTGCTTGATCTCGTTGTATAGTTTTACCTCCGGGATATGGGTGACTTTCGGAACCTTGGTGTCGTAATTCTCCCGCCGCTGGAAGGCGCTGTATCGCTCGCGATCGATGATCCGCTCGATCCACCGGCCATCCCGAACGACATGGTCGGCAACGTCATGGATCCGCTCCGCAACGATTTTCTTCAGGATCACCTTTACGACCCTGTTTTCCCTGATCTCGATGGTATAGAAGAACCCGCCCTCATACACCTCCGCGGTGATGTCCGTGACCTCGCCGAAGTTGGAAGGATTGAGAAAAACGGTGTTCTCCACCACCTGAAAGCCACAGGCCGCATGAATGTGGCCGGAAAGCGAGAGGATGACAGGATGGTTATCGCAGAAAGAGCGCAGCGTCGGCGAACCGGAGGGGCCGGTCGAGAGAACGCCGTCATGAATGCCGTGGGGAGGCTGGTGGGTCACGATGATGTCGGGCTTGACTGCCTTAAAAAAGAGGTACATCTCGTTCTCTTTTTCATCCACCCCGATTCCCGCCCGGTACTTCACGATGTAGCGCTCGGGGATCCCTGACGTCCAGACGTCCGCCCCTCCATAGCCTGCGATCCGCAGCCGGTCAAGCTGGCGCCAGTGGAGGTGGAGGTCCCGCTCGTGAAGCGAGGTGTACTTCAGATCCATGTCGTAGTTGCCCGGGAGACAGAAGACCCGGGGATTCTGCTTCAGCGAGAAGATGTTTTCCAGGACCTTGTACTTCTGCTGCATCACCCGCCGTGCCCGGATCGTGTATTGCTGGTACATTGTCCCCTGTCGCTGTACCCCCTCCGGGATGTCGGGTCTCTCGAGGAGTTCATCGACGAAATCCTCGATGCATGTGCCGGTTTCTCCCATCCGGCCGCGCAACCCGTGGAAAAAGGTCTGGAGTTCATGATAGCGGATAGCCATCCCCATGTGATAGAAGGGAATATCGATCAGATCGCCGGAGATGATATACGCATCGGCGACCGTTTCATACAGAAGGGTCTTGACCCTCTCGAAGGCGCCGTGAATGTCGGCCGCATAGACCAGCTTCATAGGGACCATCACCGCCTGACGGGAACGATTTCGATCCAGTAGTCGTCGGGATCGTTGATGAAGTAGATCCCCATCTTCTCGTTTTCATAGCAGATACAACCCATTTTTTTATGGTGGGCATGGGCCGCTTCAAAGTCATCCACCACCAGCGCCAGATGGAACTCGTTATCCCCGAGATTGTAGGGCTCCTTCCGGTCCCTAAGCCAGGTGAGCTCGAGCCGGTGGCCGGTCTCTCCGTCGCCGAGAAAGACAAGGATGAAGCTGCCGTCGGCAGCCTCCTTTCTCCGGACTTCCGTAAGCTGTAGCGCTTCCTGGTAGAAACGGACGCTCTTCTCCAGGTCCAGGACATTGAAATTGTTGTGGGCAAAACGGAATTTCATCTGCTTTTCCTCCTTATGAAAAACGGGCACTGCGGCATGCGGGCCCCGGTTTATTCGATACCCATAAGCGAATGCCAACGCTCCCGTTCCGTCTTTCGGGGGAGGCCCCGTTTCGTCAGGAGATCAACGATCCTCGGTTCGTTGAAGCGGAGGTAGGGGTTCATCCTCTTTTCCTGCGCCAGAGTGGAAAAGACGTGGTCGGGATTGTAATTCCCGCGGAAAATGTCGATCTCTGCATTCTCCGGTTCGAGATGCCGGGCAAAGGCCATCGAATCGCGGACATAATCGTGGCCGGCGTAGACGACCGTCCCGTCGGGCAGCGTCATGAGTTTCAGGATCGACTGGTAGAACCCCTCCAGGTCGCCGGAAAAGCAGTTTCCGATCGTCCCGTTGAAAAGCGTATCCCCGGCGATCAGGGCCTCACCGGTGTAAAATACACGGGAGTCCTTCGTGTGTCCGGGTGTGTCGATGACCCGGATCTTCCATCCGTCGAGCGTGACGGCCGCTCCATCGGACAGCTCCGCCCCTGGCAGGAAGCGGGCGCCGGAGGCCGTTAGAAGGGTCTCGTTTCCACAGGTATGATCCCGATGATCATGGGTGTTGGCCACATAAAGCAGCGATATACGATGGGTTTCGAGGAAGGCAAGGATCTCCTCCCCCACCCCTCCATCCACAGCAACAGCACTGTCCGGACCGTAAACAAGATAACCGAGGTTGTCGGCGCCGTAGCGAAACTGCTTGACCTTTAACATGAAATCACCTCACCTGGCATATGTATATGAGCGATCTTACAACACGGAGCATATGCATGTAAAATGTAAAAAAACAATCCCATAAAAACCCAGCAGATTAGGGGTCACCCTCTTTCTTCCCGCTCCAGCCGGAGGCGGTTGACGGCGAGATGGGCTTGGCGGACCGGTTCGGGAACCCGGTAGCCCCGGCAGCAGGAAAGGACGAGCGCCAA
>CAZINF010000090.1:0-13552 GCA_964540555.1 uncultured Syntrophus sp. | reverse complement strand
AACCAAAGAAACCTAAGACGCAATCATCATTTTGTTACGTATAGCACCTACAACTAAATGAAGCCAAAGAATTTAAATTCTGTTTATTATCAATCGAAGTATGCGATGGTCACTCGCTGAATTCCACCACCCGCGTCTGATGGCAGGAAGGGCAAAAATGACCAAGTAGATCAATGTGGTTTTCCAAAAGGTTTCCCTAAATCTTGGATATAACCCGCCGTAAATATTTTTAATGACGCATCGGGTTCTGTTTTTTCTGTTACAGCGAACTCCATGATCGTCGGTTCTTTATATTTCCCCTCATTAGGAAGCCACAAATTACGAACGGCCAACGGAATGTGGTCATTAGGAATTGTTGAAAAAAGATAAATGTCCTTAGAACCTTTTATCCTCACTTTCCCGCTGATAATTCCTTTATCTGATTTGAAAAGTAATAGTAATTGGTCAGTTACGCCCTGTGGAACATTCTTCATTTCCACTTCCATCCAAGTTTCTTTTTTAACGTTTGGGCCTTCAAAAATTAGCTCCAATAATTTTCTAGTTTTAGATGTATCGGCTCGAAGTTCTTTTATTTCCGCTTTCAGTTCTTGTTGGGTTTTATCCGCTTCAAATTTTCCACACAAATATGAGCCCAATCCACCAATGGCGCTGAATGATATCCCAACATACAGTGCATTTATAGAATAGTTCGGGCCAGATCCACCAAAGGCGCTCAAAATTATCCCAATAAACAGCACAATCTGAAAAAAAGTCTGTAATGTCATTTCGGCTGAAATTCCTAATATTTAAAAAAGAATAGGGACAGTCTTTCAAAACAACATTTTCTATACAGCACCCAGCCCAAACATTGATTTATTGTCTGATAATCTCGATCAATTTTCAAGGAAAATCCTGCTGTCGAATTGCAGAATACTGTTTAAAACTTTGAATATTCAGCAAGAACCGTAAAACTCTCTTTCAGGAAGGAGGGTGTCTGTCTACAAATAGGGAATCGCCTGATAATGTGTTGCGACTTTCGGCCCGTATTCAATGAGCTGCGCCAGTCATCCCGCCATCGCTTTGTATTTATTGCTGACAGACTATGCCGCGATGAACTTGATTTTAACCCGCATACCAGTTGCTTCGGCGATTTTTTCCAAGGTCTTGAGCGTGAAGCCCTCATACTTGCCGCTCTCTATCCTCGAAATCGCTTGCTGGCTGGTTCCCATAAGCCTTGCCAGTTCCTGTTGCGATAAGCCCTTCTGATCACGCAGCTCTGCAATCTTCATTGCCAGCTTTAGAGCTTGCCTCTCTTCCTGGTAATGCGTTTTGAACTCGGGATCTTTGATGTCTTCCCGCAACCTGCTTTGGAATGTCCGAACTTTACCTTTTTTCATATTTCACCTCCCATAGGAAACCTCCGCATCCAGTCGTCCATGCGTTTTTCAGCTAAGTCAATATCCCGCTTTTTCAAGTGCTGCGTTTTCTTGGATAATGCATGTACCAACACAATCTGATCAAACATCTGAATGAAGTAGAGGATGCGGAACTGGTTAGAACTGTAGTGTATTCTTAATTCTCTTATTTTACCCCTGACAATATCGGCATAGGGCCGCTTGAGATTCGGCCCTTGCTCTTCCAAAAGTGACAGATACGCAGACACTTTAGCCCGTGACTTCTTGTCTAACCCATCAAGAAAATCATCAAGCGGTGAATCGCCCCGCTCAGCCGTGTAGAAGATTATATTGTACAAGCACACCTCCGCATCGCATTTATCGTATACATCATGTTTGATGTATTGTCAAGGGGGGGGTTCGCCGTTATCTTTGGGTGGTTTCATGATTCCCAAAATGGATTCTGCTGGCATTTGTGGCCGAATATCTCTGGAGATCGTGGGGTGAAATACGAACATTCACTGTCTCACCCAGCCGTCTTACAAGAGCCCTTGCTGTAGAATAGCATATCGGACAAGATCCTGTGTTAGTGATTCAAGAAAGGTGTAGATTTCATCGGGACCAATCGAATCCAACGCTCTTTCAGCGTAAATCCTTTCGAACCTGCTAAGCAGATAATCGTAACTGTCGATCGTCCGTTGTTTATGGTTGACTTGAGATAATTATGAATGGAAAAAATCCATTGATCATTTTGAAAAAAATGATCATCTTCCAACAATGTCAGAATACTGATGAAGACGAGTCTGTCCAAACCTTTAGCCAAGAATGGAGGATAGCGAAATGAAAGTTCTGGTGGAAAAAAAAGACGGGGTCTGCATGGTCATCATCAATAGACCCGAAAACAGAAATGCCGTTGACCGGGAAGCAGCCGCACAACTTGTGGAGGCTTTCGAAGATTTTAAACGGGAAAGCAGTCTTCTTGCGGCAGTTTTGTATGATGAAGGGGGGAACTTTTGTGCCGGAGCCGATCTGAAAGCCATGTCCCGAGGTGATCTGAACGCAGTCAACAGCCTTGATTCTGACATGTCCAAGCCAGGCCCGATGGGTCCAAGCCGAATGAGAACATCCAAGCCTGTTATTGCTGCCGTATCCGGTTATGCAGTTGCCGGCGGATTGGAACTGGCTTGCTGGTGTGACCTGCGGGTAGTCGAGCGGGACGCCGTTTTCGGTGTCTTTTGCCGACGCTATGGCGTCCCTCTCATCGATGGCGGAACTCAACGCCTTCCCCGATTGATCGGGATGAGCCGTGCGTTAGACATGATCCTCACAGGACGTCCTGTGAGCGGTGAAGAAGCCTTGGCCATGGGACTTGCCAACCGAATGGTTGAAAGGGGAAAAGCGAGAGAGGAAGCGGAGGCATTGGCTTTTCAGATCGCCGCCTACCCCCAGTCATGCATGCGCAGTGACCGTCAATCCGCATATAGAGGGTTTGAGCTGTCGATGGATGAGGCAATGGATCTGGAATTTCGCCTGGGCATGGAGGTGATTGCCGGGGGTGACCTGTAGGTAGGGGCAAAGAAGTTTTCGCAGGGAATAGGGAAGCACGGTCGATTCTAGAATCAAGCTGTCAGGCAGTCGCGCTTTTCAAACCGAAGTAAATGAATTTGGCCGATGAGCGAAAGCATTGACTTGTATTTGCTAGTTGAGAGGCGCGATTTCCCGACAAGGAGCGGACGATTCGCCCGCAGGGCCGCACTCCCTGCTGAATCAACTTCGTTGCAGCAATTACAGCTTCGAGGAATTCTCCTTGACACACGGGACCGGTTTCCCTATCTTCAGTTGAAACAATCTTGCGTTCTTATCGTTCGTCTTATCGATCATATGTAACGAAAGGGAGAAGCAAAGATGAGTTCCGTTCCGATCGGGATCGAAGAAGGTGGGAGGAGTTCCTTTCTATGGCTGGCGCCGTTTGCCCCGCCGAAAGGGTGGACGAGTGTGCCGCGGGGCGGAATGTGTTTGTGCGCCTTCTTGTTTGTCAAGAGCGAAGGGAAAATCCTGTTGGGTAGATACGCAGACCATCCGGCCTGGGAGCAACTCTGTGGTATGGAAAACAAGCGCGTCAAGGCCAACGCTCGCGGCTGGACCATCCCCGCAAGCCATCTGATGTTCGGCGAGGACCCGCGGAATGCCGCACGGCGAATCGGGGAAGAGATCCTTACTCTCGACAAGGGCCTTCTTTATTCGGAACCCTACGTCAAGACCTTCTTCTACGAACCGGCAGTCGCCCCAGGGGAAAAACACTTTGATGTTTTGTTTCTTTTCGAAGTCTCCATCGAGACTGGCGTCAAAGTCCGCAAACCTCCCTGGTATGAAGCGCTCGAATGGCTCGATATCGGGACGGTGCCGCGTGAACAGTTTGCCAGACAGCACGAGGATGTGGCGGAAACCTGGTTGAAGAATAGGGCTGATTTTTTCGATCGGTAACAGAGCCGGGCACGCTCCATGCATACGGGTAGAAAACATACGCTATCCTTGATGCTCTCTATGAGAGAAAGGAATTCAGCTTATCGAAACCCGCATAGGCAAAATACCCCGCAAACACAATTAGAAAGACTGCACAGACAGCAATAAGACCGCGGTAAAGGCGATTGGTTAGAAAATGTCTGCCCCCTGCCACAGTAGCCGCGACAAGTGAATACCAGACCAGGTCAGCCAGAATATGTCCGACAAAGAAAAAAGCTATGCCCCAGAAACCAAACCGCCAGGAATAGAGAATATAACCCAGGCCGATCGTTGCCCACCAGATGATCCAGTATGGATTGGCCACACTCATCAATATGCCGCTGATCATTGGATGACTCCTCCGTTTATGGTCGCCCTCCCATGAAAGACGCAAGGAAGGCAAGGAACGGAACATCCCGAAGGCCATCCAGAAGAGAATTACGGAGCCGATCAGGGCGGTTGCTACAAAAACCACCGGCTGCTGAAAAAAAGGCGCCAGCCCAAGCAGAAAGGCGATAACGAGGACCAACTCCAAGATCGCGTGACCGGTAATCAGAAGTGGGCCAGCGATGAAACCGTGCCGCGAGCTTTCACTGATTGTAGCGGTCAGAAGTGGCCCCGGCATCAGGGCTCCGGATAGCGCGATAACAAAGGATGAAGCAAAAATTGTTAATAGGGTGGTCAACGCAGGTCTTCAGCTTTCTTTCTCATATAAATATTAGTCGGTTTCGTAGCAAGCCATTATTTCACCGAAGTAAAGGGTGTGGTAATCCTTTTTAGGATAGAGGGGTGAATCATAATCCTTATCAAGATGGGCCGGGTCCATGGCAGACTTGTAGATGATTTTACACTCGTAATGGCGTCCTCGGGCTTTAATAATCGGTGAAGCGGTCTGGCGGCTATCGGTCGTTTCCAGGTGACACATCTTAAACTTGTCCACGTCCCGGCCGGATTTTGAGCCGCAATAAGCAGTCTCTTCATGCAGGTCTCCCGCCGGGACCGTAACGGTAAAATCCTTGGCCGCCTCGATGATCCCAAAGGTGTGCCGGCTTGACCGTACTGCTACCATCAAAATCGGTTTTCTCCAGACAACTCCGAAGGTGGCCCAACCGATGGTCATGGTGTTAAGCGCATTTCCGGATTTGACGGTTAAGAAAGCTCCTTCTTTGATCTTGTTGATGCTATCCTGGGCAACGCTCATGTAGTCCACATCTTTCATAGCAAGCTCCTTTTGTTGTTATAAATGGTTGCTCTCTCCGTTTGCCACCCGGCTTCTATCCGGTGCTACGGAATTTCAATCATTACGATGTAAAACTTGCATAGTTTCCCAAATCAGTCAATCATTCATGTAGACAGGTCGCTTCACTGCTGGAAACCCGGTCGCCGTGATTGCAATTCGACCTGCAATCTCACAATCCCCTGCACTGCAGCGTCATCCACAGGTAAAATGCGGCGTAGCTGCGCCAACCCCTCCAGCGCTCGGCGATGTCGCGCAATGTCTTCTCCGAGGGTCTCTCCCGCATACCCCATAATTCCTGCACGGCCGCCTGCAGCCCAAGATCGCCGGCGGGAAAAACGTCGGGCCGGCCGAGGCCGCGCATCAGCGCAATTTCGGCCGTCCAGCGCCCTACACCCTTGATTTCGCATAGACGCTCGAGTGCGTCTTCGTCGGAGAGCGCGGCGAACGCCGCACGGCCGAGTTCGCCCGCCGCCGCGCGATCGGCTATTTCCAGCAGGTACGCGGATTTCTGCCGAGAAACACCCTGCTCGCGGAGTGCCGATTCATCCGCCTCGATCAACTGCTGCGGGGTAGGATAGAGATAATAATTCTCACCGCCGGGAGCAATGCCTGTCGCGACCCGTGTCCCCATATTCCGTATCAGCCGCCGCCGTACCGATTGCGCTGCCTGAACGCTGACCTGTTGGCCGATCACGGTCACCAGCAGGGCCTCGTACATGTCGGGCGTTCGCATGATTCGCAGCGACCCGAACCGTTCGAGGAGCGGGGCCATATGGGGATCGGAGGACATCGCCGCATAATGGGCCTCGGCATTATCGTCGAGACCCCACAGGAATCGAGCCTGCGTCGCGAGGTTGTCGAGCAGAGCCGCATTCATCCGGTTCGACCGGGCGGCATGCCCGCGACGAGACAAAAGCCGGAGCTTCATCGTACCGACCTGCGACAGGTCGAACTCCGCCACGGCGGGAGCGTCGTTGAGCCGCAGGGGTCTGCGCAGGATGTGCCGATCCACAAAACTGTAAGGGACGCCGTAAGAAGAGGTCCGGATGTGGTTGAGCATCCACTCCACGCTGAAATGTTCAGGCATCTGAATGCGCATGGCAAATCTCCCGGAAGAGTTGAGAAATATCGCTTTCAGAAGCACGAATCAACCATTATAGCGTCCCGTCAAGAACCTCTGCGACCTCCCCCTTGCATGCCCGGCAACGCTTTGCACCCCTGAAGAGCGGTTTCCCGCAGGCAGGGCAGTGATAGCGCTCCAGCTCCGCTCGGGCCCATTCTATACTGCCTTTCTCATCACCGAGCTCGGCTACCTTGGCACGCCATAAGGGGATCGTCCTTTTCATTACCCGTACACCCGTGGCCAGGCCGAAGTTTTCTATTATGCTGCAAGGCCATTGGCCACATTGATGGCAGGAGTAATACCCTTTCGCTCGGACACAATTCCTGATCTCGCACATAGTGCAATAGCCATAGAGCTTCTTCGTTGGCTCGGGCTGCATGCAGCCACAGCATTCCGTGTCTTCCGCCTTGGTCCCATAAAGGTTGCCCATGACCTCCCTGAATTTTTCGTTTTTGTCCCTTGTTGCAATGTAGACCCCGCAGGCGCCGCAATACAGACCGCATGGCGCCATCAGGTTCCTATCTTTCATTTCCGCTTCTGTCCAACCTTCCATGACCGTCCCGCCCCCTTCCTGAGATTGAAAAAAGGTACTGGTTTCCTTTCACCGTTCGTTGAGTTATTCCCAGAGCCCTTCAGGCAAGGGAAGCCCGGCCAGCGATTTGAGACCCTCGGTTGGCTGGGTCTGGGTTATAGTTTATGACAGGGAGCCTGATTTCTCGGAATCAGACCGGAAGCCAGACAAATTTTCTGTAATCGTCCAGGATTTTTGTGATCCGCTTTTGAGGCCATGACGCATCCCAGCCCAAGCCGAGATCCTGGTTTACAATGATGACATGTAAATCCGTCCGGGCCGGCTTCCCTTCGATGATTGTATAGATATTGCACCCCCTGTCGCTGGAGCGGCAGTCGTTGCATTTGCCGGTGGCTACACAGGGGGTTTCCCTTTTTCTGCCCCCCAACTCGCCACACCTGATTCGAAAATGAGTCGGGGCGATGATATTCTTAATCCGATCAAAGGCATCATCCAGATTGCGGACAATTTTGTTTCTTCCAACAATAACAATCGAAAGGGGATGTCCCCAGAACATCCCGGCAACTCGATTGCCCGATGCATCAACATTGACGAGTTTGCCGTCCTGGGTCAGGGCATTTGTCCCGGTCAGAAAAACATCACAGAGGGTAGCTTCATCAATAATCCTTTCCCTCCACTGCCTGAAATCTCCGATGTCGATCTCGGATCTCTTCGAGATGAAGGCGTTTAAAATTCTGATCCCTCGTTCTTCCAGAACCTGTAAAACCCCGAGTTGCCGGACGGCAGTCGAATCTCCGAATCCTACAACGGCGCCTTGGGGAATCAGGTCCAAAATCTTCTGGTTTGCCTCTTTAAAATCTTCAGCGAAAATTCCCTTGATATGTCTGGAACGAAGGGCCGCTAACGTTTTTTTGAGGTAGTCATCCATACAGGGTTCCCTCAGGTTTTTGTACCTTCCTTCCATTACCTGCGATCACCACGGTGAGAACCGCCGACATCGCTTCTGTTCATTTGCCCGTCGGGAGGGTTGGGTCGATCCCGACCATCGCCCTTCGGGTCGGGTCGATCCCGACCACCGCCCTTCAGGTTGCGTCCGTCATGACCGCCGCCCTTCGGGTCGGGTCGATCCCGACCACCGCCCTTCAGGTTGCGTCCGTCATGACCGCCGCCCTTCGGGTCGGGTCGATCCCGACCACCGCCAGGACGTCCCCATCCATGGTCATTGCGCCAATGACCGCCACGCCAGTGATTATGAAGATTGCCGTGATTAATCTGGGGAGGGTTCCAGGGACGACCACCCCAGACATGGCTCCTGTAATTATGTCTCCAATCATGAGGCACTTTTCTGTGCCAGGTGGGATAACTACGATAATATGCCCATCCGTGATCATGGTATTTTGAACGATACCAGTTGCCACGCCATTGTCTCCACCACCAACCTCCTTGGAAAAAAAGATCTACCTGAACGTCCGGAGCGAGATATACATCGGTACCGGGCAGTACAACCACGCTCGGCGGTGCGACAAACGAGATCGGCGGAGGAAGGTTGGCTTCCGGGGAGTAGTTGGGGTCTATCCCTTCCGAGGGCGGAGCCAATGCCTCTTGTCTGGCAGGATCACCCGCAACTGAAAAAAGAGTGCGGCCGGACACCACATATCCGTTGCGGCGATAGTTGTAATAGGCCCTCGCCTCGTATTTTCCTGGCGAGCGGGGGTTAAAGATCAGGATACCCTGCCCCAATCCTCTGGGCATGTATTTATAGTCGCCGGCATCGGTATCCGGAGAGCCTGCCGGTACTATACATATCCAATCGCTGTCATTGCCCGGCGCATTCGTAAAATTTACCCCGATCATTTCACCCTGATTATAGATACCCTTGTCGGTACGCACAACCGATGCCCCTCCGGCAGGGCTTGGCTGGAAAAAGAAGGTCGCCATGATCAAAAGGACAATGGGAACGATTGGTCTGATTTTTAGGTTTTTTATCTGCATCGGTTTCCTCCTTACTTCAATCACTTACATGATGTCCTCGGCTGTCGCATAGGTTTTGGGGTTGGCGGTGGCCACGTTGTCATGAGGGTGCATGATGAGCGCGCGTTTCGGCTGCATAGGGCCTGTCTGCCTTCCTGAATCACTCCGTTCACGGATGACTGACGATTTTTATGTTGACGGTCGCTTGCCCATCCTGGACGGCAAGGGGGCTCGTTTCAAGGTTAACCCTGCCGATCGCTCCGAGCAGATCCAGTAACGAGGCGACGTTTGGCGCTGCGATTTCAGCCTTCAGAAATTCACTTCCCTTGCGGAGCTGCCTTTCGATGATCCGGGCGTTGACTTGACCGAGGCGCGCTTCGATCTCCCGGATAGCGACGTCTGTGTCTCTGACCTGAATCGTCAGGTCAATGACCGATCGCTTTTTGATGGTTGCCGTACCCGCCATCCGTGACGGTGAAGGCGCGGACGTCATTGTTGTGCTTTCTCTGGCTGCGGCCCCGCTATCGTTCATTTTCTCTCTCCGTTTCTGTTCCGGCAGGAGAGTCTGAAACGCCTTGTCGGCATCCGGCTTTTCGGCCTTGCCTTGCTGACTGTCCGACGCATCCGCGACGACCGGCCGGACCTCCTTTTCTCTCACCGCCATCACCGGGGCCGCGGGTTTCGCGGCCGATGGACGCGCTTCCCGTATCGGCGCCCGTAAATCGGCGCTCTTTTCCTCCAGCTCTCGCACCGCCATGAGCGGGTCCGCGGGTTTTGCGGCGGGTGCACGCTCTTCCCGCATCGGCGCCCGTGAATCGGCTCTCTTTTCCTCTTTCCTGCCGTTTTCGGGCGGGGGGGCGGCAAACCGCTGCTGGCTTTTTTCGGGAAGGTCCCCCCCCCCGGCAGGCACCCGCTTGGCCGGTGTGGGGGCGGAGGGAGACATAAAGGCATTGGGGGGTTCATCCGCGACCCGGCCCTTTCCAGGTTCGGTCAGGTGTATGGGAAGCGGCGCGATCGATTTCATTTCCGGCTCACCCGCCTGGTAGACATGGATGGCGATGACGGCGACCAGGAGCGTGGCCAGGGCCTGAATGGGGACCTTGATATGCAGCGGATAGAAGAGCCTCCGGAGGATTCCCCGTTTCCGCCCGGCCTCTTCTCTGACCCGGGACATGATTCGCTGCTCGAAGAAAGGCGGCGGTTCCACCTCTTTGAGGTCCCGCACGAGCTGCTGCGCTTTCTTAAGGTCCGCAAAGGCCCGGCTGCAGCGGGGACAGGAGGCGAGGTGCCCCGTGATGATTTTTCTCTCTTCGGTGGAGAGGAGGTCCTCCATGTAGGCCGGAAGCCGATTTTCGATATCGCTGCATCTCATATCAGATCACCGAGTACTCCGACCAGTGCGTCTTTCAAAGTGTTTCTGGCCCGGAAAAGCCGCGATTTGACGGTTCCTTCTGGCAGTTTCAGCATGACACCGATCTCTTCGTAAGAAAAACCCTGGATGTCCCGTAGGACCACGACTTCCCTCGCTTCGCCGTCGAGGAAGCCGATGCACTCCTGGACCTTCGCCTCCAGCTCCCGCTTCTCGATCTGCTCGACGATCGACCCCTCCCGGCAGCGGGGCTCGTTCAGGATGCCTCCGTCTTCCGATATTACGGGATCATCGAGCGACACTGCTTCACGGCGGGAACGGGCGGCCTTCTGCGTCATATGGGTTCTCGAATGATTCAGGACGATGCCGCAGAGCCAGGTGGAGAACCGGGCATCCCCCCGGAATTTTCCGATGGCCCGGTAGGCGGAGAGGAAGGCCTCCTGGACGACGTCGCAGGATTCGTCGTAGTCGCCGATCATCCTGTAGGCGATGTTGAGCATCTTTTTCTGGTGCCTCCTGACCAGGACCGAGAATGCCTCGGTATCGCCTCGCCGGCAGCGTGCGACAAAACCGGCGTCATCATCCGCGATGGTCCGGTTCTGCGCATCCACTGGCTCGGGGTTGTCCGGCAAGGGTACCTCCCGTCATCGTGTGCGGAGCGTGGTCATCATGTAAATCAACATGACACTGTAATACTAACATGTTGCTTTGCTCCGCGCAACGATGGGAAACCCATGGCTTCCACCCCGCGGCCTGTCACGGCCTACGGCTCAGCGGGGGCGGAGGGGCGTAGCCGCCATCGTCCCAGAAGCGGTTGGGTGGTCGGTGGGGCGGTATGGTGCATGCTACCACCCCCAGTTTACAGAGAGTCGAACGCCACTCGTACTTGAAGGTGATGGTCTCCACCGCCCGTTTCTCCGGCTCGAAGGCCACAATCCTTGAAGGAGAGTGCTCGTCCCGGCCATAGCCTGTGCCGGCGCTCTCCAGCGCATGTTCCGACCGGGCGTCTCTTTCCTGTAGCCGCTTGCCGGAGTCTTCCCGGGCGGCAGGAGCTTTTTGCGCCTTGTCGGCCGAACCTGCCGCTTTGCCTTCATAACCGTGCGGACCGGAAGGCATTGTCCGGGATAGAGGCATCTGGGTCTCGCAGCGCTGTACCTCGGGATAGATCGCCACGGTGATCACCCCCATGGCGCTCTCGTCGCCGAACGCCGCGGCGTAAGAGTCGGGTACGTCGGTGAAGTAGAAGCGGTTGATGCGATCCTGAGCCGTCCGCCAACCCGCGAATTCTCCCGAACCGTATGGTTCGAGGATGTACATGCGTTCGTTGTTCTTCAGCCAGGATTTCGCGCCGCTGACGATGTTGCGGCCATCGACTGCGATGACCAGCCCGACCCTCCGGCTGAGGCGGTTCTTCACCGCTATGCGGTAGTGGTCCCCCTTGACCGCTTCGGCGTACACCTTGCGCACCCCATGGCTCAGTTTCACGGGATAGGTCGGCAACGTCCGGCCGTCATCGGTCACGATCCGCACCTCCACGGTCTCCCCGACGCCCCCCGCCCATGCGCCTGTTGTGCATAAAACGATTGCCAGAATGACGATTGCGATGGTTTTCATGATCCGTTCCTCCTTTCAGGTTGTCTGTTATAACCTTAGACGGGAGGATGACGGAAAAAGTTCCCGGAATGTTTTCGCATGGGGATTTTGTGCATCGCTGCACCGGTTTCAGGCCGTTTCACCACTGGCAGGCTATTTCCGGGTAGAATTCAGATAAATCAGTCCTGCTCGCCCCTAATCGGTCACTTTTTACCGCTGAGGGTGGTCTTGACCTCTTCCAGATATTCAAAGAGCGGCGTCAGGTTTTCCCGCCGAACGCCGTCGAAGTCTTTCCCCATATCCTTTTTCAGGGATTCATCCGGCTCCATGATCTTACCGATGGCAATGAGAAATTGATCCCAGAGCGTCAGATTCTCTCTGGATATTCTCCCGTGCAACGGAAAATATTTTATCTCTTTCCGAATCTCCTCGGGCAGGCTTTTTTCGTAAATACTTCGAATCTTCGGATGCCGGGGCGGTGTTCCTGAGGTGGTGAATAAAATGACCTTTCCCCCCTTCATGACGCTCCAGTGATCTTCAATGAACGGAGCGATGACGATCTTCCCAACCCTCACGGAACCGCCGATGATGATGATGTCATATCCTGCAAGATCGAGGCGGTCTCCATATTCAATATTGACCAGATCGCCATTACATTCCTTCTGAATCCATTCAGCATATTGTTTTGTGCTTCCATACTTGCTCTGGTAGGCGATGAGGATCTTGGTTCTCTGAATGCCATTGATGTTGTTTTTGATCATCGAGGAGTTATTGCCGCCGACCTGACCGGAAGCAATGGCATTTGCAGACAGCAAAACCAGGAGTATCGATAATATACTCAATAAGCGGCTATGAATCATATTCCCCATGACCTCGTTTCGAGGCCTCGCTGACGCCCGAGATCGCCTGCACTCGATTTCGTTTGCGGACCCGGTGGCCTCCCAGGCCCTATTCTGCCCCTCTTCCGTCCCAGTTCGCATGGTTCATCCGAGGCTGGAAGCTGCCTAGATCGCGGTCAACGCCTGTTCGAAGTCCTCTTTTACACTGGAAGTATAGGGAGAATGATCCTGTGTGTCAACGGAATTTCGACACAATTTTCTACAATACCCCCCCCTCTCGAGACTGAATCGTTACCACAATTTTACACAGACGGCTTGACAAACCGTCAAAAAGGAACAAAATGCAGTCATAAAAAAGACAAGGTACGGCAATGGATTTAATCATTAAAGACGCCACGGTAATCGATGGAAGCGGCGCAAAAACTTGGGTTCAAGGATCGGGGACTCATCCACCAGGGCTTCAAGGCCGACATCGTCATTTTTGATCCCCGGAAGATAACCGACACCGCCACCTATCAAAACCCCGCCAGCTACCCGGAGGGGATTGATTGCGTTATTGTAAACGGCGCGATTACCTTGGAGAACGGCAGCCATACCGGTCTCGGAAAAGGTCGTGTGCTCGCGAAAGGAAATTAGACCGATGCGTCCACTGATAGGAATCACCTGTGATTATGACTCAGCCGATCCGAGCAAATTCTGGCTGAGGGAGGAATACGCGGCCGCGGTCCTTGACGCGGGAGGAATGCCCGTTCTTCTGGCGCCTTTGGCCGGTTTACACGTTAGGGATGTTGTGGGGAAATTAAGCGGCTTCGTCATTACCGGCGGGGATTTTGATATTGAACCGCACCACTATGGAGAAGCGCCTTTACCCGGCTTGGGAAAGCTCAACCCGCGGCGCAGCGGATTCGAACTGGAGCTGGTCCGCTGGGCGTTCAGGAATGATTTGCCTGTCCTGGGGATCTGCGGGGGGATGCAGGCAATCAATGTGGCTTTCGGCGGGACGCTTTACC
>CAZINF010000089.1:0-13837 GCA_964540555.1 uncultured Syntrophus sp. | reverse complement strand
AAAATGAACAGATCCACCATTGTCGTTATGCAACCAGGAAAGAGGCAATACAGGACATTACAGAGTACATCGAAGTTTTCTATAACCGGCAAAGGAAACAGGCCAGACTCGGTTTTCTGTCTCCCGCCGCTTTTGAACGATGGTTCTATGAAAAAAAACTGGCAGCATAAAATATTTGGTGTCCACTATTGACAACCGACCTCAGCCGTGATGGAGATGGTATGCAAGAACGCATTTGATGCCGTATTGGCAGCTCATCGATGATATCAGGGATCCAACGCCGAAAAGGATGGGAATACTGCGGAGGTAAGATGACATGGCAAGTCCCAAGACCATCGCCATCATCCATAACCCGGTACAGGAAAATGCCAACATCGACGAACGCGATGTCCTTGATCAGGTGAGCGAGATTGCCGAGACCCTACCCCTCTTGGACTTTGAACCAGTAATTCTGCCATTCAGCCCCGATCTTGCGGGGGTGAAGCAGACACTCTTGAGCCTTAAGCCCCACTGTATTTTCAACCTGGTCGAGGCCGTGGAAGGCGACAGCCAGCTGCTGCATCTTGCCCCAGCCTTGTATGATCACCTGCGTATGCCCTATACCGGCGCGTCCACGGATGCGATGTTCTTTACCACCCACAAGGTCCTGGCCAAAAAGTGGCTGTCCCTGACCAATGTGCCGACGGCCGAATGGCTTGCCCTGGAGAACCACTCCCTGAGTTCGCCGACGCTTCCGGGGCGCTATATCATCAAGCCGGTCAGCGAAGAGGCCTCGGTTGGTCTGGACGCCACGGCCATAGTAGAGGTGCAAGGCCGGGAAGAACTGACGCAACGGATCCGAGACAGGCAACGCTTGGTCGGCAAGGCCTGTTTTGCCGAACGCTATATCGAAGGGCGGGAATTTAATCTTTCGCTCCTCGGCTGTCCAGGTGGCGTCGATGTCATGCCTCCGGCCGAGATGAACTTTAACTATCCGGATGGTATGCCAAGAATCATGGATTACAACGCCAAATGGGTGGAGGGCACCCCGGAATACGAGAATACCCAGCGTACCTTCGATCTGCCGCTTGCCGACCAGGACTTGGTGAAAAGACTGCAGCAGATTGCCATACAATGCTGGAACCTGTTCCACCTGCGCGGGTATGCCCGGGTCGATTTCCGGGTGGATACGAACGGGCAGGCTTTTGTCCTGGAAATCAACGCCAATCCATGCCTCACCATGGGGAGCGGCTTTCCGGTCGCCTGCGAGAAATTCGGTTTGTCCTATGCGGATATGGTGCGAAGAATCCTCGAAGAGGCCCTGCAGCGCAACTCCTTGGCGTGAAGTGCTGGACTACATTCTGAAGTCCTCTTTTAAAAAGGCCCCATATCATATTGTCAAATAGGTCCGAAAATGCCCCCCTGTTAAAATGGATCCCCTGTAAAAGACAAAAAGGTGATAAATGACGGGCACAAGCTTGTGCCTGCCCAGAAATTGAGAAAGGCTATGTCCTTTTCCTCAAAATCAGAGAGCCCAGTGCGCCTGCGAAGGAGACAATCGCAGACAGGATAAAGGCATTGGTGAAAGTACCCGTCGCATCCTTTATGTATCCACCGATTGCAGGTCCCAACGCCTGGCCAATGCCAAAAAAGAGTGTGATAAAGCCGAGGCCTGCCGGCGCCAGCCTGCCGCCTACAGCATCGCCAGAGGCTGCTGCCATAATTGTGGGTATTGAGAAAGCAGCAATACCGAACACGACTGCAGACACATAAAAACCGGTGTAATCCTTCCAGTAGGCCAAGATGATGTATGAGAGCGCGAGGGTGAGATATGCGATCATGGAGCCGTATCTTCTGCCGAGGACATCTGATATCCAGCCATAAATAACACCGCAAAAAATGCTGAGAACGCCGAGCACGGCAAATATCCTTCCTGCGGCAACAGGAGCAACGCCCATTTCTTTCGTAAGGTATGCAACAAAAAATGTGAGGTAAATGACATAAGAAAACCCGTACATGAAATACACACAACCAAGCTTCCATATCTCCGGTTCCACCACCACATCTTTGAATGCAGAAAACAAGGTAACCTTTGGTCCGCCTTTTTGTCCCTCTTCTCCACCATAGACAGATAAACCTTTTTCTTCCGGGTTATTTCTTAAAAGCGCATAACAGACGAATGCAAGAAAAAAGACAGTAATGCCCAGCAAGAACCATGCATATCTCCATCCGTCCTTTCCGAAGGCCGAAATAATAGGCGGGAGCACGATCCCGGAAAAAAAGAGCCCGGTTCCAATGCCACCAGAAACGATGCCCGTTGCAAGGCCTCTTTTTTTCATAACAAACCAGGCAGCAGGGAGAGCCATAATGGGGACATAACTCGCTCCATTTGCTGTTCCTGTGATGAGCCTCATAAAGAATGCGTAAATGAAAGAATTTGTAAACCCTGTGAGAAAAAGGGTCACACCTATTAGAAGAAGAGATATGAAGACAACTCTTCTTATCCCGAAACGGGCTGCAAAAAAACCTCCGATGATGGCGAGGCAGAGATACCCTATGAAATTACCCGTTGCGATAGAGCCTAACTGCGTATAGCTCAGCGCCAGACCATCCTTCATCGATGGCAATATTACAGAATATGACATTCTCCCGAAGCCATGGGCGAGGATTGTAACAAGTGCTCCTGTAAATGCAATAACCCACGCATAATGTAACTTTTTCATATGCCCCTCCTTTTGATTCATTTTTGCCTTTTATGTGCATATTGTCAACAGTTTTCAGATTGTTTGTCAGATTGTTGAATACGCAATGAAAAGCTGAAAATCTTGACGGCTGACAATATTTTGTGTTAAATATAGTAGTCCGCATATACGGAGAATAAACAACTTTGAATAAGATAGCGATAATTGATATAGACAACACCCTGTGGCAATTCAGCGACGCTTTCTATCTGGAGTTGAAGAAAATCAACAGGAGTTTCCCAACGCCCGATCAGTGGTGCACCTACGACATTTGGGAGGGATACTGTTCGGCAGAGGATTTTATCGCGGCGATCAACACGATTCACCATAATCAGGACAGCGACCAATACCAACCCTACCCCGAATCACAGGGTTTCCTGTCATCACTCAGAGAACATGGTTTTCATATCATCATTGCCAGCCACCGTACGCCGGAAACGATTCAGCCGACCGAACGATGGCTTGCGAGGCATGGGCTCCCCTACGATGAACTTCACCTCTCTCTGGACAAGACCGTTCTCTTTCCAAAGGCTGACATCGTCGTGGACGATTCGCCGCTGACGCTTGAAAAAGCAATAGAAAGCGGAGCGCTGGGGGCCGGGCTGCTATTCCCCTGGAACAGGGCTTATACCAGCAACGGGTTCAGGCTTTTTCAAAATCTCAATGAGGTTCTGGACTACATTTTGATGTCATCATAGAACATATGCGAAGGTCCTGTAGAATCGTTCAATCCGAGGATTCAGAGAGATCCTTGAGGAGTGCAGCATGAGCGGACCCTTGTGGTCCAACCCGCTGCCCAAATGCCGGTAATCGCGAAACAGAACGGCGCAAAGCTCGTGATCATCAACCGGGATGAGACACCGTGCGATTCAATCGCAGATTATGTTGTGAATGCGCAGGCAGGCCCGACCATGGCAACCGTGATTGAGCGGGTCCGAAGAGCGCTCGCGAATATTTCAGGGGTTTAATCAGGCGAATGTTAAATCATGATAGTAAAGCGCCACACATTGCATAAACCACAACTGTGATGAGATTATGGTATCCGTTCGCTGGACCGGCGCCGCCGGCCTTGAATTTACGTATGAAGGAAAGACCTGGCTGATCGATCCCTACCTTTCCCGGGTCGGCAAGGCGACCGTGTTCTTCGGTCGCCCCCAAGCGGATCGTGAGAAGATTTCCCGATACCTGGAGACCCTGCCCGGTAAACTTCAGGCCGTTGTCGTCGGCCATACGCACTTTGATCATGCCCTGGATATTCCCGAAATCCTGAGTCGATTTCCTGTAACGCTGGTCGGAAGCGAGAGCCTCGAAACACTGATGTCTCTCCACGGGATGCCTGGAAAGGTCGCCGTCTGCAGGGAGCGGACGCGTTACGATCTGCCCGGCGGGGCGTCTGTGACGATGATCCCGTCTATTCATGGCTTGGTGTTTTTTGGCCGCGCACCTTATGCCGGCGAGATCAAACCGGGGCAAAGGCCCCCTTTGAAGGCTTCGAAATACCGACACGGCCGTGTGTTCATCCCCCGGCTGGAAGTCGGTGGGAAATCTTTTCTGCAAATCGGAACGGCCAACTTGATCGATGGGGAATTGGAAGGAGAGACCTGCGATGTCCTATTCCTCTGCCTTCCGGGATGGAAAAGCATCCCGAACTACCACAACCGCATTCTTTCACGGGTCAAGCCGAACATCGTGGTTCCCTTCCATTTCGATGATTTTTCGGCCCCGCTGTCTAAAGATTTCCAGGCGCCTTCCCTGCCGTGGAGATCGGAAAAACTTTTTCTGGATAGGATTGCCGAGGAGGCTCCTGACGCGCGGATCGTTCACCCGGATCTTTTTAAACCGCTTGCGCTTTAAGTGGGAAACAGCATCTCATGGTCTGAAAATCAAATCCTATCCTAACACAACAAGAGGAGTGAATGAACAAAGAGACACCGCTGCAGACATTCCCACCGCACCTTGTTTGGCTGCTTGCAGGCCTTACGCTGGGCTGGGGGATCAATTGGCCGATCATGAAGGCAGTGGTGGTCGAGATGGCTCCGATGCACTTCCGGAGCCTGTGCCTGTTCTTCGGAGCAGCCGGGCTTTTCACCATTGCCCGTATGAGCGGCCTGCCGATACGGGTTCCGAAGGGGCAGTGGCCGCAGACGATCGTCATTGCTCTTGTCAACACGATGGCCTGGAACATATTCGCCGTCTATGGCATCCAGCTGATGGCGTCGGGTCGGGCGGCCATCCTCGGCTATACCATGCCGGTGTGGAGTGTGATCATCGCAACCTGGCTTCTGAAGGAACCCTTTACGAAGCGCCGGGCACTCGGCTGTGTGCTGGGGGGCGCCGGTTTGCTGCTTCTTCTCGGGGAGGAGATTCAGGCGGTGGGGCGCTCACCGCTCGGCGCGATACTCATGGTCGGTGCTGCGGTCAGCTGGGCCATAGGCACCGTCATGATAAAGCGCTGGCCCGTCTCTCTACCCGCTTCAACCTTCACCGCATGGCAGTTGCTGATCAGCGCCCCTCCCATCGTCCTCTTTGCGATGACCTTCGAGAGCGGAACTTTTAATCCGTTCGCTCTGTCTCTGTGGCCGATGCTCGGGGTATTCTACAATCTGTTCGTGGTATTCATTTTCTGCTACTGGGCGTGGATGAAGATCGCTCTCATAGCGCCGGTCGGCGTCTCCAGCCTCTCGGTCATGATGATCCCGGCGGTCGGCGTATTCAGCGGGATGCTGTTGCTGGGCGAGACACCCCGTTGGCAGGACTATGCGGCGCTTGTCCTGGTGGTGACCTCGCTGGCCACGGTTCTGATGCCGGCCAGGCCGGTCACGCCGAGGTCATAGAAATGGCCTTTGCCGAAGGGCGCTCCGTGTTTTCGATACTTCCCCGCGCACAAAGTATGCCGGTCAAGGGTTACAGGCCCTTCCCTTCAGGTTGAACAAGAATTTGAGGATGCTTTTCGTCCGGTTGCCGAACAACTTGTCCGCAAAGACACGCCCCGCGGCGCGCTTGGAAATCTCCGACAGGGTCGGATAGACGTGGACGGCGCCGGCCATGGCGGAGAGCTTCATCCCGCTCGACAGGGCGATGATCCATTCATGGATGAGCTCGCCCGCGTGGGCGCCCATCATCTGGCAGCCCAGGAGTTTGTCGTTCTTATCCAAGAGGATCTTGATCTTGCCCAAAGGCTCCCCTTCCGCCTGGGCGCGGTCGTTGTCTTTAAATGGCTCCGCGATGATCCGATATTCCAGCCCTTCCTTGTGGGCGCGTTTTTCATTGAAACCGATGCTGGCCACCTCCGGGTCCGTATAGGTGCACCAGCCGATTTTGCCGTAGTCCACTTTCCGGGGGAGATGGAGGATCGCGTTGGTCAGGGCGATGCCCGCCTCGTAGCCCGCGACGTGGGTGAGGGGGAATTGACCGTTCACGTCGCCGCAGGCGTAGATATGAGAAATGTTCGTCTTGAGGCGATTATTGGCGGGAATGCCGCGCGGGGTAAAAGCAACCCCGGCCTTATCGAGGGCCAAGTCTCCGATATTGGGTTTTCGGCCCGTGGAGAGAAAAAGGGCATCCCCTTCAATGATCGTGGGCTGACCCTCCTTGGCCGCGGGGCCGACCGTCAGCAGGATCGCGGGGCCTTTCGATTCCACTTTGATAGCCTTGGTCCCCGTGAGGATGGTCACCCCCTCCGCCTCGAAGCGGGCCTTCAGTATTCCCGCCATGTCGGCATCTTCCGGCCCCAGAATCTGATCCATAAATTCAATGATAGTCACCTTTGATCCGAGACGAGCAAAGGCTTGGGCGATTTCCAACCCGATCGGCCCGCCGCCGAGCACGATCAGGCGGCCGGGCAGGGTTCTCTGCGAGAAAACCGTTTCATTGGTCCAGTAGGGGACGGACGCAAGATCCTCGATGGGGGGCACGACGGGACTGGATCCGGTCGCGATGATCCAGTTTTTCGCGGCAATCCTTTTCCCGTCCAATTCCACGACGTGGTCATCGGCGAAGGCGGGGCTGCCGAAGCGGACCTCGGCCCCGAGACCGCAAAACCGCTCCGGGGAGTCGTGGCGCTGGATTTTTTCAATGACCTCCTGTACGCGATCCATGACGGCGCCCAAGTCTACGGGAGGCAGGGTTAAAGCGGGGAGGCCGAAGGCGTTCGACCGTCCGGCGAGATTCCATACGGCCGCTGTGCGGATCAGCGTTTTCGAAGGAACGCAGCCGTAATGAAGGCAATCTCCTCCAAGCTTCGAAGATTTCTCGATGAGAATCGTTTTTGCCCCGAATTGCGCACCTCCTGCCGCCGCCGTCAAACCCGCCGCTCCTCCCCCGATTATCCCCAGATCATATTCAAAGCGTGCCATCATTCCTCCTCAACGGACATTGTTGGATGATCTTTAGTATCGTGAAACATATTGCCATACCGGGAAACAGTGTATATCATAATGTCAAATTATTTATGATAGCACGTGACAGCGGAAAATCGCGGAAAGGATTTCGTTGTGAGCTTGATGCCGCCCGCCACGCTCCAACAGGTCTCGCCGGAAACGGAGGAACTTATCGAGCCTTTTGACAGGAACCTGGCCCGGTACGGGCTGAACCTCGTCCGCGGGAAAACCCACACCCTTCAGGTCAACGTGGGATACCTCTGCGACCTGCTCTGCCGGCACTGCCACCTCGATGCCGGACCGGGGCGCCGGGAGGTGATGGGCATCGAGACCATGAACAATGTCATCGAATATGCCTCCCGGGTCCGTTTCGAGACCATCGACATCACCGGCGGCTCGCCGGAACTGGCGCCCGGCATCCGAACCTTTCTCGCCCGCCTTGCCCCGCTGACCCGGAAACTGATCCTTCGTACGAACTTCGTGGCGTTGAGAGAGGAGGCGGCGGTCGGCCTCATGGAATCCTGTCGTGAAATGGGGGTTGCACTGGTGGCGTCATTTCCCTCGACCAACCCCGCTCAGGCCGATGCCCTGCGCGGCAGGGAGTTTTGGGAAAAAAGCCTTGAGGTCCTGCGGGACCTCAATCAACTGGGGTATGGCTGTCCGGGAAGCGGATTGACGGTGGATCTGGTGGTCAACCCTGCCGGCGCGTTTCTGCCGGGCAATCAAGGCCAGGCGGAGAAGAAATTCAAGCAGCATCTGGGGCGGCACGGCGTCGTTTTCAATAACCTCTACAACTTCGCCAACGCTCCGCTCGGCCGTTACCGGACCTGGCTCAAAGAGTCCGGAAATCTTGAACCTTACTTCAAAACCCTTTTCAGACGGTTCAATCCGGCCACCGTTGAAGGGCTCATGTGCCGTTCCCTGATCTCCGTGTCCTGGGACGGCACCCTCTATGACTGTGACTTCAACATCGCCGCAGGGCTTCCTCATGGTCTCGCGAAGGTCCATGTCTCATCCATGGCGGGATTTCCCGAAGAGGGCGCTGCGGTTGCGACCGGCGACCACTGTTACGCCTGCACGGCAGGGGTGGGTTTTACCTGAGGGGGACATATTTCAGCCCAGGATGGGCTGTCGGCAACCGGGAATTAGATTTTGAACGGAAGGTGAGGAAATGGTTCCAGTAAAGGGCGCTCCCGCTCCCGGGGGCCGTATCGATACCATCGTGAAGGTAGCTCTCCTGGCCGCGATCGTCATCGGGCTTGTCCTGGCGGCGAAGTATTTCAATCTGCAGCAGGGGTTTCGTGAAGCCCTGGCGTGGATCGAGGATGCCGGTCCCATCGGGCCTCTCGTCTTCTTCGGGCTCTATGTCGGGGCCTGCGTGTTCATGCTGCCCGGATTGATCCTGACGATGGGGGCAGGCGCGGTCTTCGGGGTTGTCAATGGTTTGCTGCTCGTCTCGCTCTCCTCCACTATCGGTGCAACGGCGGCCTTTCTGGTCGGGCGTTACCTGGCGCGGGAGATGGTGGCTCGCAGGGTTGCGGGGAATGCCACGTTTAGTGCGATGGATGAGGCTGTCGCTTCCGAAGGCTGGAAGATCGTCGGCCTCACCCGGCTTTCGCCGGTCTTCCCCTTCAATCTGCTCAACTACGCGTTCGGACTGACACGCGTATCCCTCCGCGACTATATACTGGCTTCGTGGATCGGCATGATTCCCGGCAGCGCGATGTATGTGTATCTCGGTTCGCTGGCCGGCTCTCTGGCGGAACTGGGGGCGACGGAAGGCGTACGCTCCCGCCCGCCCGCCGAATGGGCGCTTTATGTGGTCGGCCTGATTGCCACGGTGGCAGTCACTGTGGTCATCACGCGCATCGCCCGTCGTGCGTTGAACCGCCGCCTGAATCCTTTGTAACCCTGCGCAGAATACCTTGTCTGAAAACTCAGGCCGTTCCTCTTGCCTCCAGGGAGCGCTGGAGCGCCTGATCCTTCTCTTCCACCTCGCTCGCCAGCCGTTCCTTGTAAGTCCGGAGCTTATCGGACAACGCCGGATCGGCGAGCGCCAGAACCTGCACCGCGAAGAGACCGGCATTCTTTGCGCCGGCCTTGCCGATCGCCATGGTGGCTACCGGAATGCCGCCCGGCATCTGCACCATCGAGTAGAGGGCGTCGAGGCCGTTGAGCGCTCCGCCCTGCATCGGCACGGCGACGACCGGCAGAATCGTTTCGGCGGCGATGACCCCCGCCAGGTGGGCCGCCACGCCGGCGGCGGCGATGATGACCTTGATCCCCCGTCCGGCCGCACCGGAAACCAGCGTCGAGGTCTTTTTGGGGGAACGGTGCGCCGACGAAATCCGCATCTCGTAGGGAACCCCAAAATCCTTCAGAACTTTGACGGTTTCCTCCATGACCGGAATGTCCGAGTCGCTTCCCAGTACGATAAGGGCTTGAGGGTGGTTCATCTTCTTTTCTCCTTTCTAAGGTTTCTCATTCTACGTTTTCACCCGCGGGATAACCGGACGGCGTCATAAATGGGGACCCGCAACGGAAAACGGAAAATGGGGACAGCTCCCGATTTCTTTCAGGGAAAAATCGGGAGCTGTCCCTAATTTTCCGGCGGGTCTCCATTGATGACGCCGCTCGCCCGTTGCAGCCGATCATTGACCGCCAGCCATGCCCCGGTCTGCGGTGGCGTCTCCACCAGAATGGCATCGTGTCGTCCGCTGTCGAGCATCCGGATCACCGCGTACAGGTCGCACCCGTATGCCGACGGCTCGGGCGGCATGGCGACGGTTTGACCCGTCGCGGACCTGTACCCGGACAATGCCATCACGGCTACCCGCTTGCCCTTCGCCGAGAGGTTTGCGGCGGCGGCGGGGAGCTGCGCCGGAGAGACGAGCCGCAGCGGCGTTGCCGGCGCGTAATGGGAGGCCAGCATGCCCGGGGCCCGGACCGTCCGGGAGGCGCCCGGCAGCCCGACCTTTTGCCCCATCGCCCGTTCGAGCGCATCCTGTGAAATCCAGCCTGGACGAAGTATAACAGGGTTGCCGTCGGTCAGGGTGACGATGGTGGACTCGACCCCCACCCTGCAGGCGCCGCCTTCGAGAATCAGGTCTGGCCCGTCGCCCAGTTCCTGGCGGACATGCTCGGCGCGGGTCGGGCTGACGCGACCGAAGCGGTTCGCCGACGGCGCGGCCACCCCGCTGCCGAAGGCGCTGAGCAGCTCGAGGGCCACGGGATGCGCCGGGACCCGCAAGCCGATCGTCTCCTGGCCGCCGGTCACCAGAGTCGAGACCCGAGATCGCCGCCGGAGGATCAGGGTCAGCGGCCCCGGCCAGAACCGCTCCGCCAGGGCGTACGCCGCTTTCGGGATGTCGCGGGCCCAGTCCTGCATTTGAACGGAGGCGGCCAGATGGACGATCAGAGGATGATCCGCCGGACGCCCTTTTATCGAAAAGATCCTCCGCAGCGCCTCGTCGTTGGCCGCATCGGCGCCCAGCCCGTAGACGGTTTCGGTCGGAAAGGCAACCACCCCGCCGGCACGGAGCAGGGCCGCGGCCCTGGCGATTTGTCCCGCTGCGTTCGGAGGCCCGGTCTCGTTCAACTCTCGATGGATGTCGTCGACGTGCATGGCTTATTCTTGCATCTCCAGATGATACTCCTGGAGCGATTTGACGACGACTTTACCCGACCGGTACTCGGCAATGCCCATGACGGAGGCGCGTGCGGCGGCGGTCGTGGTGACGTAGGGGATCCTGTACTTGATGGCCGCCTGGCGGATATAGGAGTCGTCCGTGGCGCTCATCTTGCCGATCGGCGTATTGATGATCAGATGGATCTCCTTGCTTTTGATCTCATCGACGACATTGGGTCGCTGGGGCTCATGCACCTTATAGCTCAATTCCGCCTTGACGCCGTTCTTCTGGAGAAAGGCGCAAGTGCCGCCGGTGGCCTTGATGCGGAAACCAAGCTCCTGGAATCTGCGGGCCGTTTCGAGGACGGACGGCTTGTCGCTGTCGGTCACGGAAATGAAGACCGTGCCTTCCAGGGGCAGCGGCGATAGCGCCGCCTCCTGGGACTTGAAATATGCCAAACCGAACGTCGGGGCCATGCCCAGCACCTCGCCGGTGGAGCGCATTTCCGGTCCGAGGACGGGATCCACCTCCGGGAACATGTTGAACGGCAGAACGACCTCCTTCACGCCGACGTACGGAATGGTTTTATGCCGGAGGTTCATGTCGGCGAGCTTCGCCCCTAACATCAGCCGCGTGGCGATGCCGGCCATTGAAACGTTGCACACCTTCGATACCAGCGGCACAGTGCGCGAGGCGCGGGGATTGGCCTCCAGCACGTACACCTTGTCCTTGCAGATGGCGTACTGGATGTTCATCACGCCGCAGACGCGTAGTTCGCGGCTGATGCGCAGGGTGTATTCCTCGATGGTCTTGATGTGCTGCTCGCTGAGGGTGACCGGCGGAATGGCGCAGGCCGAGTCGCCGGAGTGGATGCCGGCCAGCTCGATGTGCTCCATGACGGCCGGCACAAAGGCGTCGACGCCGTCGGCCAGCGCGTCGGCCTCGGCCTCGACGGCATTGGCCAAGAAGCGGTCGATCAGGATGGGCCGCTCCGGCGCCAGGTCCACGGCGGCCGTGACGTATTGCTTGAGCATTTCATCGTCGTGCACGACCTCCATGCCGCGGCCGCCCAAGACAAACGACGGCCTGACCATCACCGGATAGCCGATGCGTGCGGCGATCTTCCGGGCATCCTCGAAACTTGAGGCCATCCCGGATTCGGGCATGGCGATGCCCATCTTGTCCATCATCTTTCGGAAGCGGTCCCGGTCTTCGGCCAGATCGATGGTGTCGGGCGAGGTGCCGAGGATCTTGACACCGGCGGCGGCGAGTTCCCCCGCGATGTTCAGCGGCGTCTGACCGCCGAACTGGACGACCACCCCTTCGGGTTTCTCCTTCTCGTAAATCGCCAGGACGTCTTCGACGGTGAGCGGTTCGAAGTAGAGCTTGTCGGAGGTGTCGTAATCGGTCGAGACGGTCTCCGGATTGCAGTTGACCATGATCGTTTCGTAACCCGCTTCACGCAGGGCGAAGGCGGCATGGACGCAGCAGTAGTCGAATTCGATCCCCTGGCCGATCCGGTTCGGGCCGCCGCCAAGGACCATGACCTTCTTCCGGGAGCTGGATGGCACATTATCGGGCCGGTTGTAAGTGGAATAGTAATACGCCGCGTTCTCTACACCGCTGACCGGCAGGGCGTCCCAGGCCTCGACGCAGCCGATCCGCTTGCGCTGCTCGCGGATCTTCGCCTCGGGGATCCCGAGGAGCCGGCTGAGGTATTTGTCGGCGAAACCGTCCTTCTTTGCCCGAATCAGCAGGTCGTCGGGCAGGTCTTTCCCCTTGAACTTCAGGATCTGCTCCTCCAATTCGACAAGCTCTTTCATCTGCTCTATAAACCACGGTTTGATGTAGGTCTTGGCGAAGAGCTCCTCCACCGTCGCCCCTTTCCTGATCGCTTCATACATGATCCACTGTCGTTCGCTCGAGGGTTCGTTGAGCATCGTCATCAGTTCGGACAGGGAACGTTTGTTGAAGTCCTTCGCGAAGCCCAGACCGTGGCGGCCGTTTTCAAGCGAGCGGATCGCCTTCTGGAAGGCCTCCTTATAGGTTTTGCCGATGCTCATCACCTCGCCGACGGCGCGCATCTGCGTGCCGAGCTTGTCGATCGATCCTTTAAATTTCTCGAAAGCCCAGCGGGAGAACTTCACGACGACGTAGTCGCCGGAGGGGGTGTATTTCTCCAGGGAGCCGTCACGCCAGTAGGGGATCTCGTCGAGCGTCAGGCCGCCGGCGAGTTTGGCCGAAACGAGCGCGATGGGAAAGCCGGTCGCTTTTGAGGCGAGGGCCGAGGAACGCGAGGTGCGCGGGTTGATCTCGATGATGACGACCCGGCCGGTCTTCGGGTCATGGGCAAATTGGATATTCGTCCCGCCGATCACCCCGATCGCCTCGACAATGCGGTAGGAATACTCCTGCAGCCGCATCTGGAGCTTCGGGTCGATCGTCAACATGGGTGCGACACAGTAGGAGTCGCCGGTATGGACTCCCATGGCATCCACGTTTTCGATGAAGCAGACGGTGATCAACTGGTTTTTGGCGTCGCGGACGACCTCCAACTCCAACTCCTCCCAGCCGAGGACCGATTCCTCGATAAGGATCTGGCCGACGAAGCTGGCGGACAGGCCGCGGCCGGCGATGACGCGGAGTTCCTCGACGTTGTAGACAAAACCGCCGCCCGTCCCGCCCATCGTGTAGGCCGGCCGGACGACGACCGGATAACCGATGTCGGCGGCGACCTTTTCGGCCTCCGTGACGCTGAACGCCGGGGCGCTCCTGGGCATGTCGATGCCCAGCCGTTTCATGGTCTCCTTGAAGATGATCCGGTCCTCCCCCTTTTCGATGGCGTCCAGATCGACGCCGATGATGCGGACGCCGTACTTGGCCAGGACGCCGGCCTTGGCCAGCTGCGAGGAGAGGTTCAGGCCGGTCTGACCGCCCAGGTTTGGCAGGAGGGCGTCGGGCCTCTCCGTTTCGATGATGTCCGTCAGGGCCGCCACCGTCAGCGGCTCGATGTAGGTGGCGTCCGCCATGCCCGGATCGGTCATGATGGTGGCCGGGTTGGAGTTGACCAGGACGATCTGGTAGCCGAGGCCGCGCAGGGCCTTGCAGG
>CAZINF010000088.1:0-13971 GCA_964540555.1 uncultured Syntrophus sp. | reverse complement strand
CCGATCCAGCCAAAGCGAGGCTTCGTGGTTCTGACATTGCGGGCAGCTGCGGTGCCCACAGGAGCGGGGTCGCCATGTTGAGTGACCGCAGTCGAGGCATTGCACGAACAGCTCGCCGGCCTCCGGTGTCCGGCATCGCCTGATCGCGTCGATGGCGCGCAGATGACCGGGCAAAAGCTGCGAACCGTATTTAGCCTGTAAGGCATCGTGGTATTGATCAAGAACAGAGGTGAGTTGCATGATCACAGCCTCCTCAAATCGACGTGCAAGGTATTGATCAAGCGGTTAATCGTGGTAAATGAATTTTGTTCGGAGATGTCAGTCAAATGAGCGTAGCGTGCGGTGGTGGTGGGGCTGGCGTGACCGAGTAACGCCTGAATATGACGAAGGCTCAGGCCCTGCTCAAGCAGATGGGTGGCGAAACTGTGGCGTAGGGAGTGAATCGAGATTTTTTTTAATCCCGCACTGGGTCACAACCGCTTTCATGGCTGCCTGGGCGCCGCCGCGATCCATGTGCGTGGTGGCACTGCGAATACGTTCAGGCGAACCGATGGCATTGGGGAATAACCAGCAGGGGTTGCGATGTTTGCACCACAAAGCGCGAAATGCTTGATACGTCAGGTCGGGCAGTGGTACGAAACGATCCTTATGACCCTTGCCGCGTCGGATATGTACCTGTTTGCGTTGACCGTCGATATCCCCCACCTGCAACGCCAGGGTCTCTCCGAGGCGCAAGCCCATCGAATAGGTTGCCAACAGAAAGACCCGGTAGCGCAGTTTGCGTGTCGCACCAATCAACCTTTCAACCTCAGAGACGGTGAGAATATCAGGCAGCGAATGTACTTTAGGGACTTTGATCATCTTTATCCACTGCCAGTCGCGTTTAAGCACATGCTTCCAGAAAAATTGCAGACCATTACGGTCAATCTTGACGGTACTCCAGGAATGGGACTCAACCAGCTTGGAAAAGTATTCTTCTCGTTGTTCCAGGGTCAATTGATCGGGGCAGCAATCAAAATGTTCAGTGATCCGACGCACAGCCCGAGAATAGGCATCAATGGTCTTTTGGCTTTTACCCTGAAGTTTGAGTAAACGCAGGTGACTCTGATAAAGTTCATTAAATCGATTCATTTCAGCTTGTTTCATGGTATACTCCCTTTTAATGGTGCCCGGAATTGGGCAACCATGGGAGGTTATACACTGGTTTGAGATTTTTTTTCCGCCGCGTAGCGGCTTCGTCCAACAAGAAAATTCAGCGGACGCGGAATAAGCGTGGCACGATTTTCGGCAAGGGTAGTTGCCGCGCCGCTGATTTAGGTCGTTGTGAAAAAATTGTCAAGAGATTATGTGTTACCTTAATCCACCACCTAATTTCTGTTCTTTCATTGTTATCATGATGTTATAGAATCTTTTTCTTCACCAATGGGTGCATGAAATTCGCATATAACCCTTTGCAATACCGATTGAACTCTATTTTAGGTGGTGGATTTAGGGGGACTCACAGTATTGAATATTATTGCACACTTGGCACAAGGAGGAAAGATGGGAAATATATTGAAGGTACTGGGACTTTTCGGCAGCCCACGACGAGGCGGAAACACCGATCTTCTCCTCGAAGAGGCCCTGAAGGGGGCGGCAGGGGAGGGAGCGCGGGCGGAAGGGATACATCTTTGTGATTTCCCGATCACCCCCTGCCGGGAGTGCCTCGCCTGTTTCAATAACGGGTCCTGTGTGATCGATGATGACATGCAGGACATCTACCCCCGCCTGCTGGAAACGGATATTGTCATTCTTGCCTCGCCCATCTTTTTTTATGGGATTACCGGCTGGGCGAAGGCGATGGTGGATCGTTGTCAGGCGCTGTGGGCACGGAAATATGTGCTCCATGATCCTTCGCTGAAAACCGAGAAAAAGAGGGTGGGCTTTTTTATCTCCGCGGGAGGAACAAAAGGTCAGCGCATGTTCGAAGGCGCCGTGCTCACGGTCAGGTATTTCTTCGATGCCTTCAACACGAACTATTCGGGGGATCTGCTCTTCAGGGGTGTCGATGCCTGCGGCGACATACAGAAAAACCCCGATGCACTCCCCCAGGCCTTTGCCGCCGGACGGAAACTGGTTTCAGATCTGAGAATTTCAGATTGAGCCCGTGGGTTTACAGCGCCCGCATCCACTCCGGCTTTAGACCGATCTCTCCCCGCAGGGCCGCATCGATCAGGTCCAGCGCCTTTTTCTTGCCGCTGGGCAGTTTTGCCTTGACCGGCAGGTAATTGGAGGCGTGGTTCGAGAAAAAATATCCCCTGGTCAAATCGGTGTGAGCGATCATTTCCCTCAGTTCCCTGAGCAGTCCCTGTTCATCGGGCAATTCAAACCGCCCGTCTACAAAATCCCGATAAAGAGGCGTTCCGGGAATGAGCATCACTGTCAAGGCCCCGACAAAATCCGGATCCATGGCGCTCAGAACCTTGCCTGTCGCCCGGGCATGCCGGAGCGATTGCTCGCGGCCGCCGATGCCCAGAAGAACCGTGGCCGACAGCTGGATGCCCGCCTCCCTGACCCGCCGGCCCATTTCGATGCATGTCTCGGCGCTGGAGCCCTTCCGGATCTCATTTCTGATCTCATCGTCGCCGGTCTCCACCCCGTAGTAAAGAATGCCGAGGTTGTTTTCGCGAAGCTGCCTCAGCTCTTCCGGGGATTTCATCCTGATTCCTTTTGTGTTCGCATAGGCCCCGACCCTTTTTACCCGCGGGAGATGCTCCTTGATCCGTTCCAGGATTCCCATCAGTCTTCTCTGGGGAATGATCAGGGCGTCTCCGTCCATCAAAAAGAGGCGATCCTCATGTTGCATGTGCCGGGAGGCAAAGAGGATGTCGCTCAGGATGATCGCATCCTCTTTGATCCGGAAGCGCTTGTCCTGATAGGAACCGCAAAAGGTGCACTTGTTATGGGAGCAACCCAGCGTCACCTGCAGGAGGATGCTGTCCGCTTCGCTGGGCGGCCTGATACAATACCCCTCATAGTGCATCCCTTCTGTTTCAGAAACCCGATCCATTATTTTTTCCTGTTCCATCACCGATTCTTACAAAAAAACAAACCCAAAGGCGATACCCGACGCCGATACTATCACAGAGCCCCCTGTCGCTCCAAACAATAAAATGACCCACGCGGTCTCTAATGAACGGATATTGAAACCAACGAAGACGGCTTCGCAAAAAGTCCGGATGCTGCGTTGCACTTCATCCTTCGTCACTGCGGCGTACGCCAAAGTACGCCTCATTCCTAAGGATTCGCGCGCCTTGCCTGCGGCCTTTTTACGAAGCCGTCCCCTTTTTCACGACTTTCAAGACTTTTTACGTGGTCGTCAACGAATACATGGTTGAAGAATTCTGACATTGCTGATAAGCTGACCACTCTTAAGCGGCAAGCAATAAAAGAAAAGGAGGATGGAGCATGGCATACGGGTATAACGGAAAAATTCTGAGAGTGGACCTGACCTCAGGAACGTTGAAGATTGAGGAACCGGGCGAGATCGTTTACCGCACCTACCTGGGAGGCGGGGGGCTGGCCTCCTACTACCTGCTGAGAGAGCTCAAGCCGGGAGTCGATCCTCTGTCGGCGGACAATATCCTGATCTTTGCCTCCTCCGTGATTTCCGGGGCCCCGATTGCGGGGATGGTCCGCTTCACCGTGGCGGCCAAGTCGCCTTTGACGGGGGGATACGGCGAGGCGGAGGCCGGCGGTTTCTGGGGACCGGAATTAAAATTCGCCGGTTTTGACGCCGTGATCATCACGGGTAAGGCGGAAAAACCGTGTTATCTGTGGATTAACGACGGCAAGGCAGAGATCCGGTCTGCGGAGAAGATCTGGGGACTGGAAACGGGTCCGGCCCAGGAGATAATCCGGGAGGAGCTCGGCGAAAAGCGGGCGCGGGTCGCCCTGATCGGACCGGCCGGAGAAAACCTGGTGCGCTATGCCTGCGTGGTCAACGAGCTGAAACACATCAACGGCAGGACCGGCATGGGCGCGGTGATGGGTTCCAAAAACCTCAAGGCCGTTGCCGTCCGGGGAACGAAAAAAATGGATATGCATGATCCGGAAAAGCTCCGGGAGCTATCCAAGGACCTGACGGAGCTGATCGGTCAGCACGGTCCGAGCATGGTGCTTCGCAAGTTGGGAACGCCTCAATTTGTCATGTCTTTGAACACCCAGGGCATCCTGCCGACCCACAATTTCCGCACCGGCTTCTTCGAAGGGGCGGAAAAGATCAGCGGTGAGCGGATGACCGAGACCATCCTGACACGTGAAGAGGGCTGTTATGCATGCTCGGTGCGCTGCAAACGGGTGGTGGAGGTTCCCTCCGGCCCCTATGCGACATCGGGTGCCTATGGCGGCCCGGAATACGAAACGCTGAGCTCTCTGGGGTCTCTCCTGTGCATCGACGACCTGGCGGCCATCGCCAAGGGGCATGAGCTGTGCAACCGTTATGCGCTGGACACCATCTCCGCCGGGGTGGCGATCGGCTTTGCCATGGAATGCTTTGAGAAAAGCATCTTTACCCGGGCCGATACGGAGGGGATCGAGTTCGCTTTCGGTAATCCCGACGCAATGATAAAGGGCATCGAGTGGATCGCTTTCCGCAGGCCGGGACTGGGCGATCTTCTGGCCGATGGCGTCAAGGCCGCGGCAGCAAGGATCGGCAAGGGATCGGAGATGTTTGCCCTTCACATCAAAGGGCAGGAGCTCCCCATGCACGACCCGCGCGGGAAGATCGGCCAGGGGATGAGCTTCGCCGTTTCGCCGACGGGGGCGGACCATGTAAGAGCCCCCCACGACACCCCCTTTCAGGCGCCCGGACCCCATCTGGATCGGATCGCTCCGCTCGGCATCCTGGAACCGGTTGCGGCCCGGGAGTTGGGACCGCGCAAGGCGAGAAACTTCACCTATCTCCACTTCATCTGGTCGCTGTACGAATCCCTGGGGGTGTGCAACTTTGTGGCCGGCCCGGTCCTGGCCCTGACCCTGCCCAAGCTCGTCGAGGTGGTCCAGGCGGTGACGGGTTGGGAGACGAGCCTGTGGGAGCTTCTGAAGGTCGGTGAGAGGACCGTGACTATGGCGCGGGTGTTCAATTTGCGCGAAGGATTCGGGCGGCGGGACGACACCCTTCCGGATAGGCTCTTTGAACCCCTGGAGAGCGGCGCCCTTGAGGGGAAGGGAATCGATCGCCGGGAGTTTGAAGATCTCCTGACCCTGTATTACGAGGCGATGGGCTGGGATCCCGAAAACGGCGTGCCGACCAGAGGCAAACTCGCGGAGCTGAACCTCTTCTGGCTCGATGAGTTCGTGAAGGATAAGAGATAACTCAATAAATTTGCACATGCCCTATCGCAGAGTTTTGAAAATCATGCTCCTTCCGCACGCTGGACATTTTTCGACCCTGCGCCTCCTCGCTTCACTGCAAAGACGAAACTCGCGCCGAAGCGCTCAAACAGTCGTCTTTGCGGGCGTTACGCTGCGGGGGCAGGAGACCCCGAAAAATCTCCAATGCGTGCTTCAGGAACATGATTTTCAAGTTGCGCAAAGGTCTCTATCGGAATGACGATGAACAATCGCGTGACCGTTCTCGGCGGCGGTAACACCGCCTTTGGCATTGCGGCGAAACTGAGCCTCGATGGCTTTGACGTTCTGCTTTGGGAACACCCTGCCTTTGCCTGGACCCTTGAGCCGATCCGCAAGACGCTGACCATCCATCTCGAAGGAACCACGGTGACCGGAGCGGCGCGCCTCGCCGGGGTCACTACCGATATCCGCGAGGCAGCCGGATGGTCGGACCGCCTCGTCGCTTCGGTCCCGTCATACGCCCACAAGGCGTTTGCCGATGCGTTCGCCCCGGCGCTCAAAGCAGGACAAACACTCGCCCTGTTGCCCGGAAATCTCGGATCACTGGAATTTGCCGAGCTTCTGCGCAAAGCGGGCGCGCCCGGTTGCGTTCTGGCCGAGTCAGACACCGCGCCGTATGTCTGCAGAAAAACGGCGCCCGATCGGGCGGTCATCTGGGGCGTGGTGCCGTCGCTCGGTATCGGCGTTTTTCCGGCCAGGCAGACTTCGATCGCGATGGAAGCGATGCAACCACTCTTTCCCGGAGCGTCGGCGTATGGCAATGTCCTGGCGACGGGACTGTCGGCGTTGAATCCGATCGTTCATCCGCCGGGGGTGCTGCTGAACGCCGGACGCGTGGAACGATCGCGGGGAGAGTTTTACTTCTATGAGGAGGGTGTGACCCCGGGTGTCGCCCGGGTGATCGAGGCGCTCGATCGGGAACGCCTTGCGCTTGGTGCAGGTTATGGTATTTCGCTTACGCCCGTTGCGGAGGGTTTTGCGAAGGCCGGCTTCGGGCCTCGCGGTGATCTATGGTCGGTCATCAACGGTTCGCGCATGCTGACCGCGCTTCGGGCCCCGGGTCAGCTCGACACGCGCTGGCTTACCGAAGATCTTCCTTACGGTTTGGCGACATGGCTCGCGCTTGCGGAGCCGGTCGGTGTGGGGATGCCCATCGCAAGGTCGCTCGTCACGCTTGGATCGGCGCTGCTTGGCCGGGATTTTGAGGCCGAACGCCGTGATCTCCGGGCGCTCGGAATCGATAACCTCACTGTTGAATCACTGTTGCGATATCTTGAAACCGGTGGAAAAGAGTAATCCCTTCGCCGAATAGCGGACAGGTGTTCGGTATAGGATTGATCCTCACGGTTCGATCCGTTTCAGATTGGTATCGACGAAGCAGCTCTTCATTCGCTTTCCCCTTTGACCTTTTCGGCGACCGCCTTTTTGGCCAGGGAGCGCTCCCCAGAGAAAGTACCGGGGCCTTTCGCCTTCACCGCGCCCCGGAAAGCCTTTAGTGTCCGGAGGGGTTGAAGGAGAACCCTCTCACCTTCCCGGATGAAGGCGATCCGGTCGTTCGGCCCGATTCCCAGCGCGTCCCGGATCGGTTTGGGGATCGTTACCTGACCCTTGGTGGTAACCGTTGAAAGCATAAATCAAACCTCATTGTTTATTTCTTACCTCGGATGATAGGTAAGGAAAGGAGATTTATCAACCATTCTTTCAAGACAAATATGCGCGTGAATATCGCAAAATCTCGTTGCTGCCTTCAGTGGGCCTTAAGCGCTTGGGCTCGCTCCACAACAAGCCATTTTCGAGGCTGAACACCTTCACGCTTTCGCATTACGGCCTGCTGTCACCCTGTTTACGCTTCATTCTTGGGCATTTCGGACAAATCAGTGGATTGACCGCATAGATCTTTTGGATCAACCGCAAAAAAAAGAAGTTGGAAAGCGAGGGAGTCGGATGTTAATAGAGTAATGCGGGTCGAAAATCGAGGACAGGCGCACAATGCCGCTCAGCAAAGGCCCTCATGGTCGCTTTGGGAGGTTAAATCCGATGTCGGATGACAATGTAATCATTTCTCTGGACGAACAGGAGCTCATCGAAAAACTTCGCCTGACAAGCCGATGCCAGGAGGAGATATATGAAACTTCCCGTTTCTTCACCGGCCTTCCCGACAATCGGTTAGGAGCGCTGGCGCAACATCTGATCCAGTCCGGAGAAAGCAACCTTTTGGGGATATTGATGAACATCGCAGCCATCATCGGAGTCAAACTGCCCCCCCGGATTCTCGCGGAAACCCTCAAGATGATCGATCCAATCGCGGATTTTCATATTCCATACCGGCTGCAGGACGCAAGCGCCATCGAACCCCTTCTTATTGTCGTAGAGATGGAGGACGTCCCCTGGGAGCGGCAGGCTTTCGGCGCCATGATTGCCGCTGAGCTTTGCCTGAAACACAATGGCGAGCGAATGAAAGTTCTGAAGGTTTTGCGAAAACTTTCGATCTCCGTCCGCTCCCCGGAGGCGAAAGCGCTGGTCGCAAGAGGGATTGGTCTGATCGAAAAAAAAGACCCAGATTCTCCCTTCCTACCCTTTCTAATTGACGAGGACCCACTGAAACGCCTTCCGAAGGAGAGGCCCCCGGTCGTCATCGGCGGGACTTTTTCCGTGAGAAGGCCGGTTCCCAAAATCGGCCGCAATGCCCAGTGCCATTGCGGCAGCGGGAAAAAGTACAAGAAATGCTGCTACGAGAAAGACCAGGCAGTTCTGAGAGACGCTTCCCCCTATGCGGGGCTTACCATGACACAGGTTCGGTCCCAACCCCGACTCGTCGATGATGCTGATATCATCGACGACATGAGACCCCATGAGATTAAGAGACTCGCCCCTTCTTCCTTGAATGAGAACCAGTTGCTGGCTGCTTACCGAAAGCTGGAGACCTACGGATTTCGAGAGCTGGCCTTCGACATGCTGCTCGAGCTCAAAGAGCGTCCGGATCAGGAGGAGTTTGCCTCCGGCCACATGGAGGATCTGCTCCACTGGGTCATCGATGCGGGTGAAACCGGGCTCGCCCGGCGGATCATGGATGAAATGCCCTCCAAGACGCTTCTTGAATCGGAGGGAACCCGGCTCCGTCTCGACATCATGGAAAAATCCCACGGGTATACGGAGCTCGAGGCGATGGCCCGAAGGGGGATCGTCAAGGGGGATGATGAGTCGAAATGGGACGATCCTCTGATCGGCATGAGCTATACTTTCGAGGACAGATTTCCGGCCCTGAGCGTCGTATTCGCAAGAGCTGCCATGCTCGGAAGCCCGGAGAGCGCTTTTGACAATCAATACCTCCTCGACGTCATTCGAACCGGCCGCGCGGAGCTCGACCTCGATCCGTGGGAAGACCCCGCCGAAGCTTATTTCGACTGGACTCTGGAAAAAATAGAGGAAAACAGAGCGGAAGAAAACCGGTCCAAAGAGCTGGAGGATCTAAACGAAAAACTCCGCTTGGCCAATGAACTGGCGAGACAACGGATGAAAGAGCTTCAGGGAAAGGAAAGAGAACTCGAATCGTTGACAAAGGCTTTTCAAAAGGAAAAGGAGGCTCCGTCCGACCATAAGACTCGAAAGCGCGAGGAACCGGTTGTGATCGATGAGGCCGAGCGGGAAATCATCGAACGGCTGCGAAATCAGGTGGACGGGCTTAAAGCCGATATCCGACAGCGCCAGCAGGACCATCAGACGTTACGAAGGCAATTGCAGGAAGAACGGGCGCGTCTGTCGGGACAGACGAGTGAGCCCTCGTCCAAACCGGAAGAATCGAACCTTTCCGAGGAGGAGGCAGGCATCCCCCTCGAATTCGGCCGGTCTCCCAAGAAAATCCTCGTTCCTGCATATTCACCCGCATTTCTGAAGGCATGCGAGCTCATGCCTTCCCCTGTCGTCGCAAAAGCACTCCGTTCCCTGACCAATTTTGCGGCCCACGATGAGACGATCTGGCGCCAGACCCGTGGAATCGAGAGGCTTACCGGCGTCTACCGGATCCGGATCGATCTTTCGCATCGCCTTCTGATCCAGTGGAAAGAAAACGTCGAATTGAAGGTTCTCGACTTAATTCTCCGAAGGGACCTCGAAAACTGGATCAAGCAATATGCCCGTTCCTCCTATCGAGGATCATGAGGGGTTTCCTTTAATTCTTCCGATCCGTCCCAGTCGTTCAGGGGGTGCCTCCCCTCGGTCAAAACGGCCACCACCTGTTTATGCTCACGACGGTACATCAGGATTTTCAGTTTCTCCTGCCTCCAGGCGCTCTCCAGCCGTGCAAGGATCCCGGATTCGAAGCGTTTCCACTCCGAAGGGTTGCAGATCTTTTCGAACGTCTTATAGCTGTCTAGGGTCAGAGAATCGATTGCCTGTGCGAACTGAAGATCGAGGTACCGTTCCCGGTCGCCTGATTCCAGGGCATGCCCGGCCAGGAACCGCCGTAGCTCGTCCATACGTCCCTGTCCCTTCTTCAACCCCTCTTCGGCAACGGCGAGGGCCTGGTCGCGGTTTCCCTCCTCCCAGTAAAACTGGGACAGATCGTGGTAATCCGACCCGTAAACCATCTTCAGGCGGCGCAGTTCCAGATATTTTTCGCGATCCCCCAGCCTTTGGTAGATTCTCCGGGCGTGATCGAGGGGCCAATCCTTGTTCATCGCCTCGAAGGAGCACGCCAGCCACCGCCACTCCGCCTCTTCCCGGCAGGCGGCGTAGGCTGTATCGTACAGTTCATCGTCGAGGCCGGCATTGCCGCTTTTGATGAACGTCATAATCTCCTCAAGGAGTTCCTGACGAACCTCGTGGGAGACATTCCCGGCGGCCAGTTTTTCCTGGATCTGCCACAGCAGCTCGCCCACGTGATCCACAACATCATAATCACCACCGCCGCGGTCATCCATCTTCTCTATATCCGGGTAAAGTTCCTCCCAGATGGCCAGAACAACCTCCCCATCGGAGGTTTGCTTCTGCCTAGCGGAAAGGGGGGCATGCGACTTCAGGTACTCGAAGCATTCGCGCCGAACTTCCGGTTGCCGGACGGCGAGTGCGGAAATGAGATCCCGGAGTATCTCCGGTCCGGCGGACGCAAGCAGGTTGTTCAGAGGATCATCGGTTTGTTTTTTATTGGCCATTTAAATAATCCATGACACGATTGATAAGAAGTTGCTTTGCATGGGTTGAAGCTACGGAAAGCGGTCTTGTATGTCAAGGAACTTTTGACGGAGGGTTTTTTATTTGACTATTTGATACCGGAAGTACAGAATGGTCATTATGAAGGTAAAGCGCAATATCTATAGGCAGTTGGTAGACGACCTCGATAACCGGGACAGGAGAGCGCCTCCATGTACATGAAGATTGCCGCGGTGGCGCGGTTGGCATTTAACGGCACTGAATGAGAAGCTTCCAATATTATAGGACAATCAACCAGCGGAGAGCGATATGAGCTGCTATAACCCGGATGCAGGTTTCCAGGTGATCCTCGACACAACGATAATAAGGAGAGACAGGCGAGACCGGGTCTCAGACCGAGCGGCTTTTCCAGATCCGGTCTTGCATGACGATCCGCGAGGTCTCGCCGGGGCGGGGCGGCTGTTTGAATTCGTCAAGCGTGTATTCCGAATCGTGAGGCAGCCTGACGCCAAAGCTGTCCGCCGTCCAAAAGGCTTCCGGGCAGATGGTATGGATCCGCAGCGACCGGGCGGAGGCAAAGAGAGGTTCGATGCAGGGAAACACATGCAGTTCTTCGATGGTCTTGAGCGAGGGGGGCATCAGGGCGATCCGGCCCGCCTCGTGATCCGCAAGGGCTGAGCCGGTTGTCATCCAGCAGGATTCCGTCAGCTCCGTCCGATCGTGGACAGCGGCCTGTCTCTCCGGGAACCGCGCGAGGAAGAAACGGGTATCGAACCGCCGGGGCTCCGTCGCCGGAGTGATCCAGTGGGAATAGGGAATCAGGAGATCGGGGGCATAGAGGATGCCTTCCCGTCGGGCCAGATCCGCCAGCGTGAACCGCCCCCCAAGGAGTTCGAGGCGATAAGCGGCAAAGCGCCCGGCTGCTTCGGGATCGGCCAGATCGACCGGCTCTCCGGAGGCACAGCGGGCGAGAAGCACCCCCGCCTCCTCGAAGGTTTCCCGGATCGCCGTCAGAAAGAGACCGAGGGCCGTCGCTTCGGGGAGGTCCGGCTCCTGGAGGAGAAGCCGGGCTTCCGCGGCGCAAAACCCTCCAAGGTATCCGGCAAGTCCCGGGTCTGCATCGGACTCATCCAGACTACCGCCGGGAAAGACATGAGCCCCTCCCATGAAGGCCTGGTTGTGGTGGCGCTGCATGAGAAACAGCTCATACGGCCCTTCGGTCCGGTCGCGCAACAGGATGACGGTCGCGGCATCCCTCGGCGCCTGTTCAGCCCGGTTTTCTTGCTGGTTCCGATAAAAAAAGCTCTTCGGCTTCACTGTGTCTTTCTCCGGACCTATTTAGCGGTTTGACCGCCGTCGTTGATCAGGATGTGCCCCGTCATGTATGCCGAGGCGTCCGAAGCGAGGAATACTGCAACCCCCTTCATATCGTCAAGGTTTCAGAATGACTTTGCCGAGCACCCGGCCGCCCTCGATCAACGCCTGGGCTTTGCCGGCCTCAGCCAAAGGGAGGCGCGCCCAGATCGGCGGCCGGATCATGCCGGCGGCAAACAGGCGGAGAATTTCCTCCGTTGCTTCCCGGCGTTTCGGTCGATCCTGATCAAACGCATGCATCGAAAAGAAACGCATGCCGAGACAATCGGATTGCCTTTTTCTCATTGCGCCGAGGATATCGCCGCCCGGAGGTCCGTCGAGAAATCCGTAGGAGACGAGCAGACCGAAAGCGGCAAGACGCTCGAACTGATCCGCGAAACCCTGACCCCCGAAGGAGTCGAGGATCATGTCGACCCCCCGTCCCGCGGTCATCCCAAAGACGCACTCAGTCACGTTCTGGCTTCGGCAGTTGACCGCTCCGTCGGCGCCAAGTGACAGAGCGAAGGCAGCCCGCTCGTCGGAATCGACCATGCCGATCACGCGCTTTCCGGCGAGCTTGCCGAGCTGAACCAGGGCAGAGCCTACCCCGCCCGCCGCGGCGGTCGCCAGCAGGGATCCGTAACGCATGCCGTTGGTGGCGCTGTGCAGCAGATGCCAGGCGACCTGGTAGTTGGAGAGGGCAGCAGCGGCCTCCAGATCGACCCCGTCGGGCAGCGGATACACGGCCTCTGCATCCGCTGCGATATACTCGGCATAACAGCCGCCGCGGACGTTCAGCTCCCTTGCCGAGACGAAGACCGCCTGGCCGACCTTCAGCGCCGTCATGCCGTCGCCCAGTTTTTCGACCACGCCGCTCATTTCGATCCCCGGAATGGCCGGCAGAGGCGGCATCCAGGAATACTCGCCGCGCCGGACCAGGACCTCCGGCATACCGACGCCGATGGAATGGGCCCGAATGAGCGCCTGGCCCGGGCCGGGCTCGGGCGTGGGCACATCGACATAGCGAAGCACCTCCGGTGGCCCGGGACGTTCCATCAGAATGGCTTTCATCGTGGGTGTCTTTCTCCTCATCCCCGGGCGGCAATCGCTGCGATCTCGACAAGGAAGTCTTCGCCTGCCAGGTCCGCCCGAACGGTTGCCCGCGCAGGAAAATCCTTCTTGAAGAGCGCCGCATGCACCTCGTTCATGTCCTTATAGCGGGCGGATTGTGGTATTGGCCATGGTTTCCAAAATGGTCACCACGGCGCTGGAGTCGATATGCCCATTCCCCTGGGACTTCACCGCCCGGAGGAGTTCACGGGCGGCGCTCACCGTCGGAAGGGACACCCCGTACTTCTCAGCCAGCTTCAGGGCGCCGCTCAGGTCCTTGTGCATATTGTCGGCGGAGAAGTGGGGCGGGTAGAAATTGTGCTGTATCATCCGGGGTCCGCGAGTCGCCATCGCCCCGGTCTGGGGTCCCGTGCCAGGGAGCGAGGTAATGTCGATGACCATTTGGGGATCGATGCCCGCCTTCGCGGCCAAAACCAGTGACTCTGCCGCCGCCTGAATTGCGACGCCCATGATGATATTGGCGATCAATTTCAGCGTCGTCCCCTTTCCATTCTCTCCAACGTACAACACCATGCTGCCGAGGTGCTTCAGGATCGATTCACAGGCCTGAAATGCTTCTTTAGGTCCTCCAACCATTATCCCCAGGCGCCCCTCGGCGGCCACCTTGGGCCCGCCCGATACGGGGGCATCGAGCATAGCCACGCCCCTTGCCTTGGCACGTTCGGCTATGGAATAAGACGCCTCCGGTTCGATACTGCCGGAATCGATGACGATCAAGCCGGGATGGGCGCCGTCCAGCACCCCTTGGGGGCCGCAGATGACCGCCTCCGAGGCGGCGGAATCGGTGACCATGGTGATGACCACATCGGCGCTTGCCGCGTCCTTCGGGGAATCAGCCCACTTCGCCCCCGCCTCGAGCAGGGGAGTTCCTTTCTCCCGCGTGCGATTCCATACGGTCAAAGGGTACCCCGCAGTCATCAGTCTGCGAGACATGACTTGGCCCAT
>CAZINF010000087.1:0-13985 GCA_964540555.1 uncultured Syntrophus sp. | reverse complement strand
TCCTCCTGACGCCGGATCCGGCATTTGCAGAGGCTGTGGTTGCCGAGGTGACCCGTCAGCTGGAGGACCTGTCACGGAAGGATATCGCCGACCGTTCACTTGCCGCCTTTGCCGCCGCGGTCGTGACAAGGGACCTTGACGAAGCCGTCGCCCTGGCCAACCGTTTCGCGCCGGAGCACCTCGAACTGATGGTGCAAGATCCCCGGCGACTCCTCCCGGGAATCAGAAACGCCGGCGCGGTCTTTTTGGGGATGCATACCCCTGAAGCGCTTGGTGATTATATGGCGGGACCCAACCATGTCCTGCCGACCGGGGGGACGGCGCGTTTCTCCTCCCCCCTGGGTGTCTACGATTTTATCAAGCGGACCAGCCTTCTTTCATTTTCACGGGAAGCTCTTCTGAAATACGGGAAGCAGACCGCCCGCTTTGCCGAGATGGAAGGCCTCGACGGCCACGCACAATCCGTGCGTCTTCGTATGGGATAAAGGATGCCAATCTCTTAGGGGCGATTCATCGTGCCGATGATGAGCCAGACGACAAGCGCCGCCGTCATGATCCAGATCATAACGATCACCACAGCCGCGATCTTTCCAGCCCGCGTCGCCCGTCCCACCATCGTCTCCGATTTCTGACGGCACTCCGCCATAATCTCCGCCGGGATCATCCGGATGACGATCATGATCCCCAGCGGGATAAGGACCATATCGTCCAGGTATCCAAGAATCGGGATGAAATCCGGAATCAGGTCGATCGGCGAAAGGGCGTAGCCGACGATGATAAGGGAAAGGACCTTTGCATACCAGGGGACGCACGGGTGACGGCAGGCCAGATAAAGCGCAAAGGTCTCTTTTTTCAGGACCCTTACGCGCTCTTTCCAGGAACCAAACGATTTCACCTGGACTTCTCCGTAGCCGACCTCTCCGGACGGGATTTTTTTACACCTGCGAAAAAATGATCCGACCGCGGGAGCCCGTAGACCGACAACCCGCTTCAAACCATTGACGCTTATATGGCAAGCGCCACGTGGTTTCGACCCTGCTGCTTGGCCCTGTACAGGGCTTCATCCGCCGCGCGCAGGAGTTCCTCTCCGGTCTGTCCGTTTCCCGGGAACACGGCGACGCCCTGGGAGATCGTGATTTTGGCAAGCGTCTGCCCCTGAATGCTGACCCGGATCGCGGCAACGCCGATCCGGATCTGTTCGGCCCGCTGCTGTGTGAACGTAATGTCCGCTTCCGGAAGGATCAGTGTGAACTCTTCACCGCCTAACCGACACGGAATATCCGTCAGCCGGATATGGTTCTGCAAGAAAACACCCAATTCGCGCAATACCTGATCCCCCGCTTCGTGCCCGCATGTGTCGTTGAATCGCTTGAAATAGTCGATATCGATCATGATCACCCCCAGCGGACGGCTATAGCGCTTCGCTTTCAGCAGCTCCCGTTCCAGCGATTCTTCCATATATCGGCGGTTGAACAGACCGGTCAGGGGATCGCGGATCGATAAATTGTGCAATGTTTCTCGAAGTTTCATATTGGACAAGGCCAAAGAAACGTGTTCCGCGACGGCGACGGCAAACTGCTGTTTTTCCGTTATCCATTGTTTCCACGCGCCTCCCGGCCGCCCTCCCACCGTGTGATGGCCCTCCAGATGGAGGACGCCGATGGTTTCGCCCTGCGCCATCATGGGGATGCAGATCGAATACCCCGCGGATTCCGGTTTATGGACATGGGGGCACAGGGGAGCTAAATCGGTGTCGTCGATACGATAGACCCGGCCCAGACGAAGCGCCAGACACTCTTCCGGCATGAAAGCCTTTTCAACGGAGGAAGATTTGTCCCATAGCGAGACGGCTTCCAGAAGATTGCGGGAAGCCCTGAACTGGAAGACACCCCCGTTTTCTTCGGGGAATAACTTCTCCGCATACCGGGTGACGGTTCCATAGGCTTCATCCGCGGTCAAACAGGTTTGCAGCATGCTTCCGAGTTCGTTGAGCTGCATGATTTCCGCGGTACGCTGTTCCAGTTGCCCGGCCGACGCTTTGCGATCACTGATTTCGGTCTGCAATTTTCCGAGGGCGTCCTTCATACCTGTGCGCATCGTTTCAAACGCCTTTGCCAGATCGCCGGTCTCGTCGGAGCGTTTTACGGAAATCGGGGTATCCATATCCCCCTGCGTGATCCGCTCCACGGCGGTTTTCAGCTTGCTGATCGGCATCGCCACCGACCTGCTGACAAAAAATGCGATGCCTAAACCGATCAGCAGACAGATCACCGTCAAATACAGCATTATATTAATTTTCTTTGTTTTCTCCCTCGCCATCTCCTCCAGAAGAGGGGCATATTCCATAATGACGGCACCGTTTACCCTCCCCTGCTCCATCTTCAGCGGGACAACGATCGTGTGCATCCCCTGCGGATATTCCTGTGATTTTTCGATGAATGTTCTGGTTATACCATCCCGGATCGTTCTTCCTACCTCGTTGTTCGCATCATGGGCATACACTTTTCCAACATCCCCGGGAATCACGCCGCCGATGATTTTCTTGTTTCGGTTGACGACCGTGAGGCTATTCTTTTTTATCGCCTTGAAATCGCTTATATAACCCTGCAGGGCGACGGGATCTGCGAACAGGGGGGGGGTTCGGGTCGCCTCTCCTTGCCGGACAAGGGATAAGGCGATCGCTTTTGCCGTATCTTCGGCTGCCTTGGTTGCAATGACCGGAATGATCCTATAGTCCATCCACACGCTGACAGCGGTCGTCATGACCTGCAACAGAACGACTCCAAGAAATCCCAACGCCAGTTGATACCGTATTTTCATAGAGGATATTTCCATTCATCGTTTCGGACTGAGCAGCGATACAAAAAAATGCGATGAAGCATTACATTTTTGCAGCCCCTTGTCCAATTTTTTTGCGGGACTGCGACCATCTCGGAGGAAGAAGGGGCGCCGTCGGCGCCGGATCGCTCATCCATGACGAAGGGGACAATCTGCCGGATACGAGGTGAATGAAGTTACCGTCTAGAAGGCGGGATTTATGGGTTACGCTTCCGGTGAAGAACGCCCCCTCGCGCACACCCCGCTTAGTGGTGCTCCCGGGTCTTGCGGAAGGCGATATCGGGCCACTCCTCCATGATGAAGCCGAGACGCCACTCGCTGGCGGCAAGGTAGGTGAGGTGGCCGTCGGCGTCGAGCGCCAGGTTCGCCTGGCATTTCTTCTCGAACTCGGCGAGGCGTTTCCTGTCGTCGCAGGCGATCCAGCGGGCCGCGGTGTATTCGATCGCCTCGTAAGAGGCCTCGACGCCGTATTCGGTCTTCAGGCGGGCCATCGTCACGTCGAACTGGAGAACGCCGACCGCGCCCAGGATGTAATCATTGCCCATCAGCGGTCGGAACACCTGGACCGCCCCCTCCTCCGAGAGCTGGGCGAGCCCCTTCTGGAGCTGCTTGATCTTGAGCGAATTTTTCACCCGGACCCGCCGGAAGTGCTCCGGGGCAAAGTTGGGGATCCCGGTGAACTGCAGGGGTTCCCCCTCGGTGAAGGTATCCCCGATCTGGATCGTCCCGTGGTTGTGGATCCCGATGATGTCGCCGGGCCAGGCCTCCTCCACGTTCGTCCGGTCCTGGGCCATGAAGATCGTCGCATTGGAAAGAACGATCTCCCTGCCGATCCGGTGGTGGAAGACCTTCATCCCCCGGGTGAACTTCCCCGAACAGATCCGGAAAAAGGCGATCCGGTCCCGGTGGGCGAGGTCCATGTTCGCCTGGATCTTAAAGACGAAGCCGGAGAAGGCCGTCTCCTGCGGCGAGACCATGCGGGAGATCGTTGGGCGCGGGCCGGGGGCGGGAGCCATCTCGACAAAGGCCTCCAGAAGCTCCCGGACGCCGAAATTATTGATTGCGCTCCCGAAAAAGACCGGTGTCTGGTTGCCCTTCAGGTACTCCTCATGGGAAAAAGGACTTGCCGCACCCTCGATCAGGGCGATCTCCTCCCTAAGCTGTTCCGCCTGGCTTCCCAGAAGCTCGTCCAACCGGGGATCCAAGAGATCGGTAATTGTAATCCCCTTCTCCTTTCGGCTGTCCCGCCCCGGTGTGAAGAGGTGAAGCGATCTGCGGTAGAGGTTGTAGACCCCCTTGAAGTCCTTCCCCATGCCGATCGGCCAGGAGAGCGGGGCGCACTCGATCTGGAGCTTGTCTTCGATGTTGGCGAGAACCTCCATCGCGTTCATCCCGTCCCGGTCGAGCTTGTTGATGAAGGTCATGATCGGCGTGTTCCGCATCCGGCAGACCTCCATGAGCTTCTCGGTCTGGGGTTCGACCCCCTTGCCGCTGTCGATGACCATCAGGGCGCTGTCCACGGCGGTGAGGACCCGGTAGGTGTCCTCGGAGAAATCCTGATGTCCCGGGGTGTCCAGAAGGTTGATCTCGAATGCACCGTAGTGGAACTTCATCACCGAGGTCGTGACGGAAATCCCCCGCTCCTTTTCGATCGCCATCCAATCGCTCGTCGCATGCCGCCCCGCTTTACGGGCTTTTACTGCGCCGGCAAGTTGGATCGCCCCCCCGAACAGGAGGAGCTTCTCGGTGAGGGTCGTCTTCCCCGCGTCCGGGTGGCTGATGATGCCGAAGGTCCGACGCTGTTCGATTTCCTGCTGTTGCCGGCGGTCCGCCTTCGGGACCTGTGTCTGATCTTTCACCGGCGTCTCCAAGAGGCCGGCCGATTGAATCGCCATACTGTTTTCCATTCCGATACGTCCTTCGCCAGGCTTGTTTACCTTCAGGCGCCGGTGTGTTCGCTAAAAAAAACCCCGACAGCCTTCGGGCTCCGGGGAGATGATCCTGCCTAAACTGGAGGCTTATTTATCTCACTGGCGGACGTTTGTCAAGAAAAAACGTAGCCCTGTAGCCAGAAAAATAAAAAACACGTGCCAGGGTTGAGATGAGTGGTCAAGACGGGAACCCGTTTCATTTTTCTCTTCACGATGCCGCACGATGACGATGACGGATTGAAAATTTGCGTTTGACAGAGGAACGACCGGCATGATACGAAAATCTGATACCTGCATCTGAACAAAAGGAGGACTGTGAGACATGGACAAACGACCGACCGATCTTTTGGCTGATTATATCCATAAACTGCGCTTTGAGGATCTCCCCAAGGATGTGGTCGAATCAGCCAAACTCTTTCTCCTTGATTATCTTGCCTCCGCCATGGCCGGGTATAAAATCAACCATGTCTTCAATGATGCCTTATGGAGTGTTTTCGGCCCCATGGGCGGAAAAAAAGAAAGCAGTGTCTTTTTCCACAAAGCCAAACTGCCAGCCCCCAACGCGGCACTGTTGAATGCCGCCTATGGTCACGGCGCGGACATGGATGATGGAAACAGGACGGCTCAGGGACATCCCGGTGTCGCCGTGATGCCCGTGGCGCTTTCCCTGGCTGAAGCCCATCGCCTCACAGGCAGGGACGCGATTCTGGCAATGGTGGTCGGCTATGACATTTTCGTCCGGTTGGCGACGGCAATGAACCCATCCCATCTCTCAAGAGGCTTTCATACCACCGGCACGGTGGGTACGATCGCTGCGGGAGGGGCAGCCGCCAAGGCTTTGAACCTTGACCTTGATAAAGTGAGGAACTCTCTCAGCTTTGCCGCCCTGCAGGCCGCCGGTTTACTGGAGGTTGCCGAAAGCGGACAAATGGCAAAGCCGCTGCATCCGGCGAAGGCCGCATTTAACGGGATACTGTCCGCCCGGATGGCGGAAGCGGGCGCCGAGGGGCCCCGTGAACCTCTGGAAGGTCGCAAGGGTTTCATCAAGGCGTTTACGGACCACTTTGATCTGGACATCCTGCTGAAAGACCTGGGGAAGGATTTTCGCATCTCGACCTGTTACGTCAAGCTATACCCCGCCTGCAGACATACCCATGCCGCCATCGACGCGGCATCGAGCCTGAGGCAAGGCGGCATTCCCTCCCCGGCTTTGCTGGAGAAGATAAAAGTCCACGTATACCCGGCGGCCATCAATCTTACGGGGAGCATCTATGAACCTAAGAACGAAGATGAAGCCAAGTTCTCTCTGGCCTATACCGTGGCGACGGCGTTGACCAAGGGGAATTTCACCCTGCAGGATCTGGATGTGACGAAAAGTTTCGACGGAGAAACACGGGCGCTGGTTTCCAAGATCGAAATCATTAGCGATCCGCTGCTGGAGAACAGGGCGGCCAACATCAGAGGAGCCCGGGTGGAACTGGTCTTGAAGAACGGGACCACCCGACAGGTCGAGGTAAAACTTCCCAAGGGGGAACCGGAAGTGCCCGTCACATTTGAAGACATTGAGGTCAAGATGGCCTCCTGCGCCGATACCGTATTTCCGGAAGAGCGATTACAGGCAATTGCCAGGACCATAAAGAAACTGGATCGGCTGAAGAATATCAGCAGTTTAACGAAGCTGCTCATTTTGTAGGACGCGCGCGGGGACGGATTTGAGCATAATGGGGACGGATTTCAAATCCGTCCCCATTATGAGGCGTACTTTGACGTACGCCGCAATGACGAAGGGCGAAGCGCAACGAAGCATCCGGCTTTTTTACGAAGCCGTCAAGAAAGGAAGATATGAAAAAAGGTCACATCAAGGTCATGATGGGAAACGAGGCATGCGCAGAAGCGGCACTCCTGGCGGGATGCCGCTTCTTTGCCGGCTATCCGATTACACCGGCCACCGAAATCCTGGAGGTGATGTCCCGACGTCTGCCCCTGGTCGATGGCCTCTGCTTGCAGATGGAGGATGAAATCGCGGCGGTCGTAGCGATTGTCGGGGCCTCCTGGGGCGGGACCAAGTCGATGACCGCCACGAGCGGGCCGGGTTTCTGCCTCATGCAGGAAGGGATCGGTCTTGCCGTCGCGGTAGAGGCCCCCTGCGTCATCGTCAACGTGCAGCGGGGAGGACCTGCGTCCGGCCAGTCCACCTCAACCGCGCAGGGGGACTTCTATCAGGCGAGGTACGGTTCCAACGGGGACTACTCGCTGATTGTGCTCTGCCCGTCCACGGCCCAGGAGATGTTCGATCAAACGATCAAGGCATTTAATCTCTCGGAACGGTTCAGGACCCCCGTCATCATCCTCTCGGATGAGGTCGTCGGCCACATCCGGGAAAAGGTGACCATTCCTGATGCGGACGAGCTGACGTTCGTTCAGCGCAAAAGGCCCACGGTTTCGACGGAGCAATTCATCCCCTTCCAAGCCGATGCGGATGGCGTCCCCCCAATGCCCGACTTCAATACCGGGTACAAAATCCCCGTGATCTCCCAGGCCAAGAGTCTCAATGGCAACCGCGGCAACGCCAGGGAGGCCGACGAGAACATCCGCCGCATCGTCTCGAAGATCGAGGATCACATGGACGAGTTCGCGGAGGTCCTCACCTATGGAGACGAAAAAGCGGAAACCGCCTTTGTGACCTTCGGCTCCGTATGCCGATCGGCGCGGAGCGCCGTCGACATGGGGCGGGAGAGGGGTCTCGCCCTCCATTCTGTGGAGGTGAAAACCGTCTGGCCGTTCCCCGACGATCTCGTCCGCCGCGCGCTGACCGGCGCCAAGCGCATCGTCGTAGCCGAGATGAACCTGGGCATGATGCAGAGGGAAATCGAACGGGTCGTCCGGCAGCCCGAGATCAAGATCGAACTGTTTTCGAAGATCGCGGGCCTTTACCCGCAACCGCAGGAGTTCCTGCGGTTCCTGGAGGTGAAACGATGAATCCGCTCGGAGAAAAATACCTCAGGAAACCTTTTCTTCCCTTTCTGTTTTGCCCGGGCTGCGGCGATGGGATGATTGTCCAATCCTTCCTGCAGGCCGTAGACGACTTAGGCGTCATCGACGATCTGGCGATGACGGCCGGCATCGGCTGCAGCGCCTGGATCCCGGTTTACATGCACGCGGATGTCCTCAAGGTCCTCCATGGACGCGCCATCCCCGCCGCAATAGGACTGAAGGCTTCCCGGCCTTCCCGCAAAGTGGTCGTCTTCACGGGGGACGGCGACGGTCTGGCGATCGGGGGGCTCCACTTGCTCCACGCCGCCAGGCGAAACATCGACATGACCGTCGTCATCGTCAACAATCAGATCTATGCGATGACCGGCGGGCAGGTCGCGCCCAGCACGGGGGTCGGATCGAAAACCCAGACCACCCCCTACGGCAATCTCGAAAAACCCCTGGACGGCTGCAAGATCGCCATCGCGGCGGGGGCCACCATGGTCAGCCGCTGGTCGACTGTACATACCAAGCAGCTCACCCGGACCTTCAAGAAGGCGCTCAACCACAAAGGATTTTCCTTTATTGAGGTCATTTCCCAGTGCCCGGTTCAGACCGGCAGATACATCCTGGGATCTGGTTCCCCCCAGTTCAATTTACAGTGGCTGAAGGACAACTGCGTGGCGGTCAAAGACCCCTCCCGGTGGGGGGAGGTCGAGGCGGAGGGGAAAATCCCGGTGGGGGATATCCTGCAAATCGAGAAGCCCGAGTTCATGGAAGAGGTCCAGCGGATGAACCGGAAAGTGAAAGACGAGGCGCAAACCAAAGGAGGCGATCGTTGAAAAGCGCGGAAAGAATAGAAATCGATCGCAGGTACTGTAAAGGCTGCATGCTCTGCCAGTATGTCTGCAAGTTCGAAGTGTTTGAGCCTGGTCAGGAGAGGAGCGCATTGGACTACCGCATGCCTCGGGTGGCAAAAATCCAAAACTGCCGGGTCTGCGGGCTCTGCGAAACCCAATGCCCGGATATGGTTCTGACGGTGGTCGCCCATAAAAAAAGGAAGGAGAACCCATGAGGAAAGAGATCATCTTCACAGGATTTGGCGGGCAGGGCATCATCCTCATGGGAGTGATCATGGCCCGGATGATGGAGCACTTTTCCGATCTGCAGGTGGCCCAGGCTCAATCATACGGACCGGCCTCGCGCGGAGGGGCCTGCCGCACCGATGTGGTGATTTCGGACCAGCAGATCAACTATCCCAAAAGTTCTCGACCGGATTTGATGGTCTTCATGTCCGAGGAGGCGTTGAAAAGGTACCTCCCCGAAGGGGACCCGGCAAAGACCTTGATTGTCTACGACAGCACACTGATCGGATCGATCCCTCCCCCTTTCACGAAGATTTACCCGGTTCCAGCGACCAGAGTCGCCGAGGAGGAGCTGAACAGCAGGATTGTGGCCAATATCTTTATGCTGGGGGCCGTCATCGAGTTGATCATCCCGGGTGGCTTCGATATTCTGAAGCAGGTCGTCAGGAAAAGCATCCCCCAGAAAAGCGAAGCCCTCAATATGAAGGCCCTCGATGCGGGCTATGCATATTACCACACGCACAAACCGGGATAGAACCAGACCCCTTCCCTTTGGCCGACAGAACCCCGACCGGCGCGCCTGGCCGCAGGCGCGCTTGCGGTTGATGAAGTGCATTTGCTGCCGGAAATGCCTATAAAAAACGGTTCATCCGGTTCTTGCGTACTTTCTGATTTGAAAAGGTATGTACCTACAGGATGACATCACTCTTTCACAAAGTGTGGGTCTTCGATTCGGAATTGAAGTGATGATTACCAGTTGTACTGAAGTGCCTGATAGCGTCACATAATCTTTAGAATATATTTGATTCTAATCATTTTTACAGGCTGTGGGTTGATCCCGAGGGGGCATAGAAAATCTATTGTATTGAAGGTTAAAAGTAATATAGTCTGCTATATCTTGATGACGGCCGGGTGCGCGACCTGGCGATGCGGCTGATGCGTGCACCGCATACCGCGCATTGTTTATCCTGGATCTGTAAAAAGATGAAAAACATGTATGAATTCATTAATGTTGAGTAAATTTTTCGGCATATTCTATACCTGGAAGGGGTTAAAAACCCGCCTGATTGTTCTGGTATTGGCCTGTGCCGTACCCCCGCTTGTCACGGCGGCCGTTTTTATCAGCAGCCAAGCTCTGCACCTCATTGAAAAGGATTCCCGCGCGCAGTTGGTCAATACCAACCACCTTCTGGCCACCTCAGTATCTCTTTGGCTCGATACGCACATCAAAGCATTTCAGTACTTTGTCTCTCAGCCGGAAATCATCGGCATGAATGCCGCGAACCAAAAGAGGCTCCTCAGGAAAATGGCCGCCACCTACCCCTACATGTACCTGATCAGCACCACGGATCTTCAAGGGATAAACGTTGCCCGCAGTGATGACCTGCAACCGATCGATTATAGCGACCGATTCTGGTTTCGGCAGGCGAAAATCGGCTCCCCGGTCACATTTGAAAGTGTCATCAGCAAGACGATCAGCAAGCCCGGCCTTGTAGTATCCATGCCGGTCAAGAATGACAGCGGCCGGATCGTCGGTGTGGCGATGTTCGCCATGGATCTGGATAACCTGGGCAAACAGGTCCGGGTAACCCGCCTAGGAAATACGGGTTTGGCCTATCTGGTGGATAACCAAAATCGGGTCATCGCACATCCCGATCCGGCTTTTTCCAGCCAGTTACGCGACTTCAGCACCTATCCCTCCGTGATGGCGTTACGAGGGGGAAAGAGAGGGGCGATCACCTTTCAGGAGGGGGATAGACAGACCTGGCTTGCCCACATCGACGTTCTTGCCAACGGATGGGGGATCGTGGTTCAGCAAAAAGAAGCGGAAGCGCTGAGCACGGGACGTTTTTTCCAGCAGATGGTGCTGATGATCATCGTCGGCTCCGTGATGATCCTGATGATCTCCGCATGGTGGGCGGTGCGGCAGACGCTTCAGCCGATCTATATCCTCACGCTGGCGGTTACGGGTCTCGCCTCCGGAAAATTCGGACCTTCCGATTTCGAAGCGACGCATACCCACCTGCTCAGAATTCGCTCCCGGGGCGATGAGCTCGGAACACTCGCCGATAGTTTTGACAAAATGGCTGCGCATCTACAGAAAACATTGTCGAACCTCCAGCAGGAACTGGCCGAACACAGGCGGGTTGACGCTGAGCTGGAGAAAGAGCGGCGGATCCTTTCCACAATTCTCAATAACGACCCCAGCGGCGTGGTTTTGACCGATCATCACGGCACTCTCAAGTATGTCAATCCCGAGATTACCAATATCACCGGTTACACCCTCCAGGATATCTCTACGATGCAGGAGTGGTACCAAGCAGCCTATCAAGATCCAGAATACCAACGGAAGGCGATCAAGGCCTGGAATGAAAGAAGGACCTTGCAGGATAAGCGCTGGGATGCGGAATTCACCATAACCTGCAAAGATGGACAAAAAAAAGATATAGAATTCAGAACGGCCTTTTTCGAAGACGGCGCGGTCGCGGTCTTGAACGACGTTACCAACCGTCGACGGGCCGAAAAGGCGATCAAGGAAAGTGAAGAGAAATACCGCAATATTTTTGAGAACGCCGTTGAAGGTATTTTCCAGACGACACCAGAAGGACGATTTATAAACGTTAATCCCGCATTTTCCACCATGCATGGCTATGAATCCCCCAGGGAAATGACAACGTGCGTCAATGACATCAAACATCAGCTCTACGTCAATCCCGAAGATCGTATAAGGTTTATGAACATTATTGAGAAGAGAGGCGTTATCGAGGCCTTTGAAGTCCAATTATACAAGAAGGACGGTGGAAAGATCTGGGTTTCGCTCAAGGCGCGCGCCGTTCAGGATTCGGAGGGGACAATATTAAACTATGAGGGCATGGCTGAAAACATCACGGAACGAAAGCTGATCGAGGAGGAGGTCAGGCAAAAAAACGAACAGCTTCTGGAGTTGACATGTAAGTTATCTGAATTCGAGGAAAATGAGCGAAAGAAGATCTCTCGAGAACTTCATGACCTGATAGGGCAGAATCTTGCCATCCTCGGTCTAAACCTGACTATGCTGCAAACATTGATCCCTGACGAATCAGCGGAATTAATCCAATCTCGTCTCAAGGACTCACTGGCCCTCGTCAAGCAAACGACAGCCGGCATACGGAATTTAGTGGCGGATCTGAGGTCTCCGGTGCTGGACGATTATGGGTTGGTTGCCGCCGTAAGGCTTTATGGGAATCAGTGCGCCTTCCGGGCAGGGATCCGAGTCATTGTTCAGGGCAGCGAATTGACTGTCCGTCTTCCCGCCCATATTGAAAATGCCATATTCAGGATCGTTCAAGAGGCATTAACCAACGTGATAAAGCACGCGCAAGCGACGGAAGTGATCGTCAATATCAGGATAGATAGCAGCTGCTTGTACGTCACCGTGACGGATGACGGTATCGGTTACAATCTGGCGGATATCTCAAGAAGGGAAGAACACCGAGGATGTGGGCTCAGTACGATGATGGAGCGGGCGTTGTCGGTGGGCGGAGTTGGATGCATCACGTCAAACCCGGGTGAGGGAACGTGTGTTGCCGTGGAGGTGACGTTATGAGTATTACAGTTTTCTTATCGGACGATCATGCCATGTTTCGTGAGGGGATCCGTCTATTGCTGGGAACAAAAACGGACATCAGTGTCGTAGGTGAGGCCGGAAACGGACGTGACACGGTTCGTCAGGTGACCAAACTATGTCCGAATGTGGTGTTGATGGATATAGCCATGCATGGGTTGAACGGCATCGAGGCGACACAGCAGATCCGCAACGAGTGCCCCTCTGTAAACGTCATCATATTGTCCATGTATTCCACAACAGAGCATATTTTCAGGGCTTTCAAGGCAGGCGCGCGCGGGTATATCCTGAAAGAATTGGCGGGTGCCGACGTCATTAAAGCCATTCGTACAGTTCAGACGGGTAAATACTATGTCTGCGAGGCGGTATCCGAAATGATCGTCGTCGATTATGTTAAAGCCCGTGAAATGATGGAAGTTGAAAGCCCATTGGGGCGATTGAGCTCACGGGAACGGGAGGTTCTGCAACTCCTCGTTGAGGGGAAGTCGAACGCCAAGATAGCAGACATTCTGTTTTTATCTCCAAAAACCATCGAGACCTACCGCAGCCATTTGATGCAAAAGCTCGGCATCAACGACCTTCCAAACCTGGTCAAATTCGCCATCCAGTATGGAGTGACATCCATCGAATAGCATGGGGAATAGGGCCGTTCGCCCTCAAGTCACGGAAGCATGATGTCTTTGTCCCCCATCCCCGATCCGGCTTGATCGGCATCGGATCAAGAATCATCTCATGAAATATCCAACCATATGAAGTCAATTTTATCTTATCTTTTTCAAGGATAATCCAAAAATATATCAAGCATTCCTGATAGACGGATCGACACGGTTCGACTACGGCTCTACCATTAGTGCACTTCATTGCATTCACACTTAATTGGCGGGGATGATCTCGTACTCCGCAAAAGAAAGGAGGTGCCGGAATTCACTGTGTGCAAGGGGTGTGACGGGCTGCTTGGAACGGGCGCTTATGGCAACGATTCTTGGTTAATTAAGGAGGGAAAATCATGGGCTTACCTGAACTATCTCTTATTGCTCTGGCAGTTGCGGTGGTCGTCGGAATTGCAAGAAACGTAAATGTCGGGCCTCTTAGCATAGCCATTGCTCTGGTGATCGGCTACTACATTGGTGGCGTCAAAATAAAGGATTTGATAGCGGGATATCCTGTAAACGTGTTTATCATGCTGGCCGGCATCACCTATTTGTTTGCCATTGCAAACATCAACGGCACATTGGCGAAGCTGACGAATTTTGCCGTAAGAGGAGTCCGCGGCAATATCGCGCTGCTCCCTATCGTCTTGTTCCTCGTGGCCTTTGCATTGGCCTCTCTGGGACCCGGAGCTATTACGATCTGTGCCTTAATGGCAGCGCCATGCATGCTTTTGGCCTCACAAGCGAAAATACCGGCTTTCTTAATGGCTGTAATGGTGGCCAACGGCACGCAAGCCGGAAATATGTCGCCCATAGCCGTCGCAGGGGTCATCGTAAAGGGACTGATGGAGAAAATGAATCTGCCTGACTGGAGTTTTATCCTCTGGATGAACAGCCTTGTCTA
>CAZINF010000086.1:0-14130 GCA_964540555.1 uncultured Syntrophus sp. | reverse complement strand
CATAGGTCCAGATGCCGAAATAGTTGAGGATGTCGCCCAGATGTCGGTCGAGGTGAAGAAAAAGGTCGATGAAAGTGAGAAGCAGATCCGCCATAATGTATTTTTTCCATTTCCTGCGTTAATTTGCCGTTTCCCGCAGGGTCATGAAGAGACCTGCCTGAAACGTACTGTAGTATAGAAGAGGGCGGGCCGCCTGTCAATGACAAAGGGATCAAAAAGTTGCTGAATAGCCCTTGACGTCATGGCGTCATGGTGCTATGGTGCTGCACAAACATTAGGAGGTTACACCATGGAAGCCGGAACGAAACGAGCCACGATCTATTTCGATTCTGCCTTGCACCAAGCGCTACGGATGAAGTCTGCGGAGACTTCCCGATCTGTTTCGGAATTGGTCAACAATGCCGTTCGGGAAACCCTCGCCGAGGATGCCGAGGACCTTGCGGCGTTTGAGGAGCGGGCCAACGAGCCGTTGATCGGTTATGAGGACATCCTGAAGAGGCTGAAGAAAGATGGCCGAATATAGGATTTTCTTTCGGAAGTCTGTCTGGCAGGACATCGAAAAGATTCCCAAGAAATCGCTTCAACAAATCATGAAGCGCATCGCGACGCTTGCCGTGGATCCACGCCCGCCCGGGTGTGAGAGACTCACGGGGCAGGAACGTTACCGAATCCGTCAGGGAACTTACCGAATCATTTACGCCATCCGGGACGACGAATTGACCGTGTGGGTGGTAAAAATCGGCCAAAGAATTTATGATAAAAAGAAAACGGATATTGGCCGGGCGGGGGCAAAGCATGTTATTGATTACCGGCACCAGGGCATGACGAGGCTGAATATCCTGACGGCGGGGTTGGAGGCGCGGGACCGTTCACCCGGGAGATGCAGATCCAAATAGTTGAGGACGGAACGCGGGAGCAGATATGCACACCGAAGCCAAAGCAAGAATCCTAATCAACAACCTGCTGCAACGTTCGGGCTGGCGCTTTTTTGATGACGAGGTCGGCCCCGCCAACATCGCCCTTGAAACCCACGTCAAGTTGAAGAAAAAGGTCCTCGATGCCCTCGGAGATGACTTCGAAACAACGGCCCATGGTTACGTGGATTACCTCCTGCTGGAGGAAGGCGGCTTCCCGATAGCCGTCCTCGAAGCGAAATCCGAAAAGTTTGATCCTCTTGTCGGCAAGGAACAGGCCAGGAAATACGCCCATTCGCAGAATGCCCGGTTTGTCATCCTGTCCAACGGCAATCTGCATTACTTCTGGGACCTTGAGCAGGGAAACCCCGTCTTGATAACCGAGTTCCCGACGCCGGATTCTTTGGGACATTTTCACGCGTTCAAGCCCAACCCCGACGCGTTGGTCGGCGAAAAGATCGAGACCGATTATGTTGCGGCAACTCAGAATCCGAATTACCGGAACGATCCCCGTTGGGACGATCCCGGTCAGCGCGATGGTTTCATCAAAGATACAGAACTGAAGTTCCTCCGTCCATACCAACTTCGGGCGGTGGCGGCGCTTCAGGATGCCGTGCGCAAAGGCCGGACGCGTTTTCTGTTTGAAATGGCCACCGGTACGGGAAAGACGTTGACCGCCGCCGCCGTCATCAAGCTCTTCATGCGAACGGGCAACGCCCAGCGGGTTCTTTTCCTTGTTGACCGCCTTGAACTCGAAACCCAGGCATGGAAAGCCTTTATCCGCCTTTTGAAGAACGACTTCCGCACGGTCATCTACAAAGAACATCGCGACGACTGGCGCAAGGCCGAAATCGTGGTTTCCACGGTCCAAAGTCTCCAGTTCAACAACAAGTACCGGCGGCTCTTTTCGCCGACCGATTTTGACCTCTTGATTTCGGACGAGGCGCACCGCTCCATCGGCGGCAACAGCCGCGCGGTGTTCGAGTATTTCATCGGCTACAAGCTCGGCCTGACCGCGACGCCAAAGGACTACCTCAAGAAAATCGACCCGGCCAGGATCAGCGAGCGAGATCCGCGCGATTGGGAGCGCCGCCAGTTGCTGGACACCTACAAGACATTCGGTTGCGAAAGCAGCGAGCCGACCTTTCGCTACAGCCTCATTGCCGGCGTAAGCGAAGGCTACCTGATCAATCCGGTCGTCGTGGACGCGCGGACGGAAATCACCACGGAATTGCTAGCCGAAGAAGGCTATTCCGTCATGCAGGAGAACGAAGACGGGGAATTGGTCGAGCAGACCTTTTTCGGCAAGGACTTTGAGAAGAAGTTTTTCTCGGACGAGACCAACGGTGTCTTCTGCGAAACCTTCCTGAAGAACGCCTTTCGTGATCCGCTCTCCGGGGAAATCGGGAAGACCATTGTTTTCTGTGTTCGGCAAGACCACGCGACGCGAATTACCAAGGCCTTGAACGAATTGGCAGACGCGATGTTTCCCGGCAAGTACAACTCCGACTTCGCCGTCCAGGTGACTTCCAATGTGGACGATGCCCAGCAAATGGCCGTCAGCTTCGCCAACAACAACTTGGGCGGCCACACCCGGTTTCTGGAAGGCTACATCAGTTCAAAGACGCGTGTCTGCTGCACGGTCGGGATGATGACGACCGGCTACGACTGCGAGGACCTCCTGAACATCGTTTTGCTTCGCCCGATTTTTTCGCCCACCGATTTCATCCAGATCAAGGGACGCGGGACGCGCACGTTTATCTTCCGCTATGTCGAGAAGGAAGGCGGCCAGGTTCAGGAACACACGAAGCCGAAAGAGAAGTTCAAACTCTTCGACTTTTTCGCTGTCTGCGAGTACTTCGAGGAGAAGTTCAACTATGACGAGGTCATTGAACTGCCGCCGTTGCGGCCCCCTGTACCGCCGCCTCCACCGCCACCCCCACCGCCTCCGCCGGGACCGGACAACTTTACCAATGTCGATCCCGACCCGCTCAAGTCACAAGTTGAGTATGCCGTGCCGGTTTACGGCATGAAGATTGACCGCAAGTTTTTCGAGAAGTTCGAGGACAAGGTCAAGGCCACGCCGGAGGTCCGGGATCGCTATGAGCGTGGCGACATCAAGGGAGCGGAAGAGATTGTCGTTTCCGCCCTGTTCAACAAACCGGAGGACTTCTTCAACCTCGACAAACTCCGCAAGGCCGTACAGATCGACCGCAGGATTACCCTCCGCGAAATCCTGGCAAAAGCCTTTGGCGAGATAGACCGTTTCCAGACCAAAGACGAGTTGCTCGAAGAAGAGCTGGGGAAGTTCGTTTCCATCCACAAGCCGGATGCCGCCCACATGCCGGTTATCCGGCAATTTTTCAAGGCCTACCTGACCGACGGCGGTGTTCGGACGATTGTGGATTCCCGCGAGTTCGGAAGGCTGGCGGACAATCCCAAGGTGTCGCTCGCGGATGTCCGCGCCCTCGACCAGTGGCGGGACGTTATCCCGGAATACGTGAAGGATTACGTTTCACTGAACCAGTTTGTGGCATGAGATTGCCCGTCAAGTGCGCAATTGATGGTGGCTTGGAGGTCACGGATTGTGACCTCCAAAGGAAAGATGATAAGAGTGAGGTGAATGCAGATGGAGACTGACATAATGCCGACAGAAAGAATTCAACAGGCAATCTTGTCTGTCAGGGGTATAAAGCTCATGCTCGATCGTGATCTGGCTATACTCTACGGCGTGGAGACGCGCGTCCTGAACCAGGCTGTTAAACGGAACCACGACCGTTTTCCAAATGATTTCATGTTCGAGCTGACTCGCGAGGAGATACGGAACATATCACAATTTGTGATATGTTCCTCAGCCATGAAGCACGCCAGGAACGTTTATGCCTTCACGGAGCAGGGCGTCGCGATGCTCTCCGGCATCTTGAACAGCCCACGCGCCGTTCAGGTCAACATCGCAATCATGCGCACTTTCGTTCAGATGCGGGCCATTTTGTCCTCACACGCCGATCTTGCACGTAAGCTGGAGAAACTGGAGAAGAAGTATGATGCCCAGTTCCGCGTCGTTTTCGATGCGATCCGGCAACTCATGACCCCGCTCGATCGTCCGCGCAAGCAGGTCGGCTTTCGTGTGCGCGAAAAGTCGGCGGTCTATCGTGCCAACGGAAAGGGCAAGCGCCGCCATGCTTGACGCACAGACCAAATCGAGAATTGACTCCGCGCGCGACATTCTGGTCGGCAAGGTGCCCGATCCGAAATCGCAGGTGGAACAGATCACCATCGCCCTGATCTACAAGTTCATGGACGACATGGACCGCCAGTCCGAGGAACTCGGCGGCAAGGCAGTGTTCTTCACTGGCGACTTCAAGAAGTACCGCTGGGCCAACCTGCTCGACAAGCGGCTCGGCGGCCATGAACGCCTGCTTCTCTATGCCGAGGGCATCGAGAAGATGAACGAAAACAAGAATATTCCCCAACTCTTCCGGGACATCTTCAAGGGCGTGTTCCTACCTTATCGCGATCCCGAAACCCTAAACCTCTTCCTGAAAGAAATCGCCGGTTTCTCCTACGATCACAGCGAACGACTCGGCGACGCCTTTGAATACCTGCTGTCTGTTCTCGGCACCCAGGGCGATGCCGGGCAGTTCCGCACGCCCCGCCACATCATTGACTTCATCGTTGCCGTGGTGGACCCGAAGAAGCACGAAACCGTCCTCGATCCCGCCTGCGGCACTGCGGGCTTTCTCGTTTCGGCGTTCAAGCACATCTTGAGAAATAACGAGAACCTCACCCCGGATGAGCGCGCCCGGCTGATGACCAACTTTCGTGGCTACGACATCGCGCCGGACATGGTGCGCCTCTCCCGCGCGAATCTGTACCTGCACGGCTTCCCGAACCCGGTCATTCACGAGTACGACACGCTCACCAGCGAGGAGCGATGGGACGAGCGGTGCGACGTGATCCTCGCCAATCCGCCCTTCATGACGCCAAAAGGCGGCATCCGCCCGCACAACCGGTTTTCGATCAAGGCCAAACGCAGCGAAGTGCTTTTCGTGGATTACATGGTCGAGCATCTCAACCCCGGAGGCCGGGCCGGCATCATCGTGCCGGAAGGCATTATCTTCCAGAGCCAGAACGCATACAAGTCCCTGCGGAAGATGCTCGTCGAGAACTATCTCTGGGCTGTCGTCAGCCTGCCCGCCGGCATCTTCAATCCCTATTCGGGCGTCAAGACCAGTATCCTGTTCCTGGACCGCAACCTGGCCCGGCGGACGGATGAGTTGCTGTTCGTGAAGGTGGAGAGCGACGGTTTTGATCTCGGCGCTCAGAGAAGACCGAACGGAAAGAACGACCTGCCGGAAGCGTTGAAAATTCTGGATAGCCACAAAAGGACACAAAAAACACAGGAAAGCAAAATGGCGCTGACCGTCAGCCGCAAGCGGCTGCTGGAATCCCTCGACATCATCCTCTCCGGCAACCGCTATCGCGAAACCGCCGCCGTTCAAAGCAATTGGCCGATGGTGAAGTTGGGGGAGGTGTGTGTTATTGATCCGCCAAAAACGGAGGTCCGTCATCTACCGCCAGAGATGGAAGTGTCTTTCGTGCCGATGGCAGCACTCGAAGAACACAGGGTCAGTATCCAGGCTCCAGAAGTCAGACAACTCGGAGATGTTCTGAAAGGGTATACCTATTTCAGAAATGGAGACGTGTTGCTCGCGAAGATCACACCATGCTTCCAAAATGGGAAATGCGTCATTGCCAGCAACCTGCTCAACGGTATCGGGTTTGGCACCACGGAGTTCATTGTCATCAGGCCCAAGACTGACAAACTCTTGCCTGAGCTTGTCTACTACTGCGTCACTCGCCCCGCGTTTGTCCGACGCGGAATGGAGAGCATGACAGGATCGGCAGGCCAACAACGCGTCCCGAAAAACTGTGTGTCTGTGGCTGAAATCCCCCTCCCGCCGTTGGAGGAGCAGGAGCAGATCGCGGCGGAGTTGGACAGCTACCGGAAGGTCGTCGAAGGCGCCCGCCAGGTCCTCGCCAACTACAAACCTACCATCAAGATTGATCCGGAGTGGCCGAGGGTGAAGTTGGGTGAGGTCTGCCGGATAGACGCGCCGCTTGTAGACCCTAAGCTACCTCAATTTCGGAGTCTGCCCCATGTCAGCGGCGAGAACATTGAATCTGGAACCGGCGGGTTACTCACCTTGCATTCTGCGGCTGAAGACAAGGTGATTAGTGGGAAGTACGCTTTCAAGGCAGGGGCAGTCCTATATTCCAAGTTACGCCCCTATCTGTGCAAAGCTGCTCTCGCGGCTTTTGATGGGCTCTGCAGTGCGGACATGTATCCCCTGATGGTGGTAGATAGCCAACTCGATGCGTGTTTCCTATTGAATGTCCTGCTTTCCGATCATTTTACGAGATACGCCGTAGAGTTGTCCGGTCGAGCACGAATGCCCAAGCTCAACCGAGAGGACCTTATGGGCTATGAAATCCCGCTCCCGCCCCTCGACATCCAGCACCAGATCGTGGCGGAATTGGAGGCAGAGCGGAAGCTGGTGGAGCCGAACAGGAAGCTGATCGAGATTTTCGAGGAAAAGATCAAAGCGCGTCTGGATGAACTTTGGGGTGCACCGATGGAGGTGTCGTAATGAAAGAGCGGAATGTTGGTTTCACTCAACCAGTACGTCTTCTATTCCTCTTTGTCTATCTGGTTTTTTTAATTTCAATGAATCGTTTAGGCTTTGGCCAGTGGCTCCCACCCACAGACCCTAGAGGCCTTTGGTTCTATTCTGGCGCTGCGGCGTTAATTCTCGGAAGCCTGCTGGTAACACCGTTCTTTACCAGTCCTGCCAATGCAATTTCATATCTCGTTGCAGCGTTAATAGCGATTCTCGCATCCCCTACACCAAGTACTGCCCTGCATGATTTACTCCCTTGGTACATCCTCGTCAGCTTCTGCTTTATTATGTTGGCTGTATGTTGCTTGTGCATCCTCTTAAAGGATAATAAGAATCGCCATTCTCACAATATCGCGGAAATGTGCCGCATCTTGGCTGACACATTAGGAAGCCCCCGTTTCGTTTACGCTATCATTATCACCTATGCCCTTTGGGAATATCACCGCAATAATCCTTGGGAACTGTTTTTCGTCAGTCTCTCTGGGATTGTCATCGCTGCTCAGCAGCCTATTGAAACATTTGGCAATGTGATTCAACGTATCCGTGAGGTTTGGCAACCCGGCACTGGTCCTCGGATTATCGGCACAACGGTTGCCCATCAATCTCCCGACTTACTCCTGATTCGTCAAGACGGCACAGAATTTATTGATCCAGGATCATGTCTGCTAATCGCTGACGCACATTCCCCATTCAAAATTGGGGCAACTCTCGGCTACTGCGGAAGGGATGAAGGTATCCTATTGCGCGCGCTTGAGATCAATGTACCAAAGCAATACCGTGTGCACCTTGAAGATATGGCGAAGCGGCTTCCCGTGAGTTCTGCTTGCTTTCTTGATCAAACAGATATCAAGACTTTTCGGGATGAAGTCTATCTATTAAAAAATATAGATTCTCTAATTGGTATCGTCGCCCCTGAAACCTCCACGGAACGCCTTTATTTCGAAGTAATCCATGAACGAGATATTGAACAAGGACGGATTGTTGAAGCATTCGTCGGTGATAATCGAGTTTTATATCAGATTCTTGACGGGCTTACTAAAGAAGAAATTATCCAACAGAAAAACACTTACGGCTTTTCGCGTGGAGAAGCAGCGCAAATCGGTATTTGGGATGAAGAGAGACGAAAGTTTCGGCCCTGTAACTGGATTCCAAGACTCAATTCCCCAGTTTTCTTGAAAGCAGTTGAAAAACAAAACGAAAATGAGAAGGCAGTCGGTCACTTCCCATTAACCAGCTACGACGTCGAGATCAAAAATCTTGATGAACTGGTCACCCATAACACTGCAATCCTCGGCATATTAGGTGTTGGGAAGTCCATGCTTGCTATAGAGCTGGTTGAGCGGATGATTGTACACGGTATTAAGGTAATTTGCATAGACCTTACTAATCAGTATTCTGATGAATTATCTCTATTTGTAAATGATGAAGAAGAGATCAAGAGAAACGAGGCTCTTCAAAGGATTGGGCAAGCTGGAAAGACATTGGTAAGCAAGAACGTCGCGGAAGGTGGTAGTAAAGTAGCGTTCACTGCTGCGATTACAAAAGACATTCAGGAATTTCTGGATATTGGAAATCCAAAACAGTTGAAGATACTTAACCCCTCACAGTATGAAGTCTGGCGCCAAGACAGCAAACCATTTCAGGACACAGCATCAATGGTTTCTTTGACACCGACAGAAATTACCCAGATAATTTCAGAGGCAACTTTGCAAACAGTACAAAAGTTAGGCATGACAAACAAAGCACAAGTTTGCCTCGTATATGAAGAAGCACACTCATTGGTTCCCGAGTGGAATTCAATCGCCGCCGAGGGAGACAAAGCTGCAACAAATGGCACTGCACGAGCTATTCTTCAAGGGCGGAAATACGGACTTGGATGCCTGTTGGTAACTCAGAGAACTGCAAACGTAACCAAGACCATTCTGAACCAATGTAATACGGTATTTGCAATGCGGACATTCGATGATACCGGTAAAGAATTCCTGTCCAATTATATTGGTAGCGGATATGCGTCAAAATTGCCTTCATTGAGGGAAAGGCATGCTGTATTCTATGGACGTGCTTCAAGTTGCGAGAATCCTGTGATGATCCGGCTAAATGATCGCGCCGATTTTCTCCGAGTGTTCAGACGGCAGCAGCCCCAACAAAATGTAGCTGAAATTGTTCATGAAGGTAATGTTGGACAGGAACAATAATTCAGAGCGGGCGTTGGTGGAGGCAAATCGGGAATTGACCGCTCGGATGGAGGCGAAGCTGGCGGAGGTGTGGGGAGAAAGTGAGAATAGTTGTAAAGAAGTGCAGAGGGCGCAAACCCAATGACAAAACGCCGATGTCCGCGACATGCGCTTTTTGTACACTGCGTTGTGCAAAAGTCGCTCCCGCTGGACTCGCTATTTTGAGGCTGAGATGAAGAAGGAACGACAACATAAGCCGCGTGAGTTGATGGAACTCGCCATTGAGGTCATGCGGCAGTCCGTGCCCGAGCCGCGCCCTGATGGCAAGGCCAGCCTGAAGGTGGGGGCGGTGCTGGTGAAGCCGGACGGTAAGATCGAAACCGCCTGCCGGGGCGAGTTGCGGCATGGGGATCACGCCGAGTTCACGTTGCTGGAACGGAAGAACCGGGGCAACAAACTGGATGGATCTACCTTGTTCGCCACCCTGGAGCCCTGCGCTCCCGGCGCGCGTCGAGATCCGAAAGTGGACTGCGCGGAGCGAATTCGTCTTGCCCGAATCAAGGAAGTTTGGATCGGCATCCAGGACCCCGATCCCAAGGTCGCCCGGAAGGGGATCGAACATCTGAAGAACAGGCGTGCGCCAGACCTATCCGGACATTATGTCCGGGTAAGCTCAAAAACATGGCCACTGGGCGGAGTTTAGGGCCATGAGAAATCTCTCGGATCGCGACAATTCTCGCGACAAAGTGTCGCGAGACGGATTTGCGTTTATGACGGTCTAGGGAATCACGACAATAAACCCGACAGATTGGCGTGATTGGCGGGCAAGAGTGATGCCGGCGGCCTATCGTGCCAAATGACGCGCCATTTTGGCGCGATCCGACGAGGAAGACAGCCATGAAAACCATCAAAGACCTTCCGGAACACAGCCGCCCGCGCGAAAAGCTGCGGGAGAAGGGTGCTTCTGCCCTGACCGATGAGGAACTTGTCGCCGCGATTCTCGGCATGGGCACGGCCGGCGTTGATGTGCGTACGATTGCCCGGCAGGTGGCCGGGTTGATTCGGGAACACAAGACCGGATTAACGCTCAATCACTTGCAGGCCGTTCCCGGCGTGGGACTTGCCAAGGCTGGGCAAATCCTGTCAGCCTTTGAACTCGCCCGGCGGCACCTACTAAAAGACACCGTCAAGATCACGGTCGCACAGGATGTGTTGCCGCTGGTGGCCGACATTGCCGGAAAACAGCAGGAGTATTTCGTCTGCATTTCCCTGAACGGCGCAAACGAGGTTATCGAAAAGCGGGTGGTAACGATCGGACTTCTCGACAAGAATTCGGTTCATCCGCGCGAGGTGTTCGCCGACGTTATCGCCGACCGTGCTGCCGCCGTCATCTTCGCCCACAATCACCCATCCGGCGACCTACAGCCGAGCGAGGCCGATTTGCGGATGCACGAACAATTGACCGAAGCAGCGAAGATCCTCGGCTTGCGCGTTCTGGATCATGTGATCGTGACCCGGAAGGGCTATTTCAGCTTTCAGGAAGCCGGGCTGATCAGGAGTTGAGTGGAGGCATGGACATCTACGACCCGGTGATGAATGCCGTGCGCTCGACGGAGGCGGAAAAGGTGGCGGTGTGGTTTTTAGACAGCGATTACGACGGCCGCTGTTTCTGCGTCAGCCAGGCCAATGCTTACAGGGCGCTCATAAAGGAGGAACAGGAGCGCGGCCCGGACTTTTTGAGTCTTGCCAACGCCCTGCCGGCCCTGGATCCAAAAGACAGTGAGGAAAAACGTTTGTTAGATGCAATGCTTCTCGCCATGCCAAGGTAAAAAAGGAGATATAGCGAAATGGATGCTGAAAAACTGCTGAAAGACAAACGTCTGGCCATAATGGCCTTGGCAGACAAACATGGGGCGCACAGTGTGCGGGTTTTCGGTTCCATTGCCAGAGGCGACTCCAGCCCTGAAAGCGATGTTGATCTGCTGGTGAAGATGGAAGAAGGACGGAGTCTGCTGGATTTGAGCGACATGGTTTTGGACCTTAAAGATTCCGGCTATGTTGGGCGAGGGGAAGGTTCGTAGGGAGGAAGCGGAATATGATGAGTTTTCGGGGAACGCGGCTTCAGGATACAAGGCTGTCCCTTTCAACGGTGTGGCTCTTGGAAACCCTGGCGGAATCCAAGGGGCGCCAGCAGTTGTTCGAAAGGCAGTCTCCGCAGATGCTCAAAACGCTGCGGGAAATAGCACTGATCGAGAGTACTGAGTCATCCAATCGGATTGAAGGCGTTACGGTTGAAAAAACCCGATTGCGTCCTCTTGTCCTGGGAAATGCCCGCCCTCGCGATCGTTCGGAAGAGGAGATCATCGGATATCGCATGGCGCTCAACTGGGTGCATACCGATCACCACAAGATCCCCATTACTCCGGAAACCTGTCTGCGCCTTCACGCCTTGGCCCAAGGCGGCACAAGCGGCGACGCCGGAAAATGGAAAACAACGCAGAACGACATCGTCGAAATCTACCCTGATGGAAGCCGCGAGGTTCGATTCCGGCCGCTATCCCCGGAGCGGGTTCTCAAGGCAATGGAAGAACTTTGTCTGGCGTATCGCAATGCCATTGATCAGTTGAAGGTCACGCCGCTTCTGGCGTCTTCCTGCATGATATTGGATTTCCTGTGCATCCACCCCTTCCGGGACGGCAACGGCCGTATTTCCAGGCTGCTGACCTTGCTGTGCTTATACCATCACGGTTACGAGGTTGGACGATACATCAGCCACGAACGGATCGTCGAGCAGACGAAAGAGGACTATTACGAGGTCCTGAAAACGAGTTCCTCCGGATGGCATGAGGGCGAACACAACATCATGCCATGGTTCAACTACCTACTTTCGATCTGGCGGAGGGCGTACCGTGAATTTGAGGAGCGGGCCAATCGGCAGCGGCCGGAGCGCGGTTCCAAAACCGACCTGGTGGAATATGCGCTTGGCAACATGATGGGTTCATTCGGCATCGCCGAGGTGGAAAGGCTTTGCCCCAATGTCAGCCGCGATACGATCCGCCTCGTGATGAACCGCTGGCGGGAGGAAGGACGTTTGGAGATCCTCGGGCGGGGCAGAGACGCCAAGTGGAGAAAGAGAGACGAAAAGTAGTAATACCACATTAATATATGAATGAATATGGGAATGTCTGGATGAGTGTCCCGAATCCTTGTGGAGAACGAAAAAGCTTGTTGATTTACGAAATTGATGCCGATGGCATAGGCACGCTCGGTCGTGCCATTGCAGGCTGACAAACGCTAAGAAAAGGACTAATGATGCCACTTAGAAACCATGTCTTGACGGTTGCACCTTCTCATTCCATCCCCCCGTATTTCCGATTTTTCAAGCGAGCGATGATCTTGTGATCGGCGGCCGGAAGGGCGAAGTCGTCGAGTTCCCGAGGGAGGATCCATCGATAGTCGTCGATTCCGATGAGCCGGATGCGACCTCCCTTATACCGGCACTCGAAGGCATGGAGGGTGATCCTGAAGTGGGTATAGGCATGTTCTACCGAGATGAGACAAGCCCCTACCTCGATCGTGATTCCGAGCTCCTCCCGGATCTCTCGCTTCAGGCAACCTTCCAGATTCTCGCCCTGTTCAAGCTTTCCCCCGGGAAACTCCCATAGTCCTCCTAATAAGCCTTTCGGGGGCCGGCGTGTGATCAGGAAGCGGTCGTCCCGCCAGATGATTCCGGCCGTGACCTCATGATGGGGAATGGGCTTCCGAGGGGATTTGACGGGAAGTTCCCGCTGAAGGGATAGCCGGTTGGCCTCGCATATCGCTGAAACCGGGCAGTCGGAACAGGCGGGATTCCGAGCCCGGCACACCAGCGCGCCCAATTCCATCAGCGCCTGGTTGTAATCTCGAATGCGGCGTTTCGGCAGGAGCCCCTCCGAAAGCGACCAGAGCATCTTCTGAGTAGAGGTCTTCCGGACGTCGTCAGTGACGTGGAACATCCGCGACAGCACGCGGATCACGTTCCCGTCGAGGACGGCCTCGGGTTTTTCGAAAGCGATGCTCAGGATCGCACCGGCTGTGTAACGGCCGATACCGGAGAGGGAAAGCAACGCCTCAAGGGTATCGGGCACGCGGCCGTTAAACCGTTCGACGACTTCGCGGGCGGCCCGGTGGAGATGACGCGCCCGGCCATAATAGCCCAGCCCTTCCCATGACTTCATCACGTCGTCCGGAGCGGCCTGCGCCAGATCCTCCACCGAGGGGAAGCGACCGACAAACCGTCCGTAATACAGCTCCACGGTCTTGACCTGGGTCTGCTGGAGCATCACCTCCGAGACCCAGATCCTGTAGGGGTCTCTCGTTTCCCGCCACGGCAGAGGTCTTGCCCGCTTGTCATACCAGGATAGCAGCTTTTTCTGGAACCGGCGTTGAATGGGGTTGTCGACTCTCATGGATCAGGGTCCCGGTGATGCGATTCAATGTTTATACTATTTGGTTCGCACCATAATGAAAAAGGAATCCTAAATCAAGGAACATATGAATAAAAACTCTCTCCCTTCGGTCACATGTATTTATGAGGCAACCGGTTGCAACTCCCTGCACCACTATCTTGTCCGGTCGGAAGAAAAAACCCTTTCAATAATCCGCCTTAACGTGATAGATTGCCGTCCGATGGGATGGTTTGAGGCGATATCTGTGCTTCTTGCAAGGCATCGCTATAGATAGCGGGGTAAAGAAAGGAATGGGTATGAAGAAGAAAAATTTGATTCTTTTCAGCGGTGGAGCCAAAGGCGCGGAATCGGAATTTGGAATGAATGCAGAGCGCTTTGGGATTGAAGAGGTGAACTTTACGTTTGAGGGTCACAGTATCATTCGTCAGAGAGGCCTGCGTGTCTTGAATCACGAAGAATTAAAAAACGGGGACGTGAGTCTGGAATACGTTTCGAAATTGATGAACCGCCGCTATACCGAAGGTCCAACCATGCGGAAGGTCCTGCAGAGCATCTGGTATCAGATCAACAACGGGCAGGAGATTTACGTCGTGGGAGAGATCCTGGCGGACAAGACCGTCAAGGGAGGGACGGGATGGGGGGCCGAGTTCGCGAAGATTTGCAACAAACCCCTGTACGTGTTCGATCAGAAGCGCAATGCCTGGTTCCGCTGGGATCAGGCAAAATGGGTGGAACGCGAGAAGGGAGACGAGCCCGTGATCACCCACCTTCATTTTACCGGGACGGGGACGCGTTACATCCAGGAGAACGGCAGAAAAGCGATCGTGGAATTGTTCGAGAGAACCTTCTCCTGATCGTTGAGGTAATTTAGAATCCCTGTTAGCTTGATTTTGTGGGCGATTTCAACCCACGG
>CAZINF010000085.1:0-14366 GCA_964540555.1 uncultured Syntrophus sp. | reverse complement strand
TTGACATGAAAAATGTCAATCTCTACTGTTGACTTTGAAAGGAATAACTATTTACCTGACCTGTCCGGTCGTGTAGCTGCATGCCTCCGTGGCAAAATATAAGTCGAGAGGGAGTATTTCCGCCAGTTCGGCGGCGCGTTTCAAGGGAATCCCCGCAACTCTCGCCTTCGGGATGGATGGGATCGCCGTTGAACCCTCACAAGAACTCGGCGCCACGTGCGGCGCAGCCGGAGGGAGTTGCCCACAACCGAGACCGAGCTCATCGCCATCGCCGCCGCGGCGAATTCCGGATTGAGAAGGATCCCCCAGAAGGGATAGAGGACGCCCGCCGCGATGGGGATCCCGATGACGTTGTAGATGAACGCCCAGAAGAGGTTTTGACGGATCGTCCGCATCGTTGCAAAGGAGAGGCGGATCGCCTGAGGGACCCCCAGGAGATCTTCCTTCATGAGCGTAATGTCGGAGGCCTCTATCGCCACATCCGTCCCCGCCCCGATGGCGATCCCGATGTCGGCGGCCGCCAGCGCCGGGGCGTCGTTGATCCCGTCCCCGACCATCGCCACGACTTCGCCGCCCGAACGGAGGCGCCGGATCTCCGCTGCCTTGTCGCCCGGGAGGACCTCCGCCAGGACCCGATCGATCCCGAGCGCTTCCCCCATCGCCTTGGCCGTGGCCGCGTTGTCCCCCGTGATCATGGCGACCCCTAGCCCCATCCCCTTCAGGGCGGCAATCGCCTCTCTTGCCGAGGACTTGGGAAGATCGGAGAATCCCATCAGCCCGATGACCCGCCCCGCCTCCGCCACGAAAACGACCGTCTTCCCCGCACCGGCCAGTCGGTCGGCGTCCGCTTCTAAACGATTGAGCGCCGCGCCCTCCCCTTCCATGAACCGCCGGTTGCCGAGGAGGCAGGATTCCCCGTTCCGGACCGCTTTTGCACCGAGCCCGGAGACTGCCGCAAAACCCTCCACCGGCTCCGCCTCAAGCCCCTCCTTTTCCCCTTTCTTAAGGACGGCCCGGGCGAGGGGGTGCTCGGAAACGGCTTCCAGGGCAAGGGCAATTCGGAGGACCTCTTCCGGTAAACGGCCCGCCGCGGGGACGATGTCCGTCACCTCCGGTTCGCCCCGTGTGAGTGTGCCGGTCTTGTCGAAGACGACCGTCGTCAGCCGGTAGGCATTTTCCAGGCTCTCCCCCCCCTTGATCAGGATGCCGCTTTCCGCGCCAAGACCTGTCCCCACCATGACCGCCGTGGGGGTGGCCAACCCCAGGGCGCAGGGGCAGGCAATGACGAGCACGGAAACAAAATTGAGCAGGGCGCGGCTGAACACCGGGTCGGGAACAAGAAAATACCAAACAAGAAAGGTGACCAGGCCGATCCCAAAAACGGCGGGGACAAAGACGGAAGCCATCTTGTCGGCCAGGCGCTGGATGGGGGCTTTGGAGCCCTGCGCCTCCTCAACAAGGTGTATGATCCGGGCGAGGGCCGTCTCGGCGCCGATCCGCGTCGCCCGGAAGGTGAAGCTCCCCGTCCGGTTCATCGTCGCGGCGAAGACCTCCGCACCCGCCTCCTTGACCACCGGCATGCTCTCCCCGGTCAGCATCGACTCGTCGATAGTCGAATGTCCCGAAGCGACGATTCCATCCGTCGGGATCTGCTCGCCGGGACGCACGACGATCAGGTCGCCTTTGAGAACGCCCTCGATGGGGATATCGCTCTCGACGCCGTCCCGGACGATCCGGGCGGTCTTGGGTTTCAACCCGATCAGACGCTGGATCGCCTGCGACGTCCTGCCCTTGGCCTTTGCCTCGAGGAGCCGGCCGAGGATGATCAGCGTCACGATAAAGGCCGCCCCGTCATAGTAGACGTGCGGCATGAGCTCCGCCCCGGCAAAGAGCCGCGGGAAGAATGTCGCGAGCGATGAATAGAACCAGGCGGCAAAAGCCCCCACGGCCACCAGGGTGTTCATGTCGGTGGTCTTCTGACGGGCAGCCTTCAAGGCGCCGATAAAAAACCGGCTCCCCACCCAGAAGACGACCGGCGTCGTCAGAAAAAACATGACGACCATCAGGGGCAGCCGGGGGATCGCGTGGAGGAACGGAAACCAGTGCTGCATCGAACCTACGAAGATGATGACGCTCAGGATGATCCCGATCGTAAAGCGAATCTTGAGGCCCTTCTCCTCCCGCTCGCGCGCGGCGGCAATCGGGTCCTCCCCGGCGTCATCAGGAATCCCTAAATACTCATACCCCTGGTCCGTGATGACCTGCCGGAGCGCCTCCATGCCGGCCCATTTCGCTTGGTGGTCGATCGTCGCCCTGGCCGTCGCCAGGTTGACGGCGACCTCCGTCACCCCCGGGATCTCCCTGATCGCTGACTCCACGCGGCGGACGCAAGCGGCGCACGTCATCCCCCCGACCGAGACCGTCGTCTTGAGACTCTTTTCAGTCGACAACCTCGAACCCCGCTTTTTTTATCCTCTCGCTGATCTGATTCCGATCGACCGGTTTCACCTCGGCAAAGGTCGCTTCACCCTTCTGCAGATCCACACGGACATCTTTGATGTCTTCTATGCTGCCAAGCGCTTTCGTAACGGCCATGACGCAGTGCTGGCAGGTCATCCCTTTGATCTTGATCGTTGCCATACCCTTCTCCTTTCTTCTCGAATGATATCGTAGCCATTGTTCCCCGAATGTCAACCGCTAATATGGAAAAAGAAAATTCAACTTTTACAATATGATCCACAGGCATCTCCCGATTAATTGCTTGACAGAAACAGGCTGACCGGTTATTCTGCAACGCACCGCCGGATGGGAAGAATCGAGAACGCAGGAAGATCGTGAGGACCATGGTCAGTCTACCGCTTAAGAATATGCCGCGCAGCAGGTCGCTCATTATTGCCCTGTTTGTCCTGGCCGCTTTGATGCCTCTCTGGTGGCAGACAGGAAACTGGTACCGGGAACATCTCCTGGACGAAAGGCGCACCCGGATCACAGGACGTCTTGCGGTGCATTCCAATTTCCTGAGCACGGCGGTCAATCAGCGCCTCACCCTCCTGAAGGGACTCAAGGCCTTTACGGATGCGCACGTCGTCTCCGGTGCGGAAATCGAGTCGGTCAAATTCACCGCCTATGCCGCCGTCCTCTGCAGCGGGACAAGCGGCATCCGCAGTGTCACCATCGCCCCCGGGGGGGTCGCGCGCTTCGTCTATCCGACGGAGGGCAATGAAATCCTCGTCGGCCAGGATCTGATCAACGACCGGCGGGCGTCGCTCCGCGCCGATGTGCAGCGCGCCATCCGTTCGCAAAAGGTGGTCCTGAGCGGTCCTTATGCCCTCCGTCAGAAAGGGTTGCAACTGGTGGCAAGGCAGGCCGTTTACAACGGCGAAACCTTCTGGGGTCTCGTTTCCATCGATTGCGACATCTCTCCGGCGTTTGCCGAAGCCTCACTGGATCCCGCTCCTGCCGACCTCGAAGCGACCCTCCAGGATCGCACCGGCCACATCCTCCTCGGAAAAAAGGCCATCCTTGAGGGAAACCCAATATTTAGCAGAGTAGATCTCCCCGACGGTCCCTGGAAACTGGCAGCCGCCCCTTTGGGGGGCTGGAACGCCGCAATCGAGAAACCGCTCCTCCAGTTCCGAGGCATTACGCTCGCCATCCTCCTTCTGCTGTCCGCCCTGTTTTATCTCCTTCTGAGTTACCGATCACGGTTGAAACTGGCCGTACGGGAACGGACCGGCAACCTCCAGCGGTCGCTGACGAACCATCGCGAAGAAGAGGAGAATCTCAATCGGATACTGGTCAATCTGCGGCGGGCGATGCAAGGAACACTCGAAGCGCTGGCCCTTGCCATGGAGTCGAAAGATCCCTATACTTCAGGCCATCAGCGGCGGGTTGCGGATTTGGCGAGGACGATTGCGATGGAGATGGGGCTTCCGGAAGAGGATGTCGCCGGCATCCGGATGGCGGCGGTCGTCCATGATATCGGGAAAATCTCGCTGCCGGCGGAGATATTGAGCAAGCCGGCGAGACTGGTCGAGGTGGAGTTAAATCTGATCAAGACACATCCCCAGAAAGGGTATGACATCCTCAAGGAGATCGAATTCCCTTGGCCTGTTGCGCGAATGGTGTGGCAGCACCATGAACGGATGGACGGGTCCGGTTATCCCCTGGGCATTTCGGGAGAGGATTTTCTGCTTGGGGCGCGGGTTCTGGCGGTGGCGGATGTGGTGGAGGCAATGTCATCGCACCGGTCTTACCGGCTGACGCCCGGCCTGGAAAAGGCTCTGGAGGAGATCACGGCAAAGCGGGAAACCCTCTACGACCCCGTCGTCGTCGACGCCTGCCTCTGCATCTTCAAGGAAAAAGACTTCCGCCTGGCATAGGGCAGAGGGAAAAAACCAAAGGGTAAATGAGATGCTGATCCGGTGCTGGGGCGCAAGAGGTTCCATTGCGGTTTCGGGTAAAGAGTATCTGCGGTATGGCGGCGATACTCCGTGCATCGAAATCCGCACCAGGGATGACCAAACCGTCATTATCGATTCCGGGTCGGGGATACGGAGGCTGGGAAATCGACTCCTTGCCGAGGGACGCCTCGACTTCGCAATGATCTTCACCCATGCCCACTGGGATCATATCATGGGATTCCCCTTCTTCAAGCCCATCTACCAGAGGGAAGCACGCATCGCGATGTATGGCTGCCCTTTCTTTCAGGAATCCGTCAGAGAGATGATCTCCCGCATTATGGCGCCTCCCAATTTCCCGGTGAGTTATAACGACGTAGCGGCGGAAATGACCTATCAGGAGACCTGCCAGGGCGCCTTTACCATTGGCAGCCTGACCATCACCTCCATTCCGCTCAGCCACCCCAATCAGGGGATGGGATACCGGTTTGAAGAGGGGGGAAAATCCTTCGTCTTTCTGACCGACAACGAACTTTCCTACCGGCATCCGGGCGGCATGGCGTTTGAAGACTACTGCGACTTTGCGAAAGGGGCGGACCTACTCGTCCACGACGCTGAATACCGTCCCGATGATTACCCTCAGACCAGGACCTGGGGGCATACGGTCTTTACGGACGCCCTCCGCCTCGCCCTCGACGCCGGGGTTTCCCGGTTCGGCCTCTTTCATCACAACCAGGACCGAACGGATCGAGAGGTGGATGAGATGGTGGATGAGTGCCGGAAGATCGCAACCGGACGTTCCCTGGAATGTTTTGCCGTTCGCCAGGACATGGAGATTATTCTTTAAAGGAGACATGACCATGTACAGAAACGAAGGAATTCAGACCGATCGGAGAAATTTCCTCGGGATTTCCGTGAAAGGCATTTTTCTCACCACCCTTCTGCAGCTTGGCCTCCCCTTCCCTGCCGCTGCAAACGCCCCGAAGGAAGTCCTTCTCACCTATGACGCAACCGCACGCACGCTCACGGTCCGGATCACCCACAGCTCGTCGTCGCCTACGTTCCACTATATCGAGAAGGTGGAAATCAAAAAAGGCGGAAAAACGATCGCTTCGACCGAGTATCAAAGCCAACCCGATCAGGCGACCTTTTCCTATGCGTATCCAATCGAGGCAGCCCCAGGCGACGTTCTCGATGTCAAGGTCGGCTGCAGCATTTTCGGGTCCAGGACGGAAAAGCTGACCGTGGGAAAATAGGCCCGCCGACCATCGGACCATCAATACAAGACCTGCGCAACTTGAGCTATTATACACAATCGAATGGAGGACGCTTTTTATGCCCCTTTTCTTGATACATGCCGCCCTGATGTCGGCGGGATTTCTGTTCGTCTTTACCGCCCTCATCGTCGCCATGACGCAGAGGCGCAAAAGGTGGTGGCTCAAGAGTCACAAGGCCATCGGCCTGACCGGAGGTTCGCTTATTCTGCTGGGCGCCGTTACGGCGGTCGCTGCCGTCGCCTCCACCCCGGAAGGACATCATCTCCGGACGCCGCACACCTGGCTGGGGGTTCTGACGGTCCTGGCGGCGATCATCGCCCCGACTCTCGGCCTGCTGCAGTTCAGGCTCCCCCGGAAGGTGGAAACCCTCCGTGTAATCCACCGCCTCTTCGGTCGGATCGTGAACCTCATCGCCCCTGTCGCCATCTTGCTGGGTTTGCGCGTGGCGGAAATCATTTAAGACCGGCAGACCTCTGGATAAGGAGCGTACGATCCGTGTTTCTGCCCGCCACACCTGAAGAACTGCGGGAGCTCGGCTGGGACCGGCTCGACGTGATCCTGGTCACCGGGGACAGCTACCTCGACAGCCCCTACGTGGGCGTTTCCGTCATCGGACAGAGCCTGCTCAAGGCCGGATACCGCGTGGGAATCATCGCCCAGCCCGATGTGAACACCGCCGCAGACATCACCCGTCTCGGCGAACCGACCCTCTTCTGGGGTGTGACGGGCGGCTGCATCGACTCGATGGTCGCAAACCGCACCGCGTCCGGGAGGAGGCGCAGTCAGGACGACTTCACCGCCGGAGGGATCAACAACCGGCGCCCCGACCGGGCGGTGATCCTCTATGCCAATCTGATCCGGCGATGGTTCAGAGAGACGCGACCGATCGTCCTGGGCGGGATCGAGGCGAGTCTCCGGCGGATAGCCCATTACGATTCATGGTCGAACCGCGTCCGCCGTTCCATCCTGATCGACGCCAAGGCCAATCTTCTCGTCTACGGCATGGGAGAAAAGACGGTCCTGGAACTGGCCGCAAGGCTGAAAGAAGGACGGGCCGTTTCGGATCTGAGGGGCCTGTGCGCCATCGCCGCGGAGAAAGGGCCGGAGATGCTGGAACTCCCCTCCTACGAGGAGGCGGCGGCTGATCCTTCGGCCTTTACGGAGATGTTTCTTAGCTTCTACCGGAACCAGGACCATCGCACGGCGCAGGCGCTCTGCCAGAGGCAGGATTCGCGCTGGCTCATCCACAATCCGCCCATGCCGCCGCTTACCGAGGCGGAGATGGATGACGTGCACGGGATGGACTTTGAGAGGGACGTCCACCCCCATGACCGACGCAAGGGCAAGGTGCGGGCGCTGGAGACGATCCGCTTTTCCATCCCCACCCACCGGGGATGTTACGGGGAGTGCCACTTCTGCGCGATCGCCGTCCACGAGGGGCGGACCGTCAGCTCACGGAGCGAGGCCTCGATTCTCCGGGAGGCGGAAAGGCTCGCCTCCCTCCCCGATTTCAAAGGGTACATCCACGACGTCGGAGGGCCGACGGCGAACATGTATGGTTTCGAATGCCGGAAAAAGCTTCTCCATGGGGCCTGTCCAGAGAAGCGCTGCCTGTACCCTGTCGTCTGCGCATCTCTCAGACCCGACCACGGCCGCCAGCTTTCCCTGCTCAAGAAACTCAGGCGGATCCCGGACATCAAGCAGGCGGTCGTCGCTTCCGGCATCCGTTACGACCTTGTTCTGGCCGATCGGAAACAGGGACTCCCCTACCTTGGCGAAGTCGTCCGCCACCATGTCTCCGGGCAGATGAAGATCGCCCCCGAACACTCGGAGGACCGGGTCCTCAAATGCATGGGGAAACCCGGCCGCGGCGGACTGATCGCCTTCCGCGATCTCTTCCAACGGCTCACAACGGAGGCGGGCAAGGAGCAGTTCCTCACCTACTACCTGATCGCGGCCCACCCCGGTTGCACCGTCGAGGATATGGAAGCCTTGCATCGTTTCGCATCCCGGGAGCTCGCCATCCGTCCCGAACAGGTCCAGCTCTTCACCCCGACCCCCTCCACGATCTCGACGCTCATGTACCACACGAAGCGGGATCCTTTCAGCGGAAGAACGCTCTTCGTCGAGGAAACGTCCACCGGGCGGGAGCGCCAGAAAAAGATTTTGGTTGCGAAAAAAGGCCTTCTCAGGTATGGAATTTCCCGACGCAATCAAACGACGAAGGAGGAGGAATCATGGGTAAGGACAAAGACGTCAAAAAAGAAGCCAAGAAGAAACCTTCCAAAACGTTGAAGGAGAAGAAAGAGGCCAAGCGGGCAAAGAAGTCGGGGAAGACCGGAGAGATTTGACAGGGTCTGTGACCAGGCGCCTGCCGCAGCCGCTTGTGGACTTCCATGTCCACCTCTTTCCGGACAGGCTGTTCGATGCGATCCGGCGACAGTTCGTCGCGGATTACGGCTGGAATGTCCTCCACCCACTCTACTGGCGAGAGAGTCTGGCCTATCTGCGGGAGCGGGGGGTCGGCACAGCGGTGTATTCCAATTACGCCCACCGGCCGGGGATCGCCCGGGGACTGAACGACTGGAACCTGAATATCCTGGCCGAGACTCCCAACCTATACTGCTTTGCGGCGTTTCATCCCGCGGACGACGACGGTCTTGCCATGGCCGCAGCGCTCCTCGACCATCCCCGGATCCTCGGCTTCAAGCTGCAGCTCCTCGTCCAGCGGTTCTTCCCCGACGACGAGCGGCTCTTCCCTCTCTATGAACTCGTGATTGAGAAGGGAAAGCGCCTCCTCTTCCATGTCGGCACAGGTCCGGTGGGAAACGAGTTCGTGGGCATCGTCCCCTTTCGTCGCCTTCTTGCCCGTTATCCCGGTCTCCCCGCGATCATCGCCCATATGGGGGCCCTCGAGTACGGGGCATTCGGGGAACTCCTGGCCGATCACCCGCAGCTGTTCATGGATACGGCATTCTCATTCCTTCCCCGACTCGGTTCCATGTTCGATCTCGGCGGCGATTTTCTGGAACGAAACCGCGAAAGGATCCTCTACGGTTCGGACTTTCCCCACATCCTCTTCCCCCGGGAGGATGAGATCGACACACTGCTGAACTTTAACCTTTCCCAGGAATTCTATGACGCGGTCTTCCGCGACAACGGCCTTCGCCTCATCCGTCAGAGCGGTCAGATCCGGCCGTAGTCGTCGGCGAGCCGCTGGATATCGTCCTCCCCGAAATACTCCCCCATCTGAACCTCGATGAAGGCCGCTTCCACGGCGCCGGTATTCCGGAGGCGGTGGGCGGCGCCGCGGGGGATATCGATCGCCTCTCCCTTTCGAAAGGGAATCTCCCGCCCGTCGAGTGTGACGAGCGCCTCTCCCGCAATCAGATACCAGTGCTCTGCCCGACGTCGGTGGCGCTGGAGACTGAGGCGCTTCCCCGGATAGACCACGATCCGCTTGACTTTGTGATCAGCTTCGTCGGCAAGGATGGTGTAGTATCCCCACGGACGGTGATCCGTTTCCATCATACCTGCCTCCGTACAACCTGCTCTTGAGACCTTAACATATTCCCCTTAGGAAATACACTCATTTGGACGTGACGACCCATACGCCGTTCCAGGCATTCGGCGGCGCTTCGATCAGCGAGCGGCATTTCCCGGCATAGGCAAGGGCGGCCCGGTCCCGGTTCCCAAGGCCGGCAAAAATCGACTCCGCCTTGTCGAAACGACCGCGGTAAAATTCTTCCAGCCCTTCGGCAAAAATCCTGAGATCTTCCTTACGGGAGGCGTACTCCGCGGGAAACATCGGTTCATAGACCGTCACCGGCGCCCTGCGACCCACCACGGAAACCCTGGAGAGTTCCCGAACGGGATAGGCCCCGGTGAGGCGTTCCAGCGTCGCCTGCGATATGATGGTATAGGTTCCGAACTCCTTGTTGATCCCCTCCAGTCGGGAGGCCAGATTCACGGCGTCGCCGAGCATCGTGTAATCGAAACGGGTATGGGAACCCATGTTTCCGACGACCGCCTCACCGCTGTTGATCCCGATCCGCATGCGGAGATCCTTTTCGATACGCTCCCGGAAAGCGGGCCTCATCTCGGCCAGCTTTTCCTGGCAGCGCAGGGCCGCCCGCACGCAGCGGTCGGCGTGGTCGGTCTGCTGCAGCGGTGCGTTCCAGAAGGCGATGATGGCATCCCCTTCATATTTGTCGACGGTCCCCCCTTCCTCGTGGATGATGACTGTCATCGCCGACAGGTAGTCGTTGAGCAGGGCGGTCAACGCCTCCGGTTCCAGCCCTTCGGAGATCCCGGTAAATCCCTCCAAATCGGAAAAAAATATGGACAGCAGTCGCCTCTCGCCGCCGAGTTTCAGCCGCTCCGGATGCCGGATGAGCTCCTCGATGACTGTCGGGCTCAGGTATTGCTTGAATGCATTTTTGATGAAAAGTTTCTGCCTTCCCTCGGTCGTGTAGTAGATCACGCCGGCGCTCAGAAGCGTGACGGCGATACCGACCTGCTGGACGACAAGCGGGAGCCAGAATCCCGCCCGGTAGGCGGCTGCAGTCAGGAGGGCGGGCAGAAGGAGGAAGACGCCATACACGAGCAAGGTTTTGACAACACCGGAGATACGCGCGGTCCCGATCCCGGTGAAAAGGGTCAAAAGGAGGGTCAGTGCCAAAAGCGGTGCGTTCGACACCGGCCGGATGAAGTCGTCGGAAAGGAGGTTGTCCAGCGCCGTCGCATAGATTTCGACGCCCGGATAGACGCCGGAAACGGGGGTCGGACGCAGGTCGAACAGACCCGGCGCGGAGAACCCGAAAAAGAGATAACAGTCCCTGAAGAGATCCTCTCCCGGGATGACGGGTTCCCGGCCTTCACGGATACGGAGTTCGCTCTGGATGACAGCCGCTGCGCTGTAAGCCATGTGGGTTCCGGATATCCCACGGAAGTTCAGAAGCGCGTGACCTCCGTCGTCGATAGGGACCCGATGTTCTCCTATGCTGAAGGCGCCGCGGACGATGCGCAGCGGCGTTTCCGGAACAGCCGCGATTAAAGCGCCCAATGCCGGCGACGGCAGGATCGTGCTGTCAAAGACGCTGAAAAGCTTCACCCGGCGATACACGTTGTCGGGGTCGGGATTGAGACGGGTATCGGCCAGGACCGCACTGTTTGCAGCGACTTCCGGAATGGGGAATACGCCCTGGGTGGGGCGACCCGCCGCGGCGCCGGTTTCCTTCAGCCACGGACCGAGGCCGTCAATCCTGAATTTCGGCGCCGGGAGGGAGGCGGGCCATTTTTTTTCGGCGCCGGCGGTATCGCTCAGGAAGACCGAACCGACAAAAGGCGGACCCTGTTTGATGGCCTCCCCGAACGATTGATCGTCGGCGACGCCGTAGTTGGAAGGTTCCGTAAAGAGGACGTCGAAGAATACCGCTTTCGCCCCCTGGCGACGGCAGAAATCGAGAAGGATGTTGTAAATCTCTCTCGGCCAGGGCCAGCCCAGTGCGTTTTCCTTCTTGCCCCAGTCCAGACTGTTTTGGTCGAGGAGGATGAGGCGTATGTTGTCGGTGGCCCGGCCCGGCTTTGCCAGCAAGTTGACCCGCCAGTCCCAGGCTTTTCCTTCCCACGTGTCGAGCCACCCCGGGATCCAGAGCGCGAGCGCCAGCGCAAACCCGATGCCTCCCGCTGCCAGCCCCTGCATCAGTTTCCTCATCATATATTCCCGAGCGCCTTCAGGAACCGCGCTTGCCGCGGCGCAGGCGTCGGAACTGCGGCGTACGCCGGCCCTTTCTTTTGAATCTCCGCTATGCGGTCATCGGGCGCCGGATGGGTCTTGGCAAAATCCAGGCCGCCGGCTTTGAGGTTTTTCTTCATCACCGCGAGCATCTCCACCAGTCCGTTGGGGTTATAGCCGACACGCTTAAGGAGCGTGACGGCGGCCTGATCCGCCCCGTATTCCGAAGAGCGGGCGTAGCCCTTGTTGATCAGCGTGCCGGTGATATCGGTGATCGTCCCGCCGAAGGTCTGCGTGAGAGCGGCGACCTCCCGCGACCCGAAGGTCTTGGCGCCTTCCGCCGCGATGGTGGTCAGCGCCTCGGTCACCCGCGCCTTCTCGATGGCCTGCATCCCGTGCCTGAGCTGAATGTGCCCGATCTCGTGTGCCAGGACCGCCGCAAGGGCATCTTCATTGCGGCAGCAGCGCAGCAGACCCCGCGTCACGAAGACCAGGCCGCTCGGCGTGGCGAAGGCGTTGATTTCGTCGGAGTTGAGGACAAGAAAGCGATAACCGCCGAAAATTGCCGGCAGATCCGACGCCTGGGCGAGGGTCTGGCCGATGACGTTGACATATGCGTTGACGGCGCCGTGATCGTATGCCGGATATTTGCCAAGGACGACCGACCCGACGGCGCGTCCGATATAGTATTCCTGTTCCGGCGTGAATTCCTCGGCGCTGCGCGAAACGGCTTTGGCCGTTTTCCGGAGAGAATCCGCCTGGGAAGCGCTGATGACGCCGGCGCCCTGGCCTATCGTCGTTGCCAGCGTGGTTGCAGACTCCATCGTCTGGCAGGACGAAAGCGACAGGAGTAAAAAAACAGACAGACAGCCAAGGAGTAACGTTCTCATTGCACGGCTCCTTCCGCGGGCATCACGTTTCCCTCTTTCAGAAAGGCTTGCATCTGTTTGGGCGAGACCTGAAACTTCTCCATCCGGTCCACCCATGCGTAATCCAGATTCCGATTGAGATTTTTATACTGCTTCTCGACTTCCTCGCTGAACCCCTTCCCGGCAAGGGCGATCTCGCTGCCTGTGGCCGTTGTCTGCACATTTGCCGCCCCGGCCTTGAGGACGATGTTCTTCGCCGTCAAGGCGGAGATGTGCATCCAGCCCTGAACGCCGCGGTTGGCCACCTTTTTCCAGGGCCCTTTATCCTGGATGATCTCAACTCGGTCGCCGTATACCGGTTTCGCAATGATCTCGGCCAGAAAAGAAGGGGTGATCCGCAACTGCCCTTCCCTGACCTGAACGCTCATTGTCTTTGGCGACTCCGCAAATCCGGAAAAGACAACATACAAAGAAACAAACACCATGATAAGAATGGATTTCCCTCGTCGTATCATCATTTGCCTCCTTGAGCTAACGCATATCATAGTTACCGAAAGAAAAACATCAGCAATGGGGGCGGTCATCCTGAGTTTTCATCCGGGACGCATCATCGAGCCGCACCCGATCGGGGGGACGGACGGCAGCAATGCGCCATGATGAATTCAGAGGTTGATCTCCTTTTTCGGTCTGGAAATGGAGCGCTGATGGCGGTCGATCGAGTGCACCTTGATGTCGCGAATCTTATTTCCCTGGAGTATGGAGAGAGGGACCTGAACCCCGGCATTGCCGATGGCCCAAATCTTGCGGTAGAAATCGGAAAGGCTCCCCACCTCTTTTCCATCCACCGCCAGGACGATGTCGCCCGGTTTCATGCCCACCTTTTCGGCCGGACCTCCCGCGGTGATCTTGGTGATGAAAATGCGGCCGTGGGATTCGGCTGCATTGATGCCCAGCCAGGGCCTCTGCTCCTTCCCGGATCGGCCCGTATTTCTGAGGTCATCGATGACGGGGCCGAGCAGATCGATCGGGATGGCGATGTTACAGCCGACCAGGCCCCACCCCTGCACCAGAACCTGGGTGAACAGAGACCCGATGCCGATCAATTCGCCGTTCGTATTGATCAGGGCCGCTCCGCTGAAATTGGCAAAGGCGGGCAACGTATAGATCGCCTCGTCCAGGAGATACTCCCAATACCCGGCAAACTCCTGCCGGCTGATCACCCGGCTGACCTGGGTCGATTCCTTCCCTCCATGACCGGCCACGAGAACTGAATCGCCGGTTTGAACGTCGGATGACTTTCCCAGACCGATGGGTTTCACGCCGAGGTTTTTCTCCGCCCTCAGAAGACCAAACCCTGTGCCGAAATCATATCCGACCACCCTGGCCCCGACAGATCGGCCCCCCTGGGCGGTCACCGTGATGCTCTCCGCTTCCCGGATCAGATAGCCGACAGTAAGGATAGTTCCCTCGGAGTCAATGACCACACCGTTTCCCTGCCGATCCGTTCCGAGGGTGCCGGCCGATTCAGCCTCGGCGGGAATGGTGGCGCGTATCTTGACCACAGACTTCAGGATCTCTTCGGGATTCGAGACGGCACATGCAGTCCCGTCGAAACCGATAAGGATGATCACCGATAGTACCATCATGCCGATCGCATTCATATTTCACCTCCCGTTCCCTACCCGACTGCTTCGGTAAAATTGACCCCGAACACGCGACAGCCTTGTGTCAAATATACCACAACATAAAGCGAAATTCATCGTTTTCTTGTCTGTTAGCCCTGGCCTCGCGTGCTTAAGAGGGGGGACATCAGCGCTTCGCTCTGGGGACCTTCAGTTTCTCAGACGACCCGGGAAAGATGCTCTTCCCTGGCGGGGCTGTAGATTGCCTGATAAAATCGATGTTTGACATATCCCGAGCATAGGTGTAGATTCCATAAGTAATTCCCGATTGTTCAAACCGATCGACAGCCATCGGCGGTTGATTTAGGTCATTAGGCGCTTGGCCGCACGTCTCCCCGGAAAAAGCCGGACCAGCGTTGCCATTCAGGGACCCGAATGATGCGACTCGAAGACCTTCAACC
>CAZINF010000084.1:0-14571 GCA_964540555.1 uncultured Syntrophus sp. | reverse complement strand
CATCGTGATCGTCGCCGGTTTTCAGGGGGTCGATTCGGAAAACAACATCACAACCTTGGGACGCGGCGGCTCGGATACCAGTGCTGTCGCGCTCGCGGCATCGCTCAAGGCCGATCTCTGCGACATCTATACCGATGTGGATGGCGTGTACACCACCGATCCCAACATCTGCAGCAAGGCCAGGAGGCTGGACCGGATCACCTACGACGAGATGCTGGAGATGGCCAGGGCGGGGGCAAAGGTGCTTCATCCCCGCTCGGTGGAGCTCGCGAAGAAATACAACGTGCCGGTATATGTCAAATCCTCATTCACGGATGAGGGAGGGACTTTGGTGACCAGAGAGGGGGAGGGTATGGAAAAGGAAGCGGTGTCCGGCGTCACCTACGATAAGGATCAGGCAAAAATCACGGTGGTTCGCGTTCCGGACCGTCCGGGGGTGGCCGCCCGTCTGTTTATGCCCCTTTCCGAGCACAACATCATCGTCGATATGATCATCCAGAATGCCAGTATTCAGGGATATACCGATCTGACCTTTACGGTTTCACGGAAGGATATCCGTGAAGCTACGCGGATCGTCTCGGATGTGATCAAAGAGGTCGGCGCGGAGAAGATCGAGGTTGATGACAATGTGGCGAAGGTTTCCATCATCGGTGTGGGGATGATCAGTCACTCCGGCGTCGCGGCGAGAATGTTCGCCGCACTGGCGCAGGAGGGGATCAACATCATGATGATCAGCACCTCCGAAATCAAGGTATCCTGCGTCGTGGAGGCAAAATACGCAGAACTGGCGGTCACGGTCCTGCACGATGCGTTTAGCCTGGAAAAAGCAATATAAATGAACGTCCGCGAAGGGCAAAGGGTTGGTGAACTGACTCTCCTGATCGCTTCACTGGCGGTCTATGGGTGGATTTTGCTCCACGACCGTCATCGGGTTCCGGAAACACCTCTGCCATGGGGAGAGCAGGGTTCGGGAAGGATCGCCGTAGAGGTTGCGGGCAGCCGGGGCGCGGACGGGATCTATTTCTTACCGGAAGCGACGGCCTTTGCTGAGTTATCGAAAATCACGGGAAATGACATGCCGACGACGCATGCCGGTTTAGCCGATGCGCGGCTTTCGTCCGCCTCGGCTTTAGCCGTCTCCACCGAGGAGGGGGCGCTGAAGATTGCGGAGTTGTCCGCGGTAAAGAGGCTTGCCCTGGGGCTGCCGATCGATGTCAACCGCGCAACGCGGGAAGAACTTGTACTGGTGCCCGGCATAGGCGAGCAGACAGCCGCCCGGATCATTCAAATTCGGGAGTTGAGAGGGGGGTTCGAGAGGCTTTGGGATCTTACCGCCGTTCCGGGGATTAAGGAGAAAAAATTACGGAACCTCGAAAAATACCTGGTGGCAGGACCGATGCCTTGAGCGCATATAGCTCGCAAAGGTCTCGATCAGTGTACCCGATTGCCACTATTGTACCTGCTGAGATGATGGAGGACCCGCCGGACGTAGGTCTGCGTCTCCTGGTAGGGCGGGATGCGATTGTTGTAGCGCAGGACGGCGTTTTCACCGGCATTGTAAGCGGCAAGCACCAGAGGGAGATTCCCGTTGAACAGATTCATCAGATAGCGAAGATAGCGGACCCCGCCGTCGATATTGTTTTCCGGATGAAAGGAATCCTTGACCCGAAGCGCGGCTGCCGTTGTCGGCATGAGTTGCATCAATCCCCGGGCGCCCATGGGCGAAACGGCCCGGTGATTGAAATTTGATTCGGCCTTGATAATGGCCTTGATAAGAGTGGAGTCGACGCTGTATCTTTCCGAGGCCCGGGCGATCAGATCATCATAGAGGGCGTTATCCCCTTTCAACTGCAAGATGACCCTTTTTTCTCTCATGACAAGGATGTAGGGCAGACGGTGGTCCGTCGGGACATTGGTAAGGTGAATAACCCCTTCGGGGTCAACGTATTTGTATATATCCGCCTGACCCATCGAAGCGGCGCCGAAGATGACGATCGCCACAATAAAAAACGACACGGTCCGTTTGGATGTCATATTCTGCCTACATTGCGCCGCACTGATTCGGGGAACATGATAGAAACATACATCAATTTTTTCACGAATTCAAGTTATTTATGCTCATTTTACGAAGCCGTCTTTATTCTTGACACTGATAAGTGATGATGCTAACTAAACGCAAGATCAAGCTGATTCGTGTCGGGGCGTGGCGCAGTCTGGTAGCGTATCTGAATGGGGTTCAGAGGGCCGGTGGTTCAAATCCACTCGCCCCGACCAATTTTAAAAAACAAAAAGCCGCCAAAAGGGCGGTTTTTTAATAACTTCCGGAGGTTTTCTCCAATAATGGATGTTGACAATCCGGGGGGCAATGCATATAAAGATTGAGACTTTTACCATGCGAGAGTGGCGGAACTGGTAGACGCACTGGACTTAGGATCCAGCCCGCCTGAGCGGATAGGGGTTCAAGTCCCCTCTCTCGCACCATTCTTTTGGTCATTCGCCGGGTAAACGTATTTTTTTCAAGGAGCACATTGCCATGAGTGAAATCAACGCCGCCATAAAAATTGAAGATATCAGTCCTGTAAAGAAAAAACTCTCCTTCGATATCCCCTGGGCGGATGTGAAAAACGAATTGGACACTGTTTATCGCAAGGTCGGCAGAAACGCTAAAGTCAAAGGGTTCAGACCGGGTAAGATTCCGAGAGCCATCCTGGAGATGTACTATCGGGAGCAGGCGGAAGAAGAGACGGTTGCAAGCCTGGTGAACAGAGTCTACTGGCAGACGTTGCAGGAAAAGGAGATTCCGGCGGTCACGCAACCCCAGATCGAGCAGAAGGGAATAGAACGAGAGAAGGATTTCAGTTTTTCTGCGATCATCGAAGTCGAACCCGTTGTCGATCCAAAAGACTACCTCGGTCTTGAGCTCGAGAAAGAGGATCCTGCCGTGACGGAAGAGGACCTTGAGAAAAGACTTCAGGATATCCGTCAGATGTTTTCCACAATGGAAGATTTGAATGAAGACCGGGGTGTGATCGAGGGTGACTTTGTAACGCTTGATTTCACGGGAAAAATTGATGGGGAACCGCTTAAAGATCTGGCGGCGGAGAATCATCTGCTGGAAGTCGGCTCAAAAACGTTTGTCCCGGGTTTTGAGGATCGGCTGATAGGCATTAAAAAAGGGGAAAACCGATCTTTCGTCATTCGCTTTCCCGAGACCGACATGCCTGCCCACCTTGTGGGAAAAGAGGTGGAATTTCACGTGAACGTCAGAGGAATACGCGTCAAGCGGGCGCCGGAGATCGATGACAATTTCATCAAGAACTTCGAAAAATACGAATCGCTCGAAGCCCTCATGACCGATGTTCGTAAAAACCTGGAAGAGGAGAAAAAGCAGAAGGTCGCCGCGAAGCTTGATAAAAGCATCAGCGAAAAACTTCTGGCATGCAATGACTTCGAGGCGCCTGATTCCTTTATCGAGCGTCAAATCCATCATATGATGTCCGATATGCAGCGAAGAATAATGTCCGGCGGGATGGATCAAAAAAAAGCGACCGAGCTGGCTTTGAAATTTCATGATCAATTTCGTGAGGAAGCGACAAAGATCGTGAAAACAGTTATCCTCATCAAGGGTATCGCGACGAAGGAGGCCCTTACCGTCGATGACGGGGAAGTGGAGAAGCAGATTGCGGAGATCGCATCCCAGAGAGTCCAGGATTACGAAACTCTGAAAAAATCACTGGAAAAGGAAGACTTGATCGACGGCATCAAATCTGAGATTTTGAGCCGGAAAACTTACGAATTTCTGATGGAGAAAGCCCATATCACCACGGTCAGTGCAAACAAAACAGAAATACCGGAGGAAACGAAATGACACTGATACCCATGGTGGTTGAGCAGGACGGGCGGGGTGAAAGGGCGTATGATATCTATTCAAGGCTTCTGAAGGATCGGATTATCTTCCTGGGAACGGCCATCGATGATGACGTGTCGAACCTTGTCATCGCCCAGATGCTGTATCTGGAATCGGAAGACCCGGACAAGGAGATCTTTTTTTACCTCAATACCCCCGGCGGGCATGTCAGTTCGGGGCTTGCCATATTCGACACCATGCAGTACATCAAATCCCCCGTCTCCACGTTTTGTATGGGACAGGCGGCAAGCATGGGCGCTTTGCTCCTTGCGGCGGGGCAAAAGGGGAAAAGGTATGCCCTTCCCCATTCACGAATCCTGATCCACCAGCCATTGGGCGGATTTCAGGGGCAGGCAACAGACATCGACATTCAGGCGCGTGAGATTCTGAGGCTAAAGGAAGAGCTGAATCACGTTCTGTCCGAGCTTACCGGTCAGCCCATAGATAAAATCATGAACGACACAGAGCGGGATTATTACATGACCGGTAAGCAGGCCAAGCAATACGGCATCATCGATGAAATTATCATGAAGAAAGTGTAAAATGAGAAGCGACAGGGGACTATTTCATGGCTAAAAAGGAAAGAGATCAGCAAGAGGGGCGGGGGCTTCTATTCTGCTCGTTCTGCGGTAAAAACCAGAATGAAGTCAAGAAGTTGGTTGCTGGACCTACAGCCTATATCTGCGATGAGTGCATAGAGCTGTGCCGGTGCATCGTTGAAGAGGAGTGCGAAAAACCGGTTGCCGATGAACTCCGCAAGGGAATCCCGGAACCGAAAGACATTACGCGATTTCTAGATCAGTACGTCATCGGCCAGGAAAGGTCAAAGAAGGTCCTGTCCGTCGCCGTTTATAATCACTACCGTCGGTTGTTTTCACGTGCCGATATGGGCGGGGTCGACATCCAGAAGAGCAATATCCTCCTCATCGGCCCCACCGGTTCAGGCAAGACCCTTCTGGCCAGGACGCTGGCAAAGATGTTGAATGTCCCCTTCACCATTGCCGATGCGACTACCTTGACGGAAGCCGGTTATGTCGGCGAGGATGTGGAAAATATCATTCTTAGCCTCCTGCAGAATTCCGATTATGATGTGGAACGGGCCTCAAAGGGGATCGTCTATATCGATGAGATCGACAAGATCTCGAAAAAATCGGGCAACCCCTCCATCACGAGGGATGTATCGGGAGAAGGCGTTCAGCAGGCGCTCCTCAAGATCATCGAAGGGACTACGGCCAACATCCCGCCCAAAGGGGGAAGAAAACATCCCCAGCAGGAATTTATTCAGGTGGACACGACAAACATCCTGTTCATCTGCGGGGGGGCCTTCAATGACCTCGACGACATTATCGCCCGCCGGGTCGGGTTCAGCGCGATGGGTTTCGGGGCCGAAATCAGGAGCAAACAGCAAAAGAAGACCGACCGCCTCCTCCAGGAAGTTCAGCCCGAGGATCTTTTGAAATTCGGTCTGATTCCGGAGTTTATCGGGAGGCTGCCGGTGATCGCGACGCTGAATATTTTAACGCAGGAGGATCTGATCCGGATACTCGTTGAACCTAAGGATGCGATTATTAAACAGTATCAGAAACTGTTCGAACTCGAAGGGGTGAAACTGAAGTTTACCGAGAGCGCCCTTATGGCAATCGCCAGGCTTTCCGTTGAAAGGAAATCGGGGGCGCGCGGACTGAGGGCCATTCTGGAAAATACCATGCTCGATATCATGTATGAATTGCCGTCGATGTCCGACGTAAAGGAATGCGTGATCAGCGAAGAAGTGGTTCTTAGCAAGGAAAAACCGATCCTCCTTTTCGAAAAGAAGTCGGAAACCGCTTGAGAAGATGGAACGAGGATTTAAATATGTTGCTTGACAGAGAAAAAAATCAAGACATGATCGATGTGTCAATGGAAATACCACTTTTACCCCTCAGAGACGTGGTGGTTTTCCCCCATATGATAGTACCCCTCTTCGTGGGCAGAGAAAGGTCCATCGCTGCCCTGGAATCTGCCATGAAGGAGGAAAAAGGGATTTTCATGGCGGCTCAAAAAAGCGCGCAGAAAGACGATCCCGCCGAAGACGATATCTACTCCATAGGGACGATAGGAATCATTATCCAGCTTCTTCGTCTTCCCGATGGCACGGTGAAGGTATTGGTCGAGGGGAAAAAGCGGGGTATCATCCGCGAATATCTCCATAGCGAGAATTTTTTCCTTGTCCGCGCCGAAGAGCTCGATGAACAGGATCAGGCGGCCGACAGGGTGAGGATTCAGGCCTTGATGAGGAGCATCCGGGAGTCCTTCGAAACCTACGCCAAGATGACCAAAAAAGTCCATCTGGAAATGGTAGGGGCGATCGCTTCCATCGAGGAGGCCTCAAAGCTCGCCGATGTCGTTGTCGCCCAGATCAACGCCAAACTGGAGGATAAGCAGAAAATTCTTGAGATCATTGACGTTGCCGAGAGAATGGAGGCGATCTATGAGCTGATGCTTTCTGAAATCGAAATCCTGCAGGTTGAGGAGAAGATAAAAAGACGGGTCAAGAAGCAGATGGAAAAGACCCAGAAGGACTATTACCTCAACGAACAGATGCGCGCCATCCAGAAAGAAATGGGCGAGAAAGATGAATTCCGCAACGAGATAGTAGAGTTGGAAAAAAGGCTCAAAGCGAAGAAAATCTCCGAGGAGGGACACAAGAAGGTCAAGCAGGAAATCAAAAAGATGCAGATGATGGCGCCGATGTCCGCGGAGTCCACTGTGGTGCGAAATTACATCGACTGGCTGCTCGACATGCCGTGGGGGGATAAAACCGAGAATAAATATACTCTCAAAGAGTCGGAAACGATCCTTGAAGAGGACCACTATGGTTTGAAACAGGTGAAAGAACGGATCATCGAATATCTCGCCGTCCAGACCCTGATTAAGAAGAACAAAGGCCCTATTCTTTGCCTGGTAGGGCCTCCCGGCGTCGGAAAGACGTCGATTGCCAAGTCCGTCGCCCGCGCCACGAACCGTAAATTCGTCCGTCTTTCCCTGGGGGGCGTTAGAGACGAAGCCGAAATCAGGGGCCATCGCAGGACGTATATCGGCGCCATGCCGGGTAAGATTATTCAACTCCTCAAGAAGGCCGGCACGAATAATCCGGTCTTCTGTCTGGATGAGGTGGATAAGCTGAGTTCGGATTTTCGCGGAGACCCCTCTTCTGCACTGCTGGAAGTTCTCGATCCCGAACAGAACTACGCCTTCAACGACAACTATCTGGAAGTGGACTACGATCTCTCCGATGTGATGTTCATTACGACGGCCAACCTGCTGCAGACGATCCCGGCGCCGCTGCAGGACCGGATGGAGGTCATACGTCTGGCCGGTTATACCGAGCCGGAAAAGATGAACATCGCCAAGCAGTTTCTTGTGATGAAGGAGATGGAAGCCAACGGGATCAAGAAAGACAATCTGATGTTCACGGACGGCTCCCTGATGACAATTATCCGTCAGTACACGCGTGAGGCGGGGGTCAGGAACCTGGAGAGGGAAATTGCCTCGATCTGCCGGAAAGTGGCCAAAAAGATTGTCGAGGGCGGTGGAAAATCCCGGATCAGGATTTCCTCGAAAGCGGTTCAGCGGTATTTGAGTGTGCCGAAATTCCGTCATGGGGAGACCGAGGGAAGAGACGAGATCGGTCTGGCGATCGGCCTGGCCTGGACCGAGGTCGGAGGGGAACTCCTCGCCATTGAGGTCTCCATCATGCAGGGGACGGGAAAGCTGATTTTGACCGGAAAGCTTGGCGAGGTCATGCAGGAATCTGCGCAGGCTGCCCTTACATATGTCCGGGCAAGAGCCGCGATGTTCGGGTTGCCGGAAACATTCTACAAAAAGACGGATATTCATGTTCATGTGCCGGAAGGGGCCATTCCGAAGGACGGACCGTCGGCCGGTATTACCATGACCACAGCTATCGTGTCGGCCTTTATGCGACGCAAGGTCAGGGGAGATCTGGCCATGACGGGTGAAATCACCCTGAGGGGGCGTGTATTGCCGATCGGAGGCCTCAAGGAAAAGCTTCTTGCTGCGCACCGGGCGGGTATCCGGAAGGTGATTATTCCCAAGGACAATGAAAAGGATCTTGCGGATGTTCCGGCCAATGTCCTGAAGGATCTGGAAATCATCTTGGTCGATCATGTCGATGAGGTTTTAAGGGTTGCCCTCCTGACCGAAGATAAGCCTTCCGAGGAAGAGGGACTGGCAGGAGAAACGGTGTTTGAGCGGCCCGAGGAAAACGTGCCCGACGAGGCCCCGGCATCGCTGCAGGCATAAACGATCGAGAGCTTAACCCAACATAATACTTGACAACGGGGAGTATAGCTGTTAGAAACCGTCACGAAAAGCGGATGATACGGGCGGGTAGCTCAGCCGGGAGAGCGCCACGCTTACACCGTGGAAGTCACAGGTTCAAGTCCTGTTCCGCCTACCAAGGATACTGAGAAATTCTGAGGGCGGCCTGTCATGAATCACGGCGGGCGGCTTCGGGTTTCCATAGCGCATAGAAAAGCTCTTTATTCGGGGTCGTAGTTAAGTTGGTTATAACGCCGGCCTGTCAAGCCGGAGGGCGTGGGTTCAAGTCCCATCGGCCCCGCCAAATGAAAACAGGGGGTTAGGAAGAAATTCCGCCCCCTGTTTCTTTATCTCCAAAATGAATTCGAACCCTATTTCTGCTCAATGCAATTCCCTCAGTCTTCTAATAGCCTCAGATATTCCTTTGCCGATTCGTAGCAGACGCCGGAAATGAAGTTGATGAACGGCCCGTCGTCGCCCTTGTGTGTTTTATTCAGGGTATCCAGGTAGTCCCGCCGAAGCACCGGGGGGATGATCGCCACAGGGTAGCCTGCCTGGAACAATGCAAGATTCATTAACAGCCGCGCCACCCGCCCGTTGCCGTCGATGAACGGGTGAATCGTCACAAGCTCCTTGTGGATGATCGCGGCAAATTCTACCGGGTGACGCTTCACCCGTTGATCCGGTATCTTCTCGACAAAGGCGCTCATCAAAGCCGGTATCTTCTCCGGCGCCGGCGGGATGAAGTCCGTTCCGGTGATGATAATCCGGCGCTTTCGATACTTCCCCGCCTGCTTCGCATCGATCCGGTAATAGAACAGTCGGTGCAACTCCTTCACGTTCGCCTCCGTGATTTCCTGATTCTTTGCCAACCGGAAAAGAAGGTCATAGGCTTCCGAATGGCCCAGGGCTTCCAGGTGATCCCGGACGGGCTTTCCCCCGATGGTTATCCCGTCTTCGATAACGATCTTTGTTTCCGTTTCGGTCAGAGAATTCCCTTCCAGGGCGTTGCTTGAATAGGTCATGCCGATCCGGAAATACTCCCGGACCTGCTTGAGCATGTGCGAGTCAAGCGGCCTGTGGGCGTCAATTTTATCCCTCAGAGCGTCGATCTTCTTCAATACGGGTGTCGTCATATCCTGGTTCCTCCGCAGCCCCCCAGCCGCTTGAACATATCGTCGTCGGCGTCTTTACATTCCACAAGCCCCTTGCTCTCCTCGCTGTCCTTGCCATTTTGCTTACCTCGATTCATTTTTCTTTACTGTATAGCAAACGGGTTACATCGTCAAGGCTCAGTCCTTTTGCCACGATAGATATTCGGTCTTGATTCTTTTCATGATTCCCCCTATATTGCGCTTCAGTTTGGAAATGGATATAGGCCGGAGACCAAAAACACCAAGCCGGAGGTAAAAGATGGGGTAAAGGCTTTTGGGTTGCCGAAAAAAGAACTCATCCTGACCGGACTGTCCGGCCTTCTCCTCTTTTTCTCCTTTCCGAAATATGGAAACGGGATCGTGGCCTGGGCGGCGCTGATCCCCCTTTTTTTCGCCCTGAAGGGCGCCACGCCGCGGGCGGGATTCAGGATCGGTTTTCTGGCCGGCTTCATCGCCCATATCGGTATTTTCTACTGGATTGTCTACGTTGTTGTCCATTACGGCTATCTTCCTGTTTATGCCGGGGTGGCGGCAATGCTGCTCCTTGCCGCTTACCTGAGCCTTTACACGGCATGCTTCGCCATGGGTGTCGTCTTTCTGAGGGGAAAAGGGATACCGCTGTTCCTGTCGGCGCCTCTTTTATGGACCGTCCTCGAATTTCTGCGCTCTCATCTCCTGACGGGATTCCCATGGGAAAATCTGGCTTATTCACAGTATCTCTATGCGAAGGTGATACAGATATCCGATATTACGGGGATTTACGGGATCACATTTGCCATCGTTCTGATCAATGCCGTTCTTTATGACCTGTTGTCGGCAAGATTTCGAGGGAGGCGTCTGCTGATCGAGACGTTATTTGCGGGAGTCGTGATCACGGCGATCCTGGTCTACGGTCATATCCGTCTTGCGGAAATCGATGAATTATTGAAGAAAGCGCCCCGTTTCCCGGTGGCCCTCGTTCAGGGGAACATCGATCAGAGCATAAAATGGGATCCGCTCTACCAATCGCAGACCATCGATATCTACAGCTCGCTTTCCCGGCAGTCGATTCCTTCCGGAAACGGATTGATCGTCTGGCCTGAAACTGCCGCGCCCTTTCACTTCCAGCGCCCCGGTCCGCTGCGGGAAGCGGTTGTCGATGCCGCCAGGACCTCGGGTTCCGCGATACTGTTTGGCAGTCCCAGCTACGAGGAGGAAAAAGGCAATATTCATTACATGAACAGCGCCTTTCTTCTCGGGCCGGACGGGACCCTGAGCGGACGGTACGACAAGGTGTATCTCGTTCCTTATGGCGAGTATGTGCCCCTGAGACGGTTTTTCCCCTTTATCGGCAAGCTTGTGGTTGGCGTGGGGGATTTTAAGCCGGGCAAAGGATTCCACCCCCTGGCCGTCGCCGGACGCCGTCTGGGGGTTCTGATCTGTTATGAAGGAATCTTTCCAGAAGCGGCGAGGGAATACAAGCGGGGAAAAGTGGAGATCCTCGTCAATATCACCAATGACGCCTGGTTCGGGAGGACATCCGCGCCCTATCAGCATCTCTCCATGACGGTATTCAGGGCGGTTGAAAATCGTCTTTACCTCGTCAGGGCCGCCAATACAGGGATCAGCGCCATGATCGATCCCATAGGCCGGATCGTTTCCCGCACGGATCTCTTCGAAAGAAAGACCCTGAAAGGCGATGTAAAAATCATTGACGAGAAGACCTGTTATGCGGCATATGGAGACGCGTTTGTTTACCTGTGCGCCATCGTCCTGCTCATTATGACTATTTCAACAACGCAAAGGAGAAAACGGCATGCTGGAAGGAATTCAGGAAGCGCTGCTCGATCTGAGGAAGAGAATTGAACACATAGGGGAGTGTCTTTGACATCCCTGAAAAGGAATTGCGCATCCGTGAACTGGAGAAGGGGGCTCTGAAAGGGGATTTCTGGAATGAACCGGACAAAGCGCGGGAGACTCTCCAGGAACAGAGCCGCTTGAATGATGTCGTCGGGAAATGGAAGGGGCAGAAGAATAGCCTTGATGATCTGGCGCTGCTCTGTGAGATAGCCTCGGAAGACGAGGATGATCGAGCCCGGGAAGAGATCAGAAATGAGCTGGATAGGCTCACCGCCACTGTCCGGGATGTCGAACTCAAGATGATGCTGGGGTCCGACCAGGATTCCATGAATGCCATCATGTCCATTCATGCGGGGGCCGGCGGCACCGAAGCGCAGGACTGGGCGGAAATGCTTTTGAGGATGTATCTGCGATGGGCGGAACGAAGGGGCTTTGCCGCAACCATCATCGATTATGTTCCGGGCGACGAAGCCGGTGTAAAGAGCGTGACCTGGACGCTGCGGGGGGAATACGCCTTCGGTTATGCCAAGGCCGAAATCGGCATTCACCGGCTGGTGAGGATTTCCCCCTTTGACGCGGGGGCCCGCCGGCATACCTCGTTCGCCTCTGTATTCGTCTATCCCGAGGTAGACGACCGGATCGTCATCGAAATCGATGAGAAGGAGTTACGTATCGATACATTCCGGTCATCGGGCGCAGGGGGACAGCATGTCAACAAGACGGATTCCGCGGTGAGAATCACCCATCTGCCCTCGGGGATTGTGGTCCAGTGCCAGAATGAGCGCTCACAGCACAAGAACAAGGCGATGGCAATGAAATATCTGCAGTCCCGTCTTTATGAAATGAAACTGAATGAACAGAATGAAAAGCTTCGGGAGATCAACAAGACAAAGAAGGGTATCGCGTGGGGAAGTCAGATCCGTTCCTATGTGCTGCATCCATACAAGATGATCAAGGATCACCGAACAAACGTTGAGACAGGCAATGCCGGCAAGGTTCTCGATGGCGACATCGATGCGTTTATCGAGGCGTATCTGATCCAGTTTAGCACTCAAGCATGAGGAGTCAAAAAGATGTTCAGAATCAAAATCTGTATCGTCCTGTTTGTCCTGCTTATCGGTTGCAGTGCGCGTATGAATCCCCAGATCTCCGAGGTGCCCAGGGGAGAACCGGCGGCTGATCGGGCGCCGGCAGCGGCGGTGAAAGCCAATGATCCGCCGCCTTCGGAAAAGCCCCCCCTTCCGGTTCCGGCAACGGAATTTTCTCCAAAGACTGCGCCTGTTCCTTCGGAGAAGAAAGTGGCGTCGATACGGGAGGAGCCGTTGACCCCTTTCAAGGAAACGTCTCCGAAAATGGCCTCGCTTTCTCCGGAGCGGTCGGAAATCGTAAAACCGGGTCAGAAGGCCCCCACCCCCGTCCCCGTCCCCGCAGTGACACCTTCTCAGAAAACCCCCGCTCCACCCGTTAAGAAGCAGACGGCGTCGAAAATCCCTACCACGACAAAGCCGTCAAAGCCCCAAGTTCAGGAAAGCGGCAAAGAACCCAGGGAAGAAGCGGAGAGGGACATCATGGAGGAGGCCCTTATACTGCTGAATGAATCGCACAGCTACTGGGTCAACGGCGACCTTGAAAGCGCCCTGGAGATGCTGGATCAGGCTTATGCCCTCCTGATCGACACCAACGGCAATCCGGATATTGTCAGACAGAAAGATGACCTCCGTCTCATGATATCGAAGCGGATCCTCACCCTGTATAATTCGATTCAGACCACTGCCAAAGGGATACGCAGTGAAATACCGGTCATCACCAACCCCGATGTCGAGAAGGAGATTCGTCTGTTTCAGACCGTGGAGCGCGACTTTTTCATCTCGTCCTATCACCGGTCGGCAATGTATCGCCCGATCATTCTGAGAGAACTGAAGAAAGCCGGCCTGCCGGAAGAATTAGCCTGGCTGCCCCTGGTTGAAAGTGGATTTAAGATCAACGCCCTGTCGACGGCACGGGCGCTTGGTCTCTGGCAATTTATCCCCTCCACCGGATATAAATACGGTCTCAACAGGGATGACTGGGTGGACGAAAGAATGGATATCGAAAAATCCACCCGTGCAGCCATCGATTACCTGAAAGAGCTGCACACCATGTTCGGCGACTGGCTTACCGTTCTTGCCGCATACAATTGCGGTGAAGGAAGGATCATGAGAAATATTGCCTCGCAGCATATCAATTACCTGGACCGGTTCTGGGATCTGTATCACAAGCTTCCCTACGAAACGGCGCGCTATGTCCCCCGTTTCATCGCCACAGTGCTGGTGATCCGGGACCCACAGAGGTACGGAATCGATCTCGGCGCCGGAAAGATGTCCGCCCTTTCCTATGAGGCGGTGGAGATCAACAAATCCATGCGCCTGCAGGATATAGCCCGTAAGCTCGACGTCCCGGAAGAAATGATGAATATCCTGAACGCCGAACTCAGGCACAGAATCACCCCGAACAGGCCTTACAAACTGAGAGTGCCGACGGATATGACGGGGCAGCTCCTGAAGGTAGTGGACGAGATTTCATTGGCGGAGACGCCCCGAGACGCCTTCAGGCGAGGGGTGGTCATCAAGCACAGGGTGCGACAGGGCGAGACCCTGGCCTCTATTGCCGGCAAATACAAGACCTCCGAGGGGGATATCAGGAATGCGAATCAGCTCTTGAGGAAAAAGCCGCTGGCGGTGGGTCAGAGGTTGAATATACCCATCCAGGTCTCCAGGGGCGCTTCCACCAAAGTCCAGAAACCGGATACAACCATTACTCATAAGGTTCAAAAGGGAGACACCCTGGCTTCGCTGGCCAGGAAGTACGATATCGGCATCGCTGAAATAAAAAAGGCCAATCGTCTGGCGGGGGATAAACTGAAACTGGGTCAAACGCTGCGGATTGAAAAGGTAAAGAGCGACCCGCCCTTCGAACAGAAAAAGGATGGCCGAAAGATTGGCCGCGATGAAGACAAGGGAAAAGCGAAACCGGAGACGGCCTCTGCGCAGGTAGAGGCCGCGAAGGCCGTTGACACATCGGCGGTGAAGAAATATACCGTCAAAAAAGGCGACACCCTCAACAAGATCGCCCGCGAGAACCGCACGACGCTCGACAAGCTGCGCCAGTTGAACAATAGGATACACAAGGACAACATCCAACCCGGACAGGTGATCCTGGTCAAATAGTAACGATTTTTTCAGATAATCGGGTAACGCCTCAGCATGAAAAAAAGCTCCCGCTCGCGGGTTTTCATCTTTCCCGATTCCGCGGGCGTGGTGTTTTCATGTTCATACCCGAGGAGATGGAGGAGGCCGTGGATGAGAAGAA
>CAZINF010000083.1:0-14602 GCA_964540555.1 uncultured Syntrophus sp. | reverse complement strand
AGAGGCTGGAGTTCATCCACCGGGCGCACAGCCGGGACAATTTTGCCCGCGGCGCGATCCGGGCCGCCTGTTGGCTGGTTGGCCGTGCGAACGGCATCTACGACATGCAGGATGTCCTCGATCTGCGTCGGACGTAGCGAGGTTGAGATGGGGTGTCCAGGTCCTGGGGGTGGTGCGGTCAGCGGCGTTATCGCCTTCATCGGGATCGGCGGCAATATGGGAAACCCGGCCGCGGCGTGCCGGGAGGCTCTCGTAAAACTGGCCGAGATTCCCGGGATCAGAGTTCTTCGCTCCTCCCCGCTATATCGAACGGAGCCCGTGGGACCGCAGGAACAGGCATGGTTTGTCAATGCCGTAGCTGAGATCCGGTCGGACCTGTCGCCTCTGATGCTTTTTTCGGCATTGAAGGAGACCGAGCGGCGGATGGGCCGGTCCGCGGGGACAAAGTGGGGGCCGCGGGTGATCGATCTGGATCTTCTCCTGTACGGTCAGGAGGTCGTTCAGGAGGCGGGATTGGTCATTCCCCACCCGGAACTGCACCGGCGGCTTTTTGTTCTCGTTCCGCTCTGCGAGCTCGCCCCCTATGCGATTCATCCCGCATTCGGCGTCTCCGCCAGCGGTCTGCTGGATCGCCTGAAGGATCCGGCCCGGGTGGAATTGTACAATCAGGCGCACGATGGACGGGAACAGGTTTGACGGCTACGTAAAAAGTTCGGATGCTGCGTTGCGCTTCATCCCTCGTCGTTGCGACGTACGGCAAAGTACGCCTCACTCCTCGGGTTTCGCGCGCCTTGCCTGCGGCCTTTTTACGAAGCCGTCCCAAATGCAAGGCTTTTGCGACTTTTTACTTAGTGATCAGGTGTGGGTGTTGAAAAATGAATTTCAGGTTGATTGTCGGTATTATTCTGATTTATCTCTTCTACAGGCTGGTCAGGACGTTGAAGAAACCGAGCGGGCCGCCCAAGGCAGATCCACCCGCCACCGGTGAGGATCTGGTGGAGGATCCTCTATGCCATACCTATGTTCCCGTGACCCATGCACGCCGTGCTGAAATCGACGGAAAGACAGTCTATTTCTGCTCAGAGAAATGTCTTGAACAGTATAAATTGGAACAAAAACAACTGTAAACAGCAAAGGGGCTCTTTTTTATGATCGATCTCATCAAGCGGTTGTTTGACCGTATGTCTATCCCGCCGGAGATGAGGGAGGTGATCAATCTCCCCAATACCATTTCATTGATCCGGATCGGGGTGATCCCTATACTTTTCTTCCTACTTCTTTCCCCGGGGCCGCTCATGAGTATCGTCATCGCCGTACTTTTCATAGCGGCTGCACTGACCGATCTCCTGGACGGCCACGTTGCCCGCAGGTATCATATCGTCACCACGATGGGTAAATTTCTCGATCCCATCGCCGACAAGCTGATCGTCAACACGGCAATGATCCTGTTGATACCGATCGGACGGATTCCCACCTGGATCGTAGCGGTCATCATCATCCGCGACTTCATCGTGGACGGAATACGCAACATCGCCTCCTCCGAGGGGCTGATCATCGACGCAAGCCCGCTTGGGAAACGGAAAACCCTCTGCCAGATCTTCGCAGTTTCCGCCCTGATGATCCATTACCCTTTCTTCGGCGCCGACGCACATGCCGTCGGTATGGTCATCCTTTACATCGCACTGGTTTTGACGGTCCTGTCCGGGTTCGATTACTTCATCAAGTTCTACCGGATAAGCATTAAAAAAAGCCACAAAATCATATAGATTGGCGTTTCAAGTCGAGGGGTAAGTTTTTTATTGACAAACAAAACGGTTTTGTTATAGTCACGCGCCATTACATCACGAGCGGGCGTAACTCAGCGGTAGAGTGCCACCTTGCCAAGGTGGACGTCGACGGTTCAAATCCGTTCGCCCGCTCCATTTTTTTATGGCGGCATAGCCAAGTGGCTAAGGCAGCGGTCTGCAAAACCGTTATTCCCCGGTTCAAGTCCGGGTGCCGCCTCCAGCCATGAAAGGGGTTAATGCCGTCGCGCTTGCCCCTTTTCTTTTAAGACAAGACATATTTCCGTATCACTGAAAAATTATCTTGATAATATTTCACAAACATGTAAAATAATCATCATGGAACGATTGGTGAAGACCTATATCTTCGATCCGGAGATGACGGCCGGAAAGATGATTTTTCTGATCGGTCCGCGTCAGGTCGGGAAGACCCATTTTGCCCGCAAGTGGCTTGCCGACACTGGGTGCGGCGACACGTACTTCAATTGGGACGACCCTGCCGTCATGAAGGCATATCGCGCCAACCCTCTTTATTTCCGTAATGCAATCGCAGAGCAATTCCAGGGCGAACCCGTCCCCATCGTCTTCGATGAATTGCACAAACACAAGAACTGGCGCGACATCCTCAAAGGTTTTTACGACACGAGCAGCGACAGGATGCGCCTCCTTATCACGGGCAGCGCACGTCTGGGAATGTATCGCAAGTCAGGAGATTCCCTAATCGGTCGTTACTTTTCCTACCAGATGTTCCCCTTGGGTCTTCCGGAGATGGCGGCGGATTTTTCGCACGTCATCGCGAATGAGAGTGCCTTCACCGACGGTGAGGCGCTTATGGATCAGGCAAGAGGGGCCTCTGTGGATATTGCTCGGGAATCATTGGATGACTTAATGGCTTATGGCGGTTTTCCGGAGCCGCTACTGAGAGGCTCGGTCAAGTTTCACCGCCGCTGGCAGCAGGACTATAAATCGCTGTTGATCAGGGAGGACGTCCGTGATCTGTCGCGGATTACGGATATCAAGGGATTGGAGCAGCTTGTGGAGATCCTGCCAGGTCGGGTAGGCGCCCCCCTCAGTCTCAACGGTCTACGGGAAGATTTATCGATTCATCATGGCACGATCGCCAATTGGCTCAATATCCTGCGGGCTCTCTATCTCGTTTTTACGATTCGTCCCTGGCATCAAAATCTCCTACGCTCCTTGAAGAAAGAACCCAAACTGTATTTTTATGACTGGTCTTTGCCGACCGACCCGGCGATACGATTTGAAAACCTGTTGGCAGTGAGCATGATACGCATGGCTGCCCGTTTTACAGAAACAGGTTTAGGTGTTTTTGAGATCATGTATCTTCGGGATACGGCGAAAAGAGAAGTGGATTTCGTTTTGGTCAAGGATGGTAGCCCCGTGGCGCTTTTTGAAGCGAAAGAGCACAGCCGGGTGATCGGTCCTGCCGGACGCTACTTCAGGCACAGATTATCTGTCCCTTACTATCAGATTCTTCGCTTCTGTGAAAAGCCGGAGGCATTTCCCGATAACTGCTTCATCATCCCTGCAACCCAATTTCTCATGTTGACAGGATAGGGTTAATACATCCATCTTTCGCATCCAAGAGCCCATGTGGTGCCCTCTTCGCCAAAGAGCTTTCACAAAGAGGCGTTGAGCGAGCGAGCACACTTGCGGATATCCTTCCATTTTTTTTCGGGATGCTTGCGGGTAATTGCTTAAAATGATATGTGAAACCTATTGAACAGCAGGGGGAACCTTTTAAGGGAGGCAGATGTGAAGATTAAAGTAAGAAAGGGCAAACTGACGGAGGCAGCGACGGAAGCAGCCGTCGTGATCCATTTCGAAGGCGAAACAGGTCTGTGCGGTGCCGCGGCAAAACTGGATGAGAAGTGCGGCGGCTTCATCGCTGACATCATCGGCCAGGGAGACTTTACGGGCCGTCTCAATGAGATCTCCGTGATCTATTCCCTGGGGAGTTTACCGGCAAAGAGACTGGTTGTCGTGGGTCTGGGGAAGAGGGCGGATTTTTCCCCTGAGAGGCTGCGGGGGGCCTTTTCCAGGGCTGCACAGCAGATAAGAACACTGAACGTCAAGGAATTCTCAACCTCTCTCGATTTCGGGAGCGTCGATCTGGCGCCCGGCCAGGCAGCCGAGGCGGCTGTAGAGGGCGTCCTCCTCGGCCTCTATCAGTTCACCACCTTCAAGACGATCGAGCGGGAAAATATACGGGAGGTTTTTGAGTTCACGATACTCGTCGGTGACGCGAAGGGCCTCAGGACCATCCGGGATGGAGCGAGAACGGCGGAAGTCATCGCGGGTGCGGTCTTGTTTGCGCGAGACATCGTATCCGCGCCGGCCAACAAGATGACGCCGACCGATCTGGCCAACGAGGCCAGGGCGAGCGCCAAAGGGAAAAACATCCGCTGTCGCATCCTCGGACCCGGGGAGATCAAGAAACTCGGGATGAATGCCCTGCTCGGCGTGGCCGCCGGGAGTGATGAGCCTCCCCGATTCATCGTTCTCGAATATCGGGGGGCGACGAAGTCATCTCCGTTCATCGCCCTGGTCGGCAAGGGGCTCACCTTCGACAGCGGCGGCATCTCCATCAAACCTTCGGAAAAGATGAACGAGATGAAGTCGGATATGGCAGGGGGTGCTGCCGTCATTGCCGCCGTCCGGGCCGCCGCAGGACTCGGCCTGCCGGTGAACCTGGTTGGCCTCGTTCCAGCCACAGAGAATCTCCCCAGCGGAAAGGCCTACAAACCCGGCGATATCCTCAAATCGCTTTCCGGCAAGACCATCGAGATCGTGACGACGGATGCCGAAGGGCGCCTGATTCTTGCCGACGCCCTGACTTATGCAGGCCGTTACAAGCCGGCTGCGATCATCGATCTGGCCACGCTCACCGGGGCCTGTATCGTTGCCCTGGGCGACCATGTGATCGGCATGATGGGGACAAACGACGCGCTGAAGCGGGAAATCCGAGATGCAGCCGAGGTCACGGGCGAGAGGGTCTGGGAACTGCCGCTCTGGGAGGAGTATGATGAACTGATCAAAGGTGATGTCGCGGATTACAAGAATTCCGGAGGGAGAGCGGGCGGGGCCATCACGGCCGGCGCTTTTTTGAGCAAATTTACCGGCGACACCCCCTGGGTCCATCTCGACATCGCGGGTCCCGCGTGGCTGACGAAGGATAGGCCCTATATCCCCAAGGGCGCCTCGGGCGTTGGGGTCCGTCTCCTGATCCAGTTTCTCCGAAACCGGTATAGGGGGTAGGAAAAATGATAGAGGAGGTCGACGGCTTCGTAAAAAGGCCGCAGGCAAGGCGCGCGAATCCTGAGGAATGAGGCGTACTTTTGTGTACGCCGCAATGACGAAGGATGAAGAGCAACGAAGCATCCGGACTTTTCACGAGGCCGTCAGAACAGGGATGAATACAGTACTGGAAATCAGAAACCTCCGGACCCATTTTGATACGGAGAGGGGTATTGTCCGGGCCGTAGACGGGGTCGATCTCAAGGTGTTGTCAGGGCAAACCCTCGGGGTGGTCGGGGAGTCCGGCTGCGGGAAGACCGTTCTGGCGCTCTCCATCATGAGGCTCGTTCCGTCGCCGCCGGGTCGGATCGCCGGGGGAAGCGTCCTGCTCAACGGACGGGAACTCCTTGACCTTTCCGCGGAAGAGATGCGGCATGTCCGGGGGCGGGAGATCTCCATGATTTTTCAGGAGCCGATGACTTCGCTCAATCCGGTCTTTCGGATCGGGGAACAGATCGCCGAGGTGATGCGGCTCCACCAGAATCTCAACCATCGGGACGCCCATGCGTCCAGTGTGGAAATGCTGCGGAAGGTCGGGATCCCCTCACCCGAGACGAGGGTGAAGGACTACCCGCACCAGATGAGCGGGGGGATGCGCCAGCGGGTGATGATCGCCATTGCATTGACGTGCAGACCTCGTCTCATGCTGGCCGACGAACCGACGACCGCCCTCGATGTGACCATCCAGGCACAGATGCTCGACCTCATCGGGCGCCTCCAGTCGGAGACGGGGACCTCCGTCATCCTGATCACCCATGACCTCGGGGTGATCGCCGAGGCAACCCGGGATGTGGCTGTGATGTATGCCGGCCAGATAGTCGAGTGCAGTCCCACCCGGGATCTATTTTCTGCCCCGCTGCATCCCTACACGGTGGGTCTGATGGGCTCGATACCCGGGCTTCGCGGATCGACCGGCAGGAACGCCATGCTGAGCGTCATCCCGGGAACGGTTCCCTCCCTCTGTAATATCCCCGCAGGATGTCGATTCAAGGACCGCTGTCTGGACGTCTTTTCGACCTGCCGTGAAAAGGAACCCCTGATGGCGGAAAATCCGAAGGGTCATTTTGTCCGTTGCTGGAAATACGGGGATTGCCGATGAACGACACGCTGCTCGAGATTCGGGGATTGAAGAAATATTTCCCTTTCCGGGGGGGATTCCTTTCGGGTGAAAGAGGAACAATCCGGGCGGTAGACGGTGTCGATCTGGAGATTCTGCGTGGCGAAACCCTGGGCCTGGTAGGCGAATCCGGTTGCGGGAAAACAACCCTCGGCCGCCTGATCATGCGCCTGGAGGAACCGACGGACGGATCGATCCGGTTCGCAGGGGAGGAGATCTCGATGCGGACAGGAGCGGCTCTGAAAGAGTACCGACGCATGGTCCAGATGATCTTTCAGGATCCCTACTCCTCTTTGAATCCGAGAAAGACGGCAGGCGGCATCATCAGCGAACCGCTTCGAATCCACTATCCCCAATGGCGGGAGAAGCGAAAAGCGAAGATGACCGAACTTATCGCGGTCGTCGGTCTGAACGAGGAGCAGATGACCCGTTATCCGCATGAATTCAGCGGCGGGCAGAGACAGCGGATCGGCATTGCCAGGGCGCTGATCCTCAATCCGCGCCTCATCGTTGCCGATGAGCCCGTTTCGGCTCTCGATGTTTCCATTCAGGCCCAGATCCTCAATCTCATGAAGCGCCTGCAGCAGGAGCTCGCGCTGACCTATCTGTTCATTACCCATGATCTGGGGGTGGTTCGTCACATGAGCGATCGGATCGCTGTGATGTACCTTGGCAAGATCGTTGAACTGGGCGCAGGGGAAGCGGTCTGCGAGCGACCGGCGCATCCCTATACACGGGCCCTCATCTCTGCCGTACCGGTCACCGATTCCAAGAGCCGAAACCAACGAATGATCCTTACCGGAGAGATGCCCTCGCCCGCGGCCCCTCCATCGGGATGCTCTTTCCACCCTCGATGCCCGTTTCGGATCGAGGTCTGCGATCGGAATGAACCGGTTTTGCAGCAGCGCGGCCCGGGGCATTGGGTGGCCTGCCATAAGGAGATATGAATGAGGGGGCTCGAGTCAAAATATCTTCCGAACGAAGAGATGAGGAAGAAGTATGGATCTTCTGGTATATAAGTGCGCCGATGCCGTCGGCGGCACGCCTGAGCAGTTTGGGGCAATCCTGAAAAAGGATATCGAACGATGAGGTAAAACGGTCAAAATCTCCGGAACGAAGGTCGAGTAAAAAAATACTTGCTTTTTCATAAATACGGTGTTACGGAAAAACGCCGCCCTGGTTGCGTGATGCACGTGGTGACTTTGGATTGTATGGAATGATTAATAACGGCGGGACAGGGAAAGTTGGGTGTTCATATTTTGAAGGGTAGGTATGCCACCACCGGTTCAGGAGAGGTTCCTGAAAAGGGGTGGTTTTTTTGTGGTCGCAGGATACAGAACCTGCCGGGTAAAATCTTGGAAAGGGGGGTGCACAGCTTTGGCAGAAGGTAAAGTAAAGTGGTTTAACGAGAAAAAAGGGTTTGGTTTCATCGAGAACGACGAAGGGGGGGACGTTTTTGTCCACTTCAGCGCCATTCAGGGTGAAGGTTTCAAGACGCTCTATGAGGGTCAGCGAATCCGCTTTGATGTCGAGCAAGGCAAAAAGGGACCTGCCGCAGTAAACGTACAGCCATTATAAGAGAAGCATGACAATCTGCGGATGCCCCGGACGCCGCCGGCGACCGGGGCATTTTTTTACAATTCATCCGCTGGTTCATTTGCACAGGCTATTTCAAAAAATTGAAGTTCCCCGTCCCAGGGCGGGGACCAATGGGGATGGATTTGAAATCCGTCCCCATTAGCGGTGATCGGATGGATAGGATTAACGCTATGCCGACGGATGGAGAATTGCTTTGCGGGTTCAGGCGTCGTTTTAACCTTCTTGTCATCCTGGGGCCTACCGCCTCGGGAAAAACGGGACTTGCCGTCGGCTTGGCTAGAAGAATAGGCGGTGAGATCATCTCCGCCGATTCCCGTCAGGTCTACAGAGGGATGGATCTGGGGACAGGAAAGGATCTCTCCGTATACAGCAGGGGGGGGGCCGCGGTCCCGTATTACCTGATCGACATCCTCGATCCGGCGGATGAGTTCAGCGTCTTTGCCTACCAGAAGCTCTTTCACCGCGCTTATCAGGAGATAGTGGGTAGAGGGAAAGTCCCGCTTATGGTGGGGGGAACGGGTCTCTATCTGGAGGCGGTCATCCTGGGTTACTGCCTCCCGGCAGTGCCGACCAATCAGGCGTTGCGCGACGGAATGGCCAGGGAAGGAATGGAGGGCCTCCGCCGGCGGTTCCTTTCACTCTGTCCCGCTGTTCATAACACAACCGATCTTCGGGATCGGGAAAGACTTATCCGGGCAATAGAGATCGCCGAGTTCACGGATGACCGCCAGCAGGAACCGGGGTTCCAGACACTCCTTTCTCCACTGGTCGTGGGGATCCGCTGTGACCGAGAAACATTGCGACGCAGGATCACCGATCGCCTAAAAGCGCGCCTGGCTTCAGGGATGCTCGATGAGGTGCAGGATCTCCATGAAAAGGGGCTCAGTTGGGAGAGGATCGATTCCTTTGGTCTCGAATACCGCTACATTGGTCATTATCTCCGGGGGGAAACCACACGGGAGGGGTTATTCAAGATGCTCAACACCCGCATTCATCAATATGCCAAAAGGCAGGAAACTTGGTTCAGGCGCATGGAAAAAAACGGTGTCCGAATTCACTGGACCGAAAGCAATGATACCGGCAGTGTCATCGCCCTGATCGCCGGCCTGACTGCATGAAAATACGAGAGCGCGAGAAATACCTCAGAAGTTGCAGGGCTTTTCAGGCGCGGCCCCTTGTCGCGGCGTCGGTTGAGGGGGTAGAGCAGGCAGTCGTGATTCCGGCGCTGGCTGAAGGGGATTCGCTTTTCAGCACACTGGCCTGTATTGCCCGAAATCCGTCGAGCGACCTCCGGAGGACGCTTGTCATCTGTGTGGTGAACAACCACCGGCCGCCCATGGCCGGAGATGCTGCGGTCCTCAGCAATCGAGCGACCCTTTCCCTTCTACGCGCCCTTGTTTTCAGGCTGTCCGCTTATCCCGATCTTCCCGAGGCGATACAAAAAGACATTCAGCAGATTTCCCGCAGCGGTCTTCGTTTGGCATTTATCGACGCCTCCTCTGCGGGGGTTGAGATTCCTGATCGGGATGGGGGTGTGGGGACGGCGAGGAAGATCGGGATGGATGCGGCCCTTCAGATCATCGATGCGCGGGCGGCAAACGGCGGGTTGATCTGCTGTCTCGACGCCGACACGCTGGTAGAGAAGAACTACCTCTCCTCGGTCCGGACCTATTTCAGCAGGAGCGGTGATCCGGCGGCTGTAACGGGCTATGCCCATCAAAAACCAGACGATCCGGCGCTGCTCGCGGCAATCTGCTGCTACGAGATCTTTCTCAGGTCCTATGTGATCGGCCTTTCCTTCGCCGGCTCCCCCTATGCCTTTCATTCCATCGGTTCGACGATGTCATGCACGTCGGAGGGATATGTAGCTGTCCGGGGGATGAACCGTCGCCAGGCTGCGGAGGATTTCCATTATCTCAACAAACTTGCGAAGATCGGCAGGATCGGCGTCATCTCTGAAACGACGGTCTTTCCCTCCGCGCGGCCCTCAAAACGGGTCCCTTTCGGCACCGGGCAGCGAATGATCCGGTTTTTGACCGGCGGGACGGATGAATATCGTCTTTACGATCCCCGGATTTTTGAGATCCTCGGAAAATGGCTGGCTTCGATGGAGACCGCTCCCGACAGGGATCCGGAAGCCATCCTGGTGGAATCCTGCCGCAATCATGCGCATCTCGAGACGTATCTTCGGATGAATCGCTTCGCGGCGGATTGGCTTGTCATCAGACAAAACTCCCGGGATCCCGGTCAACTCCGACGGCAGTTCCATGTCTGGTTCGACGGATTGAAGACCCTTCGGCTGGTTCACCATCTGAGTCGCTCGGCCTTCCCTCTTGTCCCGATGTTCGACGGGCCGACGGGCGATATCCCTCTGCCGGGCCGGCCGCACTGCCGGGCAGGCTCTCCCGGCGGCGTTCCGGATCCCGAAGAGCAATTCCGGATATTGACGTCGCTGCGGGCCGACTTTCCCTATTCCTGAAAAACAATTTATTGCTTCTTGACGTGAGGATCTCCCGTGCATATATTTCGCTGTCATGTTTTCAATGATATCCGTGCCGTCATGGAATGAACAAAGGAGGAAAAAGTGTGAGCGATAAAACTGGACGGAATATTCTCATCACGGCGGCTGTTTTTTTCATCCTTTTTCTCGGTGTCGGGGGATGCGGATCCAAGGAAGAGAAAAAGGCGCAAGAAGCCAATCCTGTGATGGCTCCGGCGCCGGTGCTCAGTGGGGCGCCCGAGGCGCCGGCGGCAGCGCCGGCAGTCGAGCCCGCCGCTTCACCGCTCGCTGGTGCTGCAAAGAGCCCAGGCATTTCGGATATTGCCGTCGAAGTCGATGGAATAAAGATGACCAGAAGCCAGCTTGAAGAGGACTTAAAGAAGAGAATTGAGACGCTCAAAGCCCAGATCCCTTCGGAGAACCTCGAGCAGGCAAAGGTCGAGATCAGGCGAGGCCTTATCGATGAGTTCGTCGTCCGGAATCTTCTCTCTAAAGAAATCGGTGCAAAGAAGGTGACGGCCACCGAAAAGGAGGTTGCGGAGGTCCTGGAAAGTGTGAAGGCTCAGCTTCCCGCGGGGGTTACCATGGATGAGCTCCTCAAGAAAAACAACCTTGATGCGGCGAAGATGCGCGAGGAGATCGGCATGAACATCCAGATCAACAAACTGATCATGCAGGAACTGGGAGGGAAGGTGAAGATAACGGATAAGGAGATCGGCGATTTCTACAATAAAAACCTCGATCGGTTCAAACGGCAGGAATCCGTTCATGCCAGACATATCCTGGTCGCCAAAGCCGCCGGGGATACCGACAAGATCAAGGCTGAAAAAAAGGGCAAGGCCGAAGACTTGAGGAAGCAGCTCATCTCCGGAGCCGATTTTGCCGAACTCGCGAAGAAGCATTCCGACTGCCCGAGTAAGAAGGGCGGCGGAGATCTGGGAACCTTTAACCGGGGACAGATGGTAAAACCTTTTGAAGACGCCGCTTTTTCTCAAGAGAAAAGTGCGATCGGACCGGTGGTGGAAACGGAGTTCGGTTTCCATATCATCCAGGTCCTCGACCGCCAGAGCCCCCAGGTTGCAAAACTGGACGGTGAAACAAAGCAACAGATCCAGGCCGTTCTCGACCGCCAGAAACAGCAGGGGGCTTTCGACTCGATGATCAAGAGACTAAAAGCAGGCGCGAACATCGTTGTCCACGGAAAATGAGCCATGGAGGCGCAATGAGGAGCCGCAACGCAGGCCGGATCGGCGAACGGTTATGGTATCTGGGAAGGGAAGAATCGGGAGTCTATCTGCTGGAGGGAGACGCATGCTCCCTGATCATCAGTGGCGGGATGAGCTACCTGGCCCCGGTCGTCCAGACCCAGCTCGGCGACTTCGGCATCGATGAAAAGAGGCTGAAAAAACTGCTGATCCTCCATTCCCATTTCGATCATGTGGGGCTGGTGCCTTTTTTTCGGAGGCGTTATCCCGATCTTCGGGTGTATGCCTCGGCCAGGGCGTGGCAGATTCTGCAGATGCCGAAAGGGATTGAGACGATCAACGCCTCCGGCCGCCTTGTCGCGGAACGCATGGGGGTCACCGGGTGGTTGGAAGGATTCGATCTCGAATGGCGCTCGGATGGCGCCGGCGGGGTCGTTTCGGAAGGGGATCGGATCGATCTCGGCGGATTGACCGTGCAGATCCTGGAAACCCCCGGTCACTCCTCCTGCTCCGTATCAGCGTACATACCTGAAATAAGAGCACTATTCCCATCAGATGGAGGCGGCATCCCCTATAAGGAGATGATTCTTCCGTCGGGCAATTCGAACTTTACCCAATATCAGCGGAGTCTGGAGAAGCTGAAATCACTCAAGGTCGATATGTTCTGTGCCGATCATTACGGCTATGCTACAGGAGAAGATGCGGAAAACATTATCTTTCGGAGCATCGAAGCGGCCAGGGATTACCGGGCCATGGTGGAAGGGATTTACCGGCGCACGAATTCCATCGATGCGACAGTGGAGGCGCTGGTGACGGACAGATACACTCGCTTTCCGGATTTTATCATCGGACCGGAGATCTATACCGGCGTCTGCCGTCAGACGGTGCGTCATATCGCCGGCGCCATGGAGTAAATGGGGACAGATACCTATTTATTATCCCCTAAATTAAATAGGTATCTGTCCCCATTTACCAGGATGGTTTTGATCATCTCCGCTTTCTCCGGGGAGAGGGATTCCTTTTTGACGGCCAGATCCACCGTCAGGAGTCCCATCGTGCAATAGGCCGGCAGATATGCGGGTAATTTCTCGTGCAGAACGCGGATATGCTGTTCGATGGTTCCCGCGTCACCGCGGGAGATGGGGCCTGTCAGCGCCGCTATGCTTCCTCTGGTTTTGACATTCTTCAGGGTGCCAAGGACCAGCGGCCAGAAGGCGCGTATCGCCTCATCCCGGCTCATCCCGAAAGAGAGATAGGTTTCCTCCGCCATATGGATCAGCGTGGTCAGGTAATTGGAGGCCATGCAGGCGGCGGCATGATAGAGAGGCTTCATGGTTTCGGGCACATAAAAGGGAATTCCACCCATCTCCTGGACCAGTTCGGCCGACCACTCTCTAAGGTCTTCATCGGCCGTGACCCCGAAGGTGCTCATAGGGATGTTCCCGATAGCCGCTTCGACATCGGCGAAGGATTGAATGGGATGGATGCTGGCCACCGAGGCCCCGGCATGGCGGGCCGATTCCAGGAGATCGAGCCCTCCCGCGCCGCTCATATGGATGACCTTGTCCCCCTGTTTGAAACCTCCTTGCCGCGTGATTTCGCTGCAGACAGAGGCGATGGTATCGTCGGGAGTGGCGATGAGGATGAACGTTGCCAGGGAGGCGGCTTCGGCATTCCCTTCGGCAGTGAAGGTTTTGCCTCCCGTATAACGGATCCGGTCCCGGAGAGAGGAAAGCGAACGGCTGGTCACAGCGACGATGGGGTAACCGGCTCGACGGAGGAGATAGCCGACGGCCGTTCCCGCCCTGCCCAGGCCGATGATGGTTACATTTTCCTTGCGGTGTGCGATCGATGACATCGGGCTATCCCAAAAAAAACCTCCCGTATAATCCACGGAAGGTCTGAAAGTCGCCCTGGTCTTGAGATGACAAACCGTCCGTCTCAGTCCTGTCCGGGATCCAAGCGGTAGGCGCTTTTTACCACGGGTGGATCTCGTCAGTCAACAGAATTCTCACATAGAATTAAATTTCCCCCTCCCCTGGTGGGAGGGGATTAAGGGGAGGGGGAGGGATTTTAGACTTTTTACGAGGGTATCAGCTTTGAAAATCGGATGTAAGTCGATATCCCATTGTTGCTCCGCACCCGGCATGCATGAGCTCTTTTCTTGTATTTGGCGCCATTGTCCGATATATATCAGTGCAATTCGACATCGTGGAAGGATATATGAAGCACATTGATCTGATGGTGTTCGATTTGGACGGAACCCTCGTCCGGTCGGGAGAGGACCTTGTTGTTGCCGTGAATCATACTCTGCAAACGCTCGGATTTTCAGAGCTTGAGCCCAATGCCATCCGCAGATTCGTCGGCGACGGGCTGGACGTGCTGGTTACGAGGGCTCTGGGCCCCAGTGACGGGGAATACCACGAACAGGCGATGGAGATATTCTACTTTTACTATTCGGAGCATCTGCTTGACCATACGACCCTCTATCCTGACGTTCTGACCGTCCTCGACCATTTTGCCGATAAAATGAAGGTCGTCGTGACCAACAAAAAACAGCAGTATGCCATGATGATCACAAAAGGTCTGGGGGTTGATTTCTACTTCCTGGAAATTATCGGGGAGGGGGGCTCTCCTTACAAAAAACCTGACCCGCTGCTGCTTCATCTCGTCATGGCGAAATACGGAACGACGCCGGGACGGACGGCGGTCATCGGCGACGGGGTCAATGACGTCCTCCTGGCCAGGCAGGCAGGTGCACTGGGTTGCGCATTGCTGGGCGGAATGACCGAGAGGGGCAAACTGCTCTCCCTGGCGCCTGATATGACCTGCGAGACCCTCTCGGATCTTATAGCGCTTCTTGGTTGAATAGGTTTCACCTATGCTGAAGAGGGTCAGAAAAACGATCGCCGACAGCGCCTTGCTGGAGCGGGGCGACCATCTCCTGGCGGCGGTTTCGGGCGGTCCCGATTCCGTGGCGCTCCTGTGGACGCTGGCGCTCCTTTCGTTTGAATATGAACTGAAGCTGACGACGGCGCACCTCAATCACGGCCTCCGGGGCGCAGAAGCCCAAAGGGAG
>CAZINF010000082.1:0-14663 GCA_964540555.1 uncultured Syntrophus sp. | reverse complement strand
CAGTCGATCTTTCCGATCCATGAGACGTTGTTTTTGATATGCAGCTTCATACGCAGATTCTCCTTTCGTTACCTATTGATTGCTGCGGTATTCTGTATCTTCTGTTGCCGGGGGAAAGTCGGTTTCCCTTAGGAAACCTGAAGGGAAATATAACAGAGAAGAAGCAGGGCGGCAAGAAAAACGAATAATGATGAAACCAATCACTTCTGTTTTTCCATTCCAACGGTATTTGATCGTGAACCGATAGAAGAACGGAGGGTCAGATCAGGAAATAGACGGCCTGGATCAGCGCCCAGATCAGGACGGCTGCGGTGAAGAGGATGCTTGCCGTTCCCAGGAGGCGGTGGAGAGATCGCTCTGTCGCCCGTTCGCGATATCCCGTCAGGAAGGCGATCAGACCGCCTGAGACGAGACCTCCTCCGTGCGCCCAGTTGTTGATCCCGGGGAAAAAGAGCCCGAAGAGGACAAGGCCCACCACCCATCCCATCGCCTGACGGAAGATCTGCTCCCCGTAGAACCCTCCCCGGCTCTTGCCGTAGTAAAGGATGGCGCCGATCAGACCGCAGAGGGATGCGGAGGCGCCGATGGTGAGGGGGACGCCGGCCAGATAGGAGAGAAAAAAGCCGGCGACGCCGGTCCAGAGGTAGAGAATGGCGAAACGGTGGAAGCCGAATTCGTTCAGGACGAATGTGGCGAGCTGCCGGAGGGCCATCATGTTGAAGAAGATATGGAGGAGCCCTCCGTGGAGGAAGGAGGCCGAAACGATGGTCCACCAGCGGCCGTAAGCGTCGATAGGCAAAGTTCCGGTCGCACCGAGGAGAAAGAGGCTCCCCTCCGAGGGGGACAGGAACGTCATGGGGTTTGCCGAAAGGCCGAGTGCCGCCGGATTCAAGAGGAGCGAAAAGAAGTAAAAGGCAGCGTTGACGGCGAGGATCGTTTTGACCGGATCAAAACGGAGCAGGGAAAAGCCGCCGATGACCCCCCGTTTCCAGAGCGAACCCGGGCGGGCCGTCCCGCAATAGGGACAGGCCGGTTCGTCGCTGCTGATCAGTTTCCTGCAGTTCGGGCAGAGCATGGATTTCTTTTCGGTCATGGCATGATCCCGTTTATATCAACCTCATGATCACCGGAATGGCGACGAAGGTCCCGATGGAGGTGGTCAGGTTGACGACGGCGACGAGCAGGAGAAGCCGGGTGATTCGATTCCGGAAAAATCCCCTGAGCGAGATGATGTCGTCCTTCAGCGCCAGGAAGTCCTTAACCTGGGGTTTGCGGAGCGTGGCTTCGACCAGTCCGGCGACCCAGCCGGCGGCGATCAGGGGGTGCAGGGTGGTGATGGGGGCGGCGGCGGCCGAGGCGACGATCGTCAAGGGGTGGGCCAGGAGGATGAGCGCCCCAAAACCCGAAAATGCGGCGGTAATCAAAGACCACTGGACGATCATCTTCAGGCTGGTCTGGGAACCCGAATGGAAGAAGCCGGCGATGAAAAGGCCCACGATGGCCAGCGGAAAAAACCAGCCGGCAAGGCGTCCCCAGCGAGATTTATCGGGGATCCGGTTGAGCGCCTCGAGGTCGATCTCCTCTCCCAGGTGTTTAAGGATGCCGGGCACGTGCCCGGCGCCGACGACCGCCACGATCCGGACGCCCGGCGCATGGCCTATGGTATGGGCCATATAAAGATCCCGCTCGTCGATCAGAGTGGTCTTGAGCCCGGGCAGTTTCTCGCCGATGGTCTGCAGTGCCAGTTCCAGGACGTCGTGCTGCTTGAGTTGTTCGATCTCCTCCTCGGTGATCTCGTCGGTGACGAAGAGCGACATAAGGACGTCGGGGAGGACCTTGACCTTGCTCCAGAAACCCATCTTCCGCCAGGTGCGAAGGAGCGTCACCCGGATTTCCCGATCGGCGAGGACAATCTCCGCCCCGATCTCATTCGCCCGTGCGATGGCCCGGATCATCTCTTCGCCGGGGGTGATGTTGAACTTCCGGGCGATCTTCCGCTGGAGCGAGGCCATGATGAGCTGGGAGAGGAGGATGGAGGTCCGCTTCTCCCGGATGACTTTGACGATGTCGGTCTGATGCCACTTGTCCTGCTGCTCGATCGCCTCACGGCGCGGCCGGCAGAGCTCGACGCAGACGGTATCCGGCTTTTCATCGGCGATGACCCGCTCGACCAGGTCGACGCTCTCCCGGGAGACATGGGCTGTTCCGATCAGGATGATCTTCCGGTCTCCCATGTCGATCCGGTGAATATTCGCATTTTCCAAATGGTTGCCCCCTCGGCGGTAGATTGGGCAGGTCATTAACAATATTTGCTCGGGATGTAAAGGGAAAAGGGAAACGGTTTACCGCCGGCAGGGGTGCAGCGTCACCATTTTCCGCAGCGGCCGCCCGTGCGGCCCACCACCTCGCCGGTGTCGATGATTTCGATGATTTCGCAGTTGTTGGGGCAGTCTTCACAGGCAGTGCCCCGGGTATGAATGTGGCGGGTCCATATGGTTGCGCCACGGAAACGGCTTTCGGCCACATTCGCCTCCATGGCCAGCAGGGCGGCGCCGTAGGCGCCCATCACCATGTGGTGTTTGGGAACGATGATCTTGCATCCCAGGGCATCTTCAAACGCCCGCACAATCCCAAGGTTGGCGCTGACGCCGCCCTGGAGCAAGACGGGCGCATGGAGCGGCTTGCCTCTGGCCACGTTGCCGATAAAGTTCCTTGCCAGGGCGTGGCACAGCCCCATGAGAATGTCTTCTTGGGCATGACCCATCTGCTGCTTGTTGATCATGTCGGACTCGGCGAACACGGTGCAGCGGCCGGCGATTGCCGTTGGATGAGTCGAGCGGATGCTCCGCCGGCTCAACTCCTCGATCGATATGTCCAGCCGCCGGGCCTGGGAATCGAGAAAACTACCGGTGCCGGCGGCACAGACGAGGTTCATGGCAAAGTCCACCACTGTGCCGTCTTCGATGATGGTCACTTTGGAGTCCTGTCCGCCGATTTCTATGATCGTGCGCACATCGGGGTGCAGCTCGATGGCCGCCCGGGCGTGGGCCGATATTTCATTCTTCACCATATCCGCCCCCATCATCGCGCCGATGAGCTCCCGTCCGGACCCGGTGGTGCAGAGCGCGCCGATTTCTATTTTTTTGCACTCCATCAACCCGGCAAGCTCTTTCATGCACGCCTTCACGGAATCGATAGGGTTGCCGCTGACGCGCACGTAAGACGCGAAAAGGATATTCCGGTCTTCGTCCAGAAGCACGACATTGGCGCTGATGGAGCCCACGTCGATGCCAAGGCAGCCGCGCCGCATCAGGCCCTCCTCCGTCCGCCGGCCCGGCGCACGCCCCTTTGGCGACGGCTCCGCAGGATGTCCAGGAATGCTTCCACTCTGGTGCCCACGCCCAAAGCGCATGTGTGTTCATCGAAGGACAGCGGCAGGACGGGGATGTCCATATCTTCGCTGACTCTTCGCAAAATGGGACGGATGCTCACCTCCGGCATGCACCCGGTCGGACAGACGTGCACCATGGCGTCGAAGCCCGTTTGGGCGCAAGTGATGGTGTGGGCCACCGAATCGCGGGCATGGCCCCCCACCTCGCTCTCCAGGTAGGGTTTGGCCACCATTGCCAGATACTTGGCGGTGTTTTTTTTGTAGCCCATCGATAGGCCGAAGTTGTTTCCAATCTCCCCGCCCAGCAAAAAGAAGTTTTTGATTTCAACTCCTTGGTGGCCCAGGATCTGCTCCAGGTTCTGGTTGAGCTGCCGGTCGCGCAGCAGCGACACCTCGCCGATGAGGCCGATCCGCAAAGGCTCGCGGCTTTTGTCTGTTTCGATGGCTTCGAACCGCTTATGTATCTCCTTGTGAAAGAGGCGCACCTCTTTTTTTGTGTTGATTTCAGACAACTCCCACAGGCACCGTTCCATGAGCAATGAGGTTTCACCGGTGTTCACCTCTCGCGCCCGCGTGTAAGCGGTCTTCAGTTCGATGGCGTCGATGGCTTTGACTTTCTCCAATCCAATGAACACGGCGCGCAGCAAAGGGATGAGAGGCGGATCGAAGTAGCGGAACACCGGCGGCTTGAAGCCGTCGAACCCAAGACCGAAAATGCAGATCTTGCGGCCCATGTCCTTCAGGGTTTCTTCGAGCATGCCCCGGTAGTAGTTCAGGCGGCAGGCGCCGATGCTGTTGACCATGAGGGCGTTCTCCACCCCCGCGTCGTCCGCCTCGATGAAGTGGCCCAGGTGCGCCTTGAAAGGCAGGCACACGGATTCGGGCGCCGCGGCAATGCCCAGGGCCATCGCATGATCATTGGTGTAGGTGGACCACCAGGGCTCGGCGCCCATGCCGGCCACCATGGACGCAAGGGCCACCGTATAGTTGCCCAGATTGGGAATGGCGAGGCGCTCGGTCATTTTGCCCTGTCCTCCCGTTGCCAGGATAGGGAGTCCACAAAGGCCTCCAGCCGTGTGTCCACCCCCGCTTTGCCCGTGTGTTCGTCCACCATGAGCAGCATGTACGGCACGCCGTTTTGCTTGCACATGCGGCGGAACCGCTCGGTCATCATCGAGTCCGCTCCGCAGTTGAAAGCGCTGATTTGGATGACGCCCGCATAGGCGCGCCTGTTGAGGCTTTGCAGCTTGCGGTACATTTTGTTGAAGACACACCACAGGATATCCCCGGGTGAGATGTCGTTGTCGCCAAAAGTCATCAGCTCAAGAGGCGCTTGAAGCTTTTTGAGCTTCTTGACGATCGGGTCGGCGATGAAGTGGTCGTGGAGGGTGTAGGGGTGTCCGAGAAGCAGAAATCTCCGGTTGTCGCATTGCGCCCTTTGCATCTGCGCCTCCTCCCGATGGAGCTGCTCCATGGCCTCAAGAGCCTCCTGCACCGCAAGCTTCGCCGTCCCTCTGTCGGCATCGAGGGTCCGTGCGAGCTTGAGCAGGGTCTTTGACAGGGGCGCGACCGTCTCGTTGAGCTCGACGGAGAGCAGTGGAACCCCCCTGGCAATTCCGGCCCGGGTGGCGTCCGGCAGGGCGCCGAACCGCGGGCAGCAGTTGTGCCCATGGACTATGGAGAGGACCCGGGGAACAAAGAGGGCATCGACGCTGCCAATCAATGACAGCACGTGTCCGTCGAACAGCTTTTGGGGAAGGCAGTTCTCCGTCTCCGTTTGCGCACTGGCCATTTCCAAGGTTTTTTGGGTGGATTGCGACGACACCACCGGTTCGTGTCCGAGCCGTCGGAAGAAGCACTCCCACAATCTCGGATAGGAGTGGTAGTAGAACGCTCTGGGGATGCCTATCTTCACGTTCTTACAGCCCCTTTCGGGCATAGTCGTTTGATAATCACTGTTTCATCCATGTCCATTTCTCTCCGAGCCATTCATAAATGACTCGCTGTGAAATCCACAGATTCCCGCAATTTGGCAGCCATGATGCGATTGTCCCGCCGGGCCTGTTTTTTATGATGAAATCCGTCGGCGCCGGCACGGGCCGCATGCCGAAATCCTGAAAAATCCTCACCGCCCGCTTCATGTGGGCCGCGGAAGTGACCAGAACAAACGGTGCGCTGCCGAGCAATCCGTGCAGCATTCGGGCTTCCTCAACGGTATCCGACGGTCGCTCCTCGACAATCATATCCCGAACGGGTACGCCGATTTGGTGTGCGACATCGCCGACTACCCGGGCGTTCGTCACAGGATCGGGAATCACACCGCCGGTGATGATCAGTTTACTCCCCGGCAGCAGTCTGTATATGCGAACCCCCTCAACAAGCCTGTAGAGGGAAGACCCGCCGATCTGCGCCGTTGTCGGCAGGTCCGGATCGGATACGTGCCCGCTGCCGAGGACAACCACGTGGCGAATTTGACTCCTGACCTGCGGGGCGATCTGCTCTACGATCAAGGGCGCATAAGACCGTTCGAGCGAATACAGGACCGGTTTCGTGAACACGGCGTAACCAAAAAACAGAAGAATGCCGATCCCCGTGCCGATGGCGACAATCGCGGCTTTCCTTCGCTTTACAATCAATAATCCCAACCCCGCGATGAGCAGTGCGAGACCCAGGGGAAGCGGCTCAAAGAAGGGGATAATCGAGCGGATGACATTCATCCCGGCACGACCTCCTTGACGGCGGGCGGTTGTTGCAACTGACCGAGGACAACTCTCCGGATGCGGGTCGGGTCAACCGCAAGTAAATATCGGGCCAGCTTTCGGGCTTTTTCCAAGCCGCCGGGGATATCGACTTTGTTGATCAAAGGGACAATCCTCGCCCCGGCGGGGCCGCTTTTAATCGATTCCATCGCCAGGCGGGCGATCGCATTTTCCGTGACCGTGCTTCCGATAGGCAGATCGAGGAGACGGGAGGCGATGGCCGAACGAAAAACCTTTTCCTCATCGAGGGGGCAGCCCATTCCATCGATTCCGATGAGCGGCACGAGCAGGGTCGTATTTTTCGGTATCACCGGTTCTCCGTCGCGCGGGGCCTTCAGCGGCCGGCCGGCGGAACCGTCGGCTTCATTGACGATTGCGGAGACCCCGTCCATGGAGAAGATCTCTTCCGCCCATTCGGGAAGGATCCCTTCGAGTTTTCCGTTGGGCAGTCGCTTCCTGGCAATCAGAAGGGATTGATGATGGTTCAGATTTTCCGTCACCCATTTCTTGATCGCGCCAAGTTCGGCGGAAATGAATTGAAGAAGGAAAGGGGAGGGGGGCGGTTCCAGGATTTTCGTGGTGGTGGTCAGGATGACCCCGCATTCAAGCGTCGAAAGTTCCCTGCCCAGGGCGTATAGCAGGGTGGTTTTCCCGCCTGCGCCCACGAGACTGATCGCCTCTTTCTTCCCGATGGAAAAGGCCTCTGCCAGTGTCATGATTCGTCCGGCCCTGCGTGCTTAGAATATGCCTGATATTCTTCCGGCGTGTCGATATCCTTCAGGACCGCATCCTGGTCCACTTCAATCTCCAATATATCCCCGGGGTGATTCAAAAGGATCCGGCGGGCCCCCACATCCCCCTGCTGTTGAAGGGCCTCCTGCAGATACCGGATGCCGATGAGGACCGGATGCCCCCGCAAGCCTCGGTAAACGGGTCGGACGATGCCTCGTTTGGGATCGGCCTGCCGAAACCGGCGGATCAGGGTGTTGATGATCTCCGGGCCGATGCCGGGCTGGTCAGCCAGGAGAACGAGAAAAGCCTCGCTTCCCGGATCCATGGCGAGCAGTCCCTGTCTGAGCGAAGAGGCCATCCCCCGGTTATAGTCCGGGTTGATCACGATCTTGATGGGGAGCGCGGGCAGACTCTTTCTGATCAGGTCCGCTTCATGCCCCAGGACCAGAATGATCTCGTCCGCATCGGAGTCGATGAGTGATTCCAGAGAGCGCTGCAGGAGGGTCTTTCCTTGCCATGCGAGGAGCTGCTTGGGCCGACCCATGCGCTTGGATTCTCCTGCGGCGAGCAGGATCGCTGAAATCATGACGACACATTTCCCGGAGAGCACGGACAACCCGCGTGGCGCCCGAACTCTTTGCGCTTCATCGATTGTACTTCCTCATGACGGCCTCCAGAACGGCGCCGCCGATGGCGCGGGCCTTCTCCGAGACGGTCAGGCAATGCTCCGGCTCCGAACGCGGATCCACGTCCGCCACCTTCATGTTCGGCTCTACGGTAAGGCCGTCGTGCAGTATCCCCCGTAAAACTCCGGAGATCGCCGCCTCCAGGGGGATGCCTCCCACCTCCGCCACTGTCTCCCCCTTCTCGATCCGGTCGCCGATTTGCTTCTTTCCCCGGAACCGTCCGCCGGCCGGCGCCCGCAGAACCCGTTCCCATGTGTAGCCGCCGATATCGCCGGGGATGCCCGTATCGGGCTCGGCCTCCCCCTCTTCGATTGCCCTTCCCAGGTGATGCCCGCGGTTGGTCTCGATGACCACGTGCACATCCCTTCCGGCGCGAAACCCGGGGCCCAAGCCGACGACCAGGGGGGCATCGCTGAGGGCCGTGCCGGTATTTCTCTTGGTCAGGATCGCATCCACCAATACATCGGGCGAGAGGATCTTGCGGATGGCGCACGCGGGGTCGATGACGACCGGCACTTCCCCTTCCTCCCAACAGCGCTGGATCGCTTCTTTCCCGGACACCCGCCTTGCGACCAGCCCTTCGATCTCGGTTTTTCCTGCGAAAACGGCTTCGCAGAAGGAGACCCCCCGGCGCACAGCCAGCGGTTCGGGGATTTCCGTTATGCAGACCCGGAAGCCCGAGCGCACCAATCGCTGAACCACGCCCGAGGCCATTTCGCCCCCGCCTTTAATCAGGATGATGAGATCCTTCAGCCGCTTCCTGGTCACTGTATCAGCCGCCTTTCGCGAACGGACAAACCGGGTATCGGCAGACCGGGCACCGCAGGCACAGGCCGCCGTGGCCCAAGGGCGCGACATCTCCCGCGGAGACCGGATCATCTGCCAGGACCCGGGGCAGGAAAACATCCAGCGCCGTAACCGGGTCATAGATCACGCAGGCGGGCGTTCCGAGAATCGTCGTTTTCCCCAGGCGGGCATAGGCGAACATGGCGCCCGGCAGCACCGGGGTTCCGTAAAAGATGACCTCCGCCCCGGACCGGCGGATTCCCTCAAGGGTCGCATCATCGGGATCCACCGAAAGACCGCCGGTCGTCACGATCACCTGGCATCCGGCCTTCTTCATCCTGCCGATCTCGGCCGCAATCAGGGCAGGATCATCGGCGACCACCGCGGTCCTGGTCACCTTCGACCCCAAAACCTCCGCCTTGCCCGCTACGATGGCGGCGGATCGATCCGGGATCCGCCCTTCGACAATCTCGCTTCCCGTAACCAGGATGCCCACCCTTTTGGGGCGGATGGGCACGACCTCGATGATCGGCCCCAGGCGGCGGCCTATCTCCTCCGTCCGGGCGACTTTGGACTCCCGGATGAAAAGAGGGATGATCCGTGTGCCGGCAACGACGTCGCCGGCCCGCACGATGGAGCAGTTATGGCGCGTGGAGAGGATGATCGCCCCCATCCGGTTGATCTTCTCCAGGGCGCCCACTTGAACCTTCAGCAGGCCGAAGGTTTTGGCGATGAAGTCCACCTTCCCTTCCCGGGGTATCGCCAGTTTCAGGTTTCGTCCGGAAACTCCCCGGGCTATTCGTTTTGCTGCCTCGTCCTCGTGCACCTCCCCCGGGGAGAGGGTAAGCACATAAACCTCCTTCTTGCCCAGGTCCAGGAGCTTGGGGACATCGCTCCGGCGGAGGAGATGCCCCCGCCGGAACCTTGCCCCCTTGAATTTCCCGGGGAGGATCTGGGTGTGGTCATGGGCCAGTTTCAGCCCCACCGCATCTTCCACCTTGATCTTTTTCAGCATAAGCGTATCCATGAACTGATAAAAAAACTTGCTTGTGTGTGCGTCGAAGATACGGAAAGCGATTTTGTAAGTCAAGAAGATTTTGACAGAATGATTTTGACAGAAGATTTTGTCAGTCAATTAACGAGGTGAGGACGTTTTGATGGATCGGTATTGAAAGAATCGAAGAAATATTCTAAAGTTTTGTTCGATTCGAATAACGGGGCGAAAACCGAATGAATGACCGGGCGCAACCCGTAAGACCCGCCCTGTGGGCGGGGGCTTCATAAACCGGACAAGCCGTACCGATGGCGGTGTGAACGATAATGTCGATTGATACGCATGCGCACCTGGAGATGGAGGCGTTTGACACGGACCGGGATGAGGTTCTCAAACGGGCCGCGGAGGCTGGCGTTTCCGTGATTGTCACGGTAGGGACGACGCTTGCCGACTGTGAAAAAGCCGTGGCCCTGGCCCGGCGGTACCCGCCTCTCTACGCGGCAGTCGGCATCCACCCTCATGAAGTGAAAGGGATCGACGCCGGGACCTACGACGCGCTTCGTCTCCTCGCGCGTCGGGATAAGGTGGTCGCCGTCGGAGAGATCGGACTCGATTTCTTCTACGAACATTCCCCGCGGGAGGTCCAGCTCCAGCGGTTTGCGGAACAGCTTGATCTCGCGGAGGAACTCGATATGCCGGTAATCATTCACGATCGGGAGGCCCATGCGGAGACGCTCGGGATCCTCCGGCTGCGGAAGGGCCGACTCCGCGGGGTCCTCCACTGTTTTTCCGGGGATCAGGCGATGGCCCGGGAGTGTCTCGAGATGGGGTTTCATCTCTCCGTGGCGGGTCCGGTGACCTACCGGAGGGCCGATCGGCTTCGGGAGGTGGCAAGGGAGATTCCGTTGGAGAGGCTGCTTATCGAGACCGACGCCCCGTACCTGGCCCCGCAGCCGTACCGGGGAAAGCGCAACGAGCCGGCCTATGTCGTGGAGACGGCCGGATGTCTGGCGGAGATCCTTGGCCTGCCGGTCGGCGAACTCAAACGGCTGACCGCGGCCAACGCCCGCCGGCTCTTCGGTATCGGCGAAGGGGAAATCGTATGAAAAAGGTAATTTATATCATTACGGGAGGAGAACTCGGCGATCCGACGTTTCTCCGGGAGCGGGCTGCATCGGCGGCGCCCGCGGCGCTGATCTGCGCCGACGGCGGCGCGCGCCATCTGAAGGCTGCGGGGATGATTCCCACCCTCATCGTGGGAGACATGGATTCGCTGGATCGGGGCAGTCAGGAAAGCTACGGATCAATGGGTGTAAGGATCATCCGCCACCCCCTGGAAAAAGATGAAACCGATACCGAACTGGCGCTCCGGGAGGCGTTCGGGATGGCGCCCGATGAGGTGTGGATCTGGGGGGCGCTGGGGGGACGCATCGACCACACCCTGGCGAATCTTTCTCTTCTTGTCCAGGGGATCCAGCGGGGGGTCGAGGTCAGGCTGATCGACGAGTGGTGCGAACTCTTCCTCGTCAACCGGCATACGGTCCTCGAAGGCAAAGAAGGTCAGACCGTGTCCTTTCTCCCTTTTATGGGGGAGGTCTCCGGTGTCACGCTTACGGGATTCGAGTACCCTCTGACGAAGGCGGCGATGACTGTCGGACGTCCTTACGGGATCAGCAACGTCCTGACGGCGGGCCAGGGGATCATCGAGGTGGATTCGGGATGCCTCCTCGCGGTGAGATATTTCCGGCCGGGGAGGTTTCCGGGGGAGGAACGAAGATGAAACCCTTCAGGGTATTGACGATCGCCGGGTCGGATTCCGGCGGAGGGGCGGGCATCCAAGCGGATCTGAAGACGATCACGGCGCTCGGCGGGTTCGGAATGAGCGTCATTACGGCGCTCACCGCCCAGAACACCCTCGGGGTCCACGGCATCCACGACGTGCCGCCGGCGTTCGTCGCCGCGCAGTTCGATGCGGTGGCGACCGACATCGGGATTGATGCGGCCAAGACGGGGATGCTGCCCACCCCGGAGATCATTCGGGTCGTGGCCGGGAAGATCCGTCGCTACGGGATTGGGAAGCTCGTTGTCGATCCGGTGATGGTCGCCAAGGGAGGGATGTCGTTGATCCGCGAGGAGGCAATAAAAACCCTTATCGCAGAGCTCATCCCGCTGGCCTTCGTCCTCACACCGAACATCCCCGAGGCCGAGATCCTCTCAGGGATCCGGATTGCAACGCTTGACGACATGAGAAAGGCGGTCAAAATCATCCGTGAGATGGGGGCGCGGCACGTGATCGTGAAGGGGGGGCATCTTCCCGGGGATGCAGTGGATCTTCTGTATGACGGGGGGGATTTCCAGGAATTCCACTCGCTGCGAATCACCACGGAGGATACCCACGGGACCGGCTGCACCTATTCGGCGGCGATCGCCGCCGGGCTCGCCTTCGGGAAGGACGTTGCCGAGGCCGTGACGGAGGCCAAGCGTTATATTACCGCGGCGATTCAGCATGCCTGGCGCCTTGGCGGAGGGCATGGACCGACAAATCATCTGGCGCCGCTGTTCGAGTCCGGAAACGGACAGACAGCCGAGCGGCCGGCGATCTGGAATGAGGTTTGAATATGCCGCTTGATGACGCCGTTGCCATCGTCCGTCGATTGCGTGCGGAAGGCCACGAGGCCTTTCTTGTCGGCGGCTGCGTCCGCGATATCATTCGCGGCGTGACGCCGCAGGATTTCGACATCGTCACCGCCGCCCGGCCGGAGCAGGTCGGGGCTCTTTTTGCAAGAACGATTCCCATCGGCGCCCGCTTTGGTGTCGTCCTCGTCATCGAGGGAGGACGCCCTTACGAGGTGGCCGCTTTCCGTGTGGAAACTGGTTACGACGACGGACGCCGCCCATCACAGGTCGCCTTTGCGACCGCCGAGGAGGATGTCCGCCGCCGGGATTTCACAGTCAACGGCCTCCTCATGGATCCGGAGACGGGACGGATCATCGATTATGTGGACGGCCGTCGTGACATCGAGCGACGTCTCATCCGGACGATCGGCAATCCTGTGGAACGCTTCGCCGAGGATCATCTGCGGATGCTCCGGGCGGTCCGCTTTACAGCGGCGCTCGGGTTTACGATCGACCCGGAGACCTTGGCCGCTATCCGGCGGCAGGCGCCCGCCGTCCGGCGGATCAGCGCGGAGCGGATCCGGGAGGAGCTCAACCGGATTCTCACAAGCGGCGGGGCAAGAGAGGGGATGGAACTCCTGGACGAAAGCGGCCTCCTTCAAGAGATCCTTCCCGAAATCATGGCGCTTAAGGGAGTCGACCAGCCCCCGGCCTTCCATCCCGAGGGGGATGTCTGGGAACACACCCTGCGGATGCTGGCCTTTCTCCCCGGCAAGGAGGAGCTGGGTCGAAAAATGTCCAGCGCGTGGAGGGATCACGATTTTCAAAGAACTTGCCTCGCCTGGGCGGTCGTCCTCCACGACACCGGCAAGGCGGTGACCCGTTCCGAAAACGCGACGGGAACACATTTCTACGGCCATGTGCAGCAGGGGGAGGAGATCGCGGCCGCGATCCTCCGGAGGCTCCGTTTCTCCGGGGAGGAGACGGAGACAATCCTTGCCCTCGTCCGGGGACACATGCTTTTCATGAATGTTCAGGAGATGCGGCCGAATCGGCTGAAGCGCTTCCTTCGGCAACCCGATTTTCTACTCCATCTGGAGCTCCACCGCCTCGACTGTCTCGGAAGTCATGGCCTCCTTGATCATCATGAATTCTGTCTGCGGAAATTGGGGGAGTATTCCGCCGAGGAGCTCCGGCCTTCCCCGCTTCTGACCGGGAAAGACCTCATCGAGATGGGGTATGCGCCCGGTCCGGTTTTCCGGGAGATCCTCCGCGCTGTCGAAGACGCCCAGTTGAGCGGGGAGGTCGTGGACACAGAGGAGGCCCGCTGCCTGGTGCAAAGGAGGTGGGGCGACCCCGCCCGAAAAAGCTTCTGAACCGGGTCTCTTTTTCCCCTGCCCGGTCATGACGGCTTCGTGACTTTTAAAGATCATCAGGTATCGACTCTTGGCGGGGTCAGTTGTTCAGGCCGTATTTCTTCATCTTGCGCCAGAGGGAACTCCGATCCAAGCCCAGGATACGGCAGACCTCCGACCTATTTCGATGAGTCCCGAGGAGGTCTTGCAGGATCGCCCTTTCGGTCGTTCTCATGGTCTCTTTGAGATCCGCGGTAGCTGAAGGCAGAGGGGATCCGTGCGGAGCAACCCTGTCCAAGCACGTTTCAAGGACGGAGGCAATCTCCCCTCCGACGAGGTCCGGCCGGAAAAGAAGGCAAAAGCGTCTGACCACATTTTCCATTTCCCGTACGTTTCCGCGGAAAGGCACAGCGACCAGGACTTTCCGGAGTCTCCGCCGTTCAGCAGCCACCGCTCCGGCAATCTCGGGCCGGAAGCGGCGTACGAAATGGAGAAACAGGGGAACGAGGTCCTCAGGGCGTTCCCGCAGGGAGGGAAGGCGCAGTCGGAAGGCGCTCAGGCGATAGTAGAGGTCCTCGCGAAAGGCGCACTCTTTCACGCATGCATCAATATCGTCGTTCGTGGCGGCGATGATCCGGATATCTACCGGAATGATGTGGTCGCTCCCGAGCTTGAGAATTTCCTGCTCCGAGAGGAGACGCAGGAGCTTGGCCTGGAGAAGGTTGCTGAGAGAGGTGACCTCGTCGAGGAAGAGGGTTCCCTTGTGGGCGAGTTCGATGAGTCCTTTCTTTCCCGAAGGCTGGGCGCCGGTGAAGGCCCCCTTCTCGTAGCCGAAGAGCTCGCTCTCAAGCAGTTCGGAGGGGAGGGTAGCGCAGTTGAGTGCAACGAATGGGAAAGGAGCCCGCGGGCTTATGCGGTGGATGCTGTGAGCGAAGAGTTCTTTGCCCGTGCCACTCTCCCCGGTGATCAGGATCGGGCCGGGCGCCCCGGCGAACTGGACCGCCCGCTCCCGGCAGGCGCGGAGAATGGAACTCCGACCCATGATGTCGTCGAAGGAGTACTTGGCGACAAACCCCTGACCGTGAAGCCTCCGTCGGACCGTGAACTCCGCATCCTGAACATCGTCCACCCGCTTGAGCGAGCAGACCAGGCCGTGTATCCCTCCTGCAGACCGGATCGGGATATAGTTGACCACGAGACTCTCCCGCTCCACCACATTCATCACCCTGTCCCCGGTTTTGAGGACTTTTTTGGCCAGCTTGCTCCCGAAGAGAGAAGCAACCTGTTTTCCCAGAAGTCGGTCGGTTCCGAGGTAGATCTGGGCGGGCGGGTTATCGAGGGTGA
>CAZINF010000081.1:7352-14948 GCA_964540555.1 uncultured Syntrophus sp. | reverse complement strand
CCAGGGCTACTTGTTCAGCCGGCCTTTGCCGGCAGAGGAGATCCCGGGGATTTTGGCAAAGAGATACCTATAGACCAGCAAAGAATTTACGCTGACAGTGAAGATGAATTCAACCGGCAATATTCAATGCTTTTCTCTCGGGATCTTATCAAGACAGTTACGGAAAGGACCGTCTTTATGATTGCCGCCATCGACGGGGAAACCCCCGGACCTGAGAAAGAAACCGATGCGGTGACCGACCGGCTTGCTGGTTTTTTTGTCGAGACCCGGTATGAACATATACCCCGGGAGGCGATCCATGAGGCCCGAAGGGCCATCGTCGATGGTCTGGGCGTCGGCCTGGGCGGCGCCGACGATCCCTCCGTCGGTATACTGATGACCTACTGCCGCGCCATCGGCGGCCGGGAGGAGGCGCAGGTCTGGGGGCGGCCGGAGCGGCTTCCCGCCGAGCTCGCCGCCCTGGTCAACGGCCAGCAGGCGCATATCCTGGATTTCGACGATACCTTCATGCCCCCGGAGACGAACCTCCATGCGACGGCGCCCCTCCTCCCCGCGCTGCTGGCCGTGGCCGAAGCGCGCCGCCTCGGCGGGAAGTCGATTCTGCGGGCCTTTGTCCTGGGTTTTGATGCGGCGGCCCGCCTGGCGTACGCCATGGGCCGCGCCCACTATAGCGCAGGATGGCACGTGACGGCCACGATGGGGCCGGTGGGGGCGGCGGTGGGGGTCGGCGTCCTGATCGGACTCGATCGGGTGAAGCTCCGCAACGCCATCGGCATCGCCATTACGCACAGCGGAGGCGTGACGGCGATGCACGGTTCCATGTGCAAAGCCTACCACGCGGGCAAGGGCGCCGGGCTGGGTCTCCGTTCTGCGCTCCTGGCGGAGCTCGGGTTCAACAGCGCGCCGGAGCCGATCACCGATCCGAAGGGATACCTCAACGTCGCCGCCGGAGACCGGGCCGTTTCCCGTTTGACGGACCGCCTGGGTGAGCGCTACATGATCCTCGAGAACGGCTACAAGCCCTATGCCAGCGGTGTATTGACCCACGCGCTGATCGATGCGATGGCTGCCCTGAGGCAGGAAGGCGTGGAGGGCGACCATGTGGAGAAGATCGAAGCCCGGGTCAACCCGTTCGTCCTGCAGGCGACCGGTAGGACCGAGCCCGGGACGGGTCTTGCGGGGAAGTTCAGCGCTTACCACTGCGCCGCCGTCGCCCTGCTGGACGGCGCGGCCGGCAAGCCCCAGTTTACCGATGCCCGCGTCACCGATCCGAGGGTGGTCGCCCTGCGCCGCAAGGTGACCTTCCAGCCGGACGAGGCGTATCGTAAATCGGAATGCCGCGTCGTGGTCACCCTGGCCGGCGGCGGCAGGCGCGAGAAATACATCCCCCATGCCGGCGGGACGGCCGAGAATCCCCTGTCCGATGAGGGGCTGGCCGGGAAGTTCACCGATCTGGCCGCACCGATCATCGGCGATCGCTCCGGAAAGGTCCTCGACCTCGTCTGGTCGCTGGAGCATCTCGACGACGCGGCTCAACTGGCCGGGCTCCTCGCCGGGTAGCGTCTCATTCTTCACAACGCCATCCGACACCCTCTTCTTATATAAAGGCTCGAACCTTCCCGGGGCATCTTCCCCGGGACCTGTTTCGCCGATTTGTGTTCCGGACACCCTGCGGGGGGAGGATGCCTGGAATTGCCTATGGGGCAGTCTCGATCTTCCCCACATGGAAAAGATCGCCGCACCTGAGAAGGTCGCCGGGGGTCACGAAATCCGCGACCGCCGAAAGGAGGTGGCTGAGTGCGGACGGCGCCTCGCCTCTGACCGCCCCGGCGGACCATGGTTCTCCGCCCCTCTTTTTTCCTTTTTTTGTCGCTGTTTCGTAGGCCTCGGCAAATCCCCCGATACCGGCCAGCATCTCGGGAGTCCTGGGCGAGGCCCCGGCATCGAAGGCGCGGGTCGCGGGCCTTTTCGTCGCTTCCAGGTATTTTTCGATCAGGACGTCCATACCCAGTGCAGCCGGCTTCCTGTCCATGGCGGGCGGCCGCCCCTTTTCCCCCGGCCCCTTCGGCCTTTCGAAAGCGATGATCGGGGGGTCCGCGGCGGCTTTCTTCCGCGGGGTCATCACATCCTCCGTCCAGGCGAGGAGACTGTCGGGATGCATCCTGCAGCGGTGCGGCGCTGCGGCCATGCCCCGGGCGCGGGCGCGGATCTCTCCGTCGGTCATCGGGAACGTATGGATCCTCAATGTGTAAGGGTCCGTCGACAGGGGCAGCGCCTCGTCGTAGCAGCGGTACACGAACTCCGAGCAGATCATCGGCTGCCTGTCGCCGGAGATCATCAGGAGGTGGGCCGCCTGGTCGAGGACTTCCCTGATCAGCCATTCGAAATAGGGATTGACGGGCAGTTTCCGCGTTATCCCGAGGAAGGCGAGAAGCACGATCTGCTCATAGCCGTACCGGTTGCCCGATTTGAGATAGTCGTAGGCCTTCTTCGTTACCGGCTTCATTGTTCCGGGCTGGGCGCTCAACCGGCTGATGATGACGTACCGGTCGTCTTCGGCGCTGGCCCGGAATGTCCGCTCTGTCAATCCTTTACCTATCGCCTCGCCGACCTTGCCCCTGCCGAGACAGATCGCCGCGTGGTTGACTTCCGTACCGTCCATAAATTGGATCGCTTTGGATATCCAACTGTTTCCGTTATACAGAAGGACATCTCCAGCCCGCAGGCGGTTTGCGCCGATGTTGTCCATGGATCATCCTCCCGGAGAAGCTCGCTGCGCCGGTTGCAACTCTTTGCCCGTCCGGTCCACAACGACGACGCGGGCGCCATCACGAGCGAAACGGATCGCACACGCCCGGCCGATCCCGGCGCCGGCCCCTGTAATGACAGCCACTGGATATTCATGATTCATCGCTGCTCAGCTCCTTTTGCTTGCCAAATCTGGTTTTCGCGGGAACCGGCTTGACCGGTTTGGGAAGTGTAAGGAGAATGCCTTTGTGTGTCAAGAAGATTAAGCCACGCGATGTCGTGGTCTTTGTCAGGTGTGTTCAAGGAGATCAAAAGGGGAATTGATGAAATGAATTGACGGATACATATACGGTCTCCACTTTATCGATACTTCCGATCCTGCCCAGAGGTCATCAATGATCACCGCAATCGAGATAACGGTAAATGATCTTCCTCGGGGACTGAGAATGACAAGCTTCGGCAGGGCTGTGCGGTCAGTCCCGCTGAGACTCCGGAGAAGGTTGTTGCGTCTATGTTGCCGATCCCGATAAGTGGTTCCCGAGGAGCAGACCGCCGTCGATGACGATCTCCGTCCCCGTCGTGTAGCTGGAGGCCGCCGATGCCAGGAATAGTGCGGCACCGGCAATCTCGTCGGGCTGGCCTATGCGGCCTGTCGGCAGGATCGTCTCCAGGGCCGCCTTCGCCTTTTTGGCCTCCTCGGGCGGGAGATGCGCCCAATGCGAATTCATCATCTTGGTATCGATCGGTCCGGGGGCGATGGTGTTTACCTGGATGTTGAACGAGGCCAGCTCGTTCGCGAACGCCTTCGTGATCATACGGACTCCGGCCTTGGAAATGGAATAGACGCTGACAAAGGGCTCGGGATTGAAGCCGTCGACCGAGGCGATGTTGATGATCTTCCCGCCGCCCTGGGCCTTCATGATCTTTGCTATAGCCTGGCTCGTGAAATAGACCCCCTTGAGGTTCACGTTCATGATTGTGTCCCAGAGGCGCTCGTCCGAATCGAGGACGGTGCCCATCGCGGGGCTGGTCCCGGCGTTATTCACCAGGATGTCGATCCGGCCGAACGTTTCCATCACCGTATTTACCATCCTTTGTATCTCTTCCATCCTGCCGAGGTGGGCCGGGAGGGAAAACGCCTTGCCGCCGAAGGCCCCGATCATTGCTGCGGTTGCCTCAAGATCCTGTGCCTTGCGGCTGGTGACGATCACCTGTGCCCCGGCCTTGGCGAAGCCGCACGCTATCGCCTGGCCGATCCCGCGGCCGCCGCCGGTAACGACGGCTACTTTTCCGCTCAGTGAAAATTGGGATAGATCAAACATAGTTTTATTCTCCTCACATCGCAATGCTTCACAGATTTCTGTGTGTGTAAATATTACCCAATGAGTGAGTAAAATTACGCAGGGACGTCATGGGGACGTTCAGTCTCCGGGGGGCAATTTGTCCTTCGGCTTGATGTTCAGCATGAGAACGACCGAAAAGCAGGAAGTGATCCCGAGACCGATCCAGGCGGCATGATAACTTCCGGTGGTGTCGAAGATATAACCGGTCAGCGTCGGACCGATCATTGCACCGATTGCTCCGATACCCATGACCAGACCGATGAGGCGGCCGAAGACCGCCCTGCCGAAGTACTCCCCGAGGAGCGCCCCCCGGACGGACGTCCCCCCCCCGTAACCGATGGGAAACAGGAAAAGAAAGAGGATCATGATCCACCAGATATCTACATGGAACAGTAAGAACATCCCCAGGCTCATCATCGCCATGGAGATGGCAAGGGTGCGCGGCTTGTCGAAGAAATCGGCCAGCCAGCCAAAACCCAGCCGTCCCAGTATGCTGATGACCGACAGACCAGCGGCGATCAAACCGGCCGTTGCACGGGGGATTTGAAGGACATTCAGATAAGGCATGATATGGGTGATGACGGCGGCCACCACCATCATCCGGATCGCCTCGCCGAGGGCGAGGAAAAGAAATGCCCTGTTCTTCAGGGCATCCGCGAACCTGATACGATTCGCTTCGGTGTCACCCCTTTCCGATCTCGCCGCCCGCTGCGGGTCCGTCTTTCTGCCGTCGGGATGGAGACCGCACTCCTCCGGGGTATCGCGTATGACAAAAACAAGGGGAATCCCGATGAGCCATGTCGCCGCGCCAAGGACGATCACGGCTGTCCGCCAGCCGAAGTCGTCGATCAGCCAGACGATGACGGGAATCAAAAAGCCGCTGGCGCCGAAGCCGGATGTCAGGATCCCGAGCGCGAGGCCGACCTTCGACTGGAACCAGTTCGCGATGACATGCATCAGGACAACGCCGGTACAGCCGCCTCCCCCGAAGGCGATCAGGATGATGCTCGCGTAGAACATCCAGAGCGACTGGGTGAAACTGAGCATGATAAAACCGATGCCTACGGTGATCACGCCCCACAAGGCAAGCCGCCGCGAACCTAAGCGGTCGACGAGAAAGCCGACCACGGGGGAAAGCAAACTCATCTCGATACCCCGGAGGCTCAGGGCAAAGGAGACCTGGGTATAGCTCCAGCCGAACTCCTTGACGAGGGGATCGAAGAAGGCGGTGAAGCCGAAGAAGGTGACGGCCCCCGTAATAATACTGATGACGAAGCAGGCGAGGAGGATCCACCATCCGTAAAAGATATCGTTCGGTCCCGGGGAGTGCCGGGACGGCAATGCATCGTTCATATACAGCGGAGTCAATCAGAGAGACGGATCACTGTCAAGTGGAAGTTTTTTTCTCTTGACAACCGGCGGGGAGTGTGTTTTTATTCGCCCTACTTTCTAAGGAGTGTTGGACCGTGGACCGAAAGGGGATGGCAGCAAAAGGGTATTGCACGAGCTGGTTTTGGTTTTATTATTTCTTTGCACAGGTCTGCCCGCTGCTTAGGAGGATATAAGGGAAAACAAATAACCTGATCAACTAAGCCATGGACAGACCGAAAGGACGCTGCCCATGGCTTTTTTTCGTAATGGCCGTGGTGGCAGCGCCGAGATCACCACGGCCATTTTTATTCGAGGTGAACCATGATTATTCTGATGAAAAAAAATGTCACACAGGAACAGATCGACCATGTGATCGAATGGATCACGTCCGTGGGCTACAAACCACACATTTCCCAGGGGGTGGAAAGGACGATCATCGGCGCCATCGGCGACGACAGGGGCAGGGTCCATCTGAAAGCGGCGGCTTTCCTCCCCGGCGTGGAAAAGTGCATCCCGATCCTCAAATCCTACAAGCTCGCCGGCCGGGAGTTCAGGGAGGAAAACACGATCATCCGGATCGGGGAGGTGCAAATCGGCGGGGGCGAATTCATCGTCATGGCCGGTCCCTGCACCGTAGAGAGCGAAGAACAGTTGATGGAATCCGGCTATATCGCCAGAAAGGCGGGGGCGAAGATCCTCCGGGGCGGGGCCTTCAAGCCCCGGACTTCACCCTACAGCTTCCAGGGTCTGGAGGAGGAGGGGCTGAAACTCCTTAAAAAGGTCGGTGAAAAAGTAGGGATGCCGGTCGTGACCGAAGTCATGAACACGACCGATGTCGACCTGGTCGAAGAGTACAGCGATATCCTCCAGGTCGGCGCGCGGAACATCCAGAATTTCGCCCTCCTCAAGAAGGTCGGCCACTGCCGGAAGCCCATTCTCCTCAAGCGGGGGATGATGACGACGATCGAGGAACTCCTCATGTCGGCGGAATACATCCTCTCCGGGGGTAACGAGCAGGTGATCCTGTGCGAACGGGGAATCCGCACGTTCGAGACAACAACCAGGAATACCCTCGACATCAGCGCGGTTCCCGTCCTGAAGGAATTGAGCCACCTGCCGGTGATCGTCGATCCGAGCCACGCCTCCGGTCACGCCAAATATGTCATCCCTCTCACCCGGGCGGCCGTGGCCGTCGGGGCGGACGGCGCCATCATCGAGATCCATCCGGAACCCGAGAAGGCCCTGGTGGACGGGCCCCAGTCGCTCCGGCCGGAGCAGTTCTACCGGCTCATGGACGAGGTAGCCCTCCTCGCAGACACGATGCGCAACGGCATTGGGAGGCTTTGATGAACAAGCTGAAAGTGAACCTCGACCGGAAGATGGGAAACTCTCATGAGATCCACATCGGCGAGAAGATCCTGGACCGTATGGGGCTGATCCTGGCGAAAAACAACTGGGCCGAGAAGTATGTCATCGTCACGGATACCCACATCGACGCCCTCCATGGGGAGAGGGTGGAAGCCGCCTTGAAAAAGACGGACCTTCGCGTCGAGCGGATCACCGTGCCCCCCGGCGAAGCTGCAAAGGGGATGCAGACGGTCCTTTCCGTCGTCGAAAAACTGATCGCCCTCGGCGCAGACCGGTCAACCGCACTGATCGCCCTGGGTGGCGGCGTCATCGGCGATCTCACCGGTTTTACCGCTTCGATCTTCATGCGGGGAATCCCGGTCATCCAGATCCCGACGACCCTCCTGGCCCAGGTGGACAGCAGCATCGGAGGGAAGACAGGGGTGGATACCGACGCCGGCAAGAACATCCTGGGAACATTCCACCAACCGAAGGAGGTCTTCATCGACCTTGCTTTTCTGGAGACGCTCCCCGACGAGCAATTCCGCAGCGGCCTTGCCGAGGTGATCAAATACGGTGCTATCGAGGCCCCGGAACTCCTGGATGCCGTCGAGGCCGCTGCGGCGGCCGGCGGCCTTCGGGAATCCGCCTTTCTCGAGAAGATCATCACAACCGCCTGCCGGATAAAGAAGGGGATTGTCGAGCTCGATGAGTGTGATCGGGGGCTCCGGAGGATTCTGAATTTCGGCCATACCGTCGGCCACGCCGTCGAAGCGGCATCCGCTTA
>CAZINF010000081.1:0-7252 GCA_964540555.1 uncultured Syntrophus sp. | reverse complement strand
GGATTCTGAATTTCGGCCATACCGTCGGCCACGCCGTCGAAGCGGCATCCGCTTACCTGCTCTCCCACGGAGAAGCCGTGGCGATCGGCATGGCGGCGGCGGCGATCCTCTCGGAGCAGCTTCATTACCTGCCGGCGGACGACCGGCGGCGGATCGTGTCGGTCATCCGGGCGGTCGGACTCCCCGACCGGATACCCGGAAACCTGGATTTGGAGGAGATCGTCGCCCGAATCGCGCGGGACAAGAAGAAAAAAGGGGAGACCGTCCATTTTGTCCTGCTCAAGAAGCTGGGGGTTCCCATCGTGAACGGAGGGATACCGGAGAGGATGATGAAAAAAACGCTGGAAGGATTGCACAGATGAGACAGGATATCCTGCAGGAGTTCAGAGCGAAGATCGAGCAAACGGACCGGGAGATCGTCCGTCTCCTCAACGAGCGGGCAGCCGTCTCGGTCGAGATCGGCAGGACCAAGCGGGTCGCCGGGTGGGATGTCTACGATCCCTCCCGCGAGTCGATGGTCTACCGGCATCTGGAGACACTCAACGACGGTATCCTTTCGGAGGCGGCCCTCCGGGGAATCTTCCGGGAGATCCTCTCCGCGTCGCGCTTTCTCCAGACGCCGACCACCGTCGCCTTCCTGGGACCGGAGGCCTCCTTCTCCCATCAGGCGGCTCTTGCCCACTTCGGCGGAGGGATCGCCGCGATACCGACCGTCACGATCCCGGAGGTCTTCGACGAGGTGGAAAGAGGAAGGGAACGGTGGGGGATCGTCCCTGTCGAAAACTCCGCCGAAGGTTCGGTCAAGGCCACGCTGGACCGTCTCATCTCGACCCCGCTCTCGATCCGGGCGGAGGTGTTCCTTCGGGTCCGGCACTGTCTTCTGGCGAGCTGTGACGACCTGGATGCGATCCGCAAGGTCTACTCCCACCCCCAGGCCCTCGCCCAGTGTCAGGTGTGGCTGCGGACCCACCTCCCCGGCGTCTCCCTCGTCGAGGTGGAAAGCACCGCCGGCGCGGCCCGGCGGGTGCGGGAGGACAAACGGGCGGCCGCCGTTGCGAGCGAACTCGCCGCCGAGACTTACGGCCTGAAGCTCCTGGGGGAGGGAATCGAGGACAACCCCGCCAACACGACCCGATTTCTCGTCATCGGATCGAGGGCGGAAAAGGGCGGCGGAGGGGCCACCGGCCGCGATAAGACCTCCCTTCTCTTCGGTACGCCCCACGTCCCGGGCGCCCTGCAGCGGGCGCTGACCCCCTTCGCCGATGCCGAGATCAACCTGATGCGCATAGAATCCTTCCCGATGCGGGACCGGATATGGGAATACCTCTTCTTCGCGGACTTTGCCGGGCACATCGCCGAGGAGAAGACGCAGGAGTGCCTTGCCGAGTTGAAAAACAGAACGGCCTTCCTCAAGGTCCTGGGGTCCTATCCCCGGGGCGAGGAGCTCGCATGATCTGCATTCCCATCTACGCCGCGACAGCCGATGCGGCCATCGAGAAGATGGAGCGCGCCGCGCTTCTGGCCGACCTTGTCGAGCTCAGGATCGATAAAATTCCGGGCGCCGATCTGGAACGGCTCTTAACAACACGCCGTACCCCGGTGATCGTCACGAACCGAAGCCGTCAAGAGGGCGGAGGATTCACCGGGACGGAGGAGGAACGGGTCGAGTTACTCAGGGAAGCGGTGCGTCTGGGCGCCGATTATGTGGATATCGAAACGGCCACTGACCCCGCCCTGAAGGCAGGTCTCCGGGAGGCGATTGCCGGAACCTCCGCGAAACTGATCGTCTCCTGGCACGACTTTTCCGGGACGCCTCCCCTGGACTTCCTGAAGGCAAAACTGGAGGAGTGCATGGCGGACGTCCCCGCAATCGTCAAGATCGTCACCCATGCAAACGACACCGCCGACTGTCTGAGGACTCTGGAGCTCATCCCATACGCCCGGCTGAGGAACCAGGCGATCATCGCCTTCTGCATGGGAAGGCGGGGAAAGATCAGCCGGATCACGGCGCCCCTGCTCGGCTCCGTCATCGCTTACGCTTCGCTGGAGCCGGAAGAGGCGTCGGCGCCCGGCCAGTTGACGATCCATCAGATGCGGGAGATCAGCCGGCTATTGGAGGAAGGATAACGCAATGAATGATCCCGCATCCTTCGCCCTCTTCGGCGATCCCGTCGCGCAGAGCCTCTCGCCGCTCATGCACCGCGCGGCTTTTGCGAAGATGGGACTCACCGCCTCCTACACCGCTTACCGGGTGAAGGACGTGGCCGAGGTCGTCCGGCAGGTACGCGAAAGCGGTATCCGGGGGGCAAGCATCACCATCCCCTTCAAGGAAACAGTCATGGCGTTCCTTGATGAGGTGGATGCAAATGCAGCCGCGATCGGGGCGGTGAACACGATTGTCAACCGCGACGGGAGGCTCACGGGATACAATACGGACGGTCCGGGACTGGCACGGGATTTGGAAGACTGGATCGGGATACGGGGCAAGACCTTCGTCATCCTCGGCGCCGGTGGGGCGGCACGGGCGGCCGTCTTCGCACTTATCCAGGCGGGGGGAACAGCCGTCGTCGTCAACCGGACGGTGGAGAAGGCCAGGGCGCTGGCCGCGAGTTTCGGCTGCCGCTGGGCTCTTCCCGCGGAGATCGGCCGCCTGGAGGCGGACTGCCTAATCAACACGACGCCGCTGGGGATGTTTCCGGACATGGATCGGATGCCCCTGGAAAAAAAGTTCCTTGTCCATTTTCCGCAGGTCATGGATATGATATACAACCCCGTCAGGACGCGGCTTCTGAGGGAGGCCGAGGCGGCGGGATGCGCCGTCCGCTCCGGAGTCGGCATGTTCGTCCATCAGGGGGCGGAGCAGATCCGGCTCTGGACGGGGATGGAGCCGCCGCGGGAGGTCATGCGGCAGGTGGTTATGGAAAGGTTGGCGGAAAATGGTGGAGATTAAACCGCTCGACCGCCTGGACGCGACGGTCAGGATCCCCGGATCGAAGAGCTACACGCAGCGGGCGATGGTCATCGCCGCCCTCGCACAAGGAGAATCGATTCTCAAGGATGTCCTTCTGTCTGAGGATACACGAATTCTCGGAGCCGCGCTCGGCGATCTGGGCGCCGGCATCCGGATCGAAGGCACCAATATGGCTGTTTGCGGGATCAATGGAAGACTTGCCCGTCCCTCCCGTCAGATCCGTCTGGGGAACAACGGCACGGCGATGCGCCTCCTTGCGGGAGTCGCCTCCCTCGGTGAGGGGCCGGTTGTCCTGACGGGGGATCCCCGCCTGCGGGAAAGACCGATGAAGCCTCTTCTTGAGGCCCTCACGGTCCTCGGGGTCGATGTCCGGACGGACGGAAACCGAGGCTATCCGCCGGTGACCATTCGGGGAGGCCGTCTGAGGGGCGGAGAGGTGATCCTCAAGGACATCGAAAGCAGCCAGTACGTTTCCGCGATCCTGATCGCCGCCCCCTTCTCCGACGAAGACACGGTCATCACCCTGGAGGGACGGGTCCCTTCCCTCCCCTACATCGCCCTCACCGTGGAGACGATGGAAGCTTTCGGCGTCGATGTCGCTGTGGACGGGACCGGCCGCTACGTGGTACAAGGCGGTCAGTGTTACCGGGGACGCGAATACCGGATCGAAGGGGACGTCTCAACCGCCTCCTATTTCTTCCTCGCCGCCGCCCTCTTGAAGGGCCGGGTGCGTGTGGAGAACATTAACCCACGAACGCGCCAGGGGGATATCGCCTTTCTGACGCTCCTGGAGCGCCTCGGCTGCCGGGTCCTCAGAGGTGAGAATCACGTCGAGATCGAAGGTGTCGAGCTGCCGGGAGGGGAGATGACCTTCGACCTGGGTTCCATGCCCGACATGGTGCCGACGCTGGCGGCGCTCTCGGCCCTGCGGCCCGGACGGAGCGTCATCCGGAACGTCGCCCATCTCCGCCTTAAAGAGAGCGACCGCCTGGCCGCCATGGTGAACGAACTCAGGAAGACGGGAATAGATGCCGGAGAGACCGCAGACGGCATCGCCGTCACGGGGGGAAGCCCCCGCGGCGCCGCGATCGCGACCTACAACGACCACCGGATCGCTATGAGCTTTGCCGTCCTCGGGCTCGTCGTGCCAGGGATGATCATCGAAGGGGAGGAGTGTGTCGGAAAATCCTTCCCCGGCTTCTGGAGCGCCCTGGAAGGACTCTGATGAACATTATCCTCATGGGGTACCGCTGCACCGGTAAGACAACGGCAGGCCGGCGTCTGGCCGAGCGCATGGGGCGCCCCTTTTACGACACCGATGAGCTGGTCGAGCGGCAGATAGAGCGCACCATCCCCCAAATCGTCGCCGAGCAGGGATGGCAGGCCTTCCGCGAGGCGGAGACGGCGGTCATCCGTGGGCTCTCCGGCGTCGATCAGAGCGTCATCGCCCTGGGGGGCGGCGCTATCCTCGATGCACGGAACATTGAAAGCCTGAAGAGAAAAGGGATTTTCGTGTGGCTTTTCGCCGCTCCTGAGACGATCGCCGCACGGATGGAAAAGGACGTCGCAACCGGCGCCGAACGGCCCTCTCTGTCGGACAAGAGCAGCATAGGCGAAATGAATGTCATCATGACGGAACGGGAGCCGCTCTACAAGCGTCTCGCCGATCTGGCGGTCGACACGACCCGGATCGGTGCCGACCGGGTAGTGGAGGTGATCCGAAACGGCCTGCGGGAACGGGTCTCCCGGGAGGATAAGATCATCAAAGGAAAGGAGATATGACGATGTCCGGAAACACCATCGGCGTCCTGTTCAAGGTCACCACGTGGGGAGAGTCCCACGGTCCGGCGACCGGGGCGATCATCGACGGCTGCCCGCCCGGGATCGACCTTTCCGAGGCGGATATCCAGATGGAGCTCGACCGGCGGAGGCCGGGAGCTCTTCCGTCGTCAAGCGCCCGGAGCGAAGCGGACCGGGTTGAGATCCTTTCCGGCGTTTTCGAGGGGAAAACAACGGGGACCCCGATATCGCTAATGATCCGCAACCGCGACCCCCAAAGCGACGCTTACAACGGCCTGCGCGACCTCTTCCGCCCGGGGCACGGGGATATCACTTACCAGGCAAAATACGGGATCCGCGATCATCGGGGCGGCGGGCGCGCTTCCGGCCGGGAGACCGCAGGGCGGGTGGCCGCCGGCGCCATAGCCCGCAGGGTGATCGCGCAGGCGGGGGTGACTGTCAGCGCCTGGACGAGGGAGCTGGGCGGTATCGCTGCCCGCCCTCTCTCCCTGGCCGCGGCGGAGGCGAGTCCCTTGCGCTGCCCCGATCCGGAAGCGGAAAGATGCATGGTAGCACGGCTTGAGGACGCCCGCGCCGCAGGCGATACGCTCGGCGGGATCGTCGAGATCGTCGTCCGGAATTGCCCGCCGGGTCTCGGCGATCCGGTCTTCGGAAAGATCGATGCCGATTTCGCCTCCGCCCTCATGGGGATCGGGACCGTCAAAGGGGTGGAGATCGGAGCAGGCTTCGATGCCGCGCGGATGACCGGCTCCGCATGCAACGACCCCATCGGTCCGGAGGGTTTCCGGACCAACCACGCCGGGGGGATCCTGGCGGGGATCACGAGCGGCGCCGAGATCGTCATCCGGGCAGCATGCAAACCGATCCCCTCGATCGCCCGCCCCCAGGAGACCATCGACGTGCATGGCCGTCCCGCCGTCGTCACGATAGGCGGCAGGCACGACGTGTCGGTCATCCCAAGGATCGTTCCAGTATGCGAAGCGATGGTCTCGATCGTCATTGCGGATCATCTGATGCGTCAGAAGGCCATTAGATCATGACGGCTTCGGAAACGAATGATTATGAAGAGTCAGCGATGAACGAATTTGAGATCGGCATTATCGGCGGAACGGGGGGAATCGGCAGATGGTTCGTCTCGTTCTTCAGCGGGGAGGGTTATCCTGTTCATGTGGTGGGGAGGAGCGAGGGGATGCCCCTCCCGGAGCTCACGACCCGCTGCCGGGTCGTCATCGTTTCCGTCCCCATCGCGGCAACCCCGGACGTCATCCGGCGCGTGGGGCCGCATCTCCCCTCCGACTCGCTCCTTATGGACTTCACTTCGCTGAAGGAAGGGCCTGTCCGGGAAATGCTGAAGGCGACGAGCGCGGAGGTCGTCGGCTGCCACCCCCTCTTCGGCCCGGATTGCCCCTCGCTCAGAGGCCAGAACATCGTCCTGTGCCCGGCCCGGGGAGAAAGGTGGCTCAGCCGGATGGAAGGGCTCTTCACCAAGGGCGGCGCCCGCGTCACGGTGACGACGCCCGGGGAACACGACCGGATGATGGCCTTCGTCCAGGGATTGACCCATCTGGATACGATCCTCGCAGGGTTGACACTGAGGGATTCCGGCGTTGCGGAATCGACGCTCGATGCCTTTTCGACCCCCGTCTTCCGGACGAAGCGGGCGATCTTCGCAAAGGTGTTCGGCGCCCGTCCCGAACTCTACGCGGGGCTCCTCGCAGGAAACCTGAATATGCAGGGGATCCTGGAGATGTATGAAAAGAACCTCCATGTCCTCAAGTCGCTGATCCTGAGCAGGGATTCCGGGGGCCTTACAGCCCTCATGAAAAAAACCGATTCAGCCGGCTAAGGCCACTACCGACTGGTGAAGCTGCTCGCCGACAGGGTGGGGATTCCCGGCAAGGGAAATATCTTTTTGGTTCATCCGGTTTAAGCGAACGTGTTAATAAATGTCTTTGCTCCATGGTTTGAATCCCAAAGAGAATCTCTCAAAGAATTTGACGGATGGTATATTTGAAATGCGTGTTAGCTTTGAAAACAGAATTGCCAGGGCGCTCTTTTTTATCAGGCAGATCGTAAGATCATCTTTTCGCATGGCTTTGTGAAAAAGACGCAGAAAACGCCGGTATCGGAAATTCAGCGCACAATGACAATGCGCATGGCAGAACAAGGAGCATGACATGAGTACTGCAAAAGAATATCTAAAGCAGCAGATGCAAAATCCCGAGTTTAAGCAGAGTTTTTTGAATGAAAAGGCGCGGCTTGATATAGAGTATCAGCTTGAGGAGCTGAAGCGGGATATTGCAGTTTGCAAACCTGTTAATGAGCTGATTGGAAAAATTGACCAGATTGAACGTTTTGTTCAGCATGCCTGACACTGGTGATTTCTTGAGTATACTATTGACAAGGTGCGGACAATCTATGACACACTCTGACAGGAGTTTAAGAGTAAATCAGCAAAAAACGGATATATAGATGTAATAA
>CAZINF010000080.1:0-15073 GCA_964540555.1 uncultured Syntrophus sp. | reverse complement strand
TTGTCAGAAATCAAGATCATTTTACGTAACCGTATTTATGAATTGGAGTACTAAGGCGGCCGGATCGTTGCGGCGGACGATCAATTTCAAGGTGGCCAGTTCCCGAAAGGTCAAGACCGTATAGAGGATCTGCTGCTCCAGTTGCGAATACCCTCCCTGACCGTGCAGGATCGTAACGCCACGGTGAATCTCACTAAGGATGCCGCGGGAGATCTCCTCCCACCGGGGTGAGATGATGAAAATCGCCTTTCGCTGGCTCAGACCCGTAACCACGAGGTCAACGATCTTCGAGGAGACGTAAAGGTAGATGAGGGTATAGAGTGCGTCCTCGAGGGAAAACAACAGGGCCGACCCCACCAGAACCAGGATGTTAAAGGTGAGTCTGGTCGTTCCCAGACGGATGGAAAAACGCTGGAGGAGGATCACCGACAGGATGTCCGTTCCACCCGCCGATCCCAGCGATTTTAAGATGATCCCCGAACCCGCCCCCATGATGATGCCGGCCAGGATGGCGGCCAGAAGTTTATCCTGGACCGGAACGGTCACATCCACCCAGGCGACGGCGCCGGAAAACAGTAGCGTCCCGATGATGCTGTAAAGGAAGAACCGGCGGCTGACGAAAAACCAGCCGGACAGAAAAAGCGGCACGTTCGCGACGATGTAGATCACGGCGACGGAGAGGGACGGCACGAGATAATGGAGGAGGAGCGAAAGCCCCGTCACCCCGCCGCTGACGAAGCGGTGTGGAATCAATATCCCGTTGATCCCCACACCGATCAGAACGCTCCCTGCGCACATCAGACCAATATTCCAGCCGACTCTCTTCAGGGCCGTCCAGCCACCCCAGCGGGAAAGTCCCTTCATGCGGCTCACCTCTCTTTCCGGAGAATCATCATTACAAATTCACTTTATAATTTTATTATCGCTCCGACAATGGCTCCCGCTGCAATTGCTTCGACCCAGCTTCCAAGGAACCAACTCCATGCAAGCGTTAGAGGAATCGGCATATAGCTGTAGGAGCCGAAACCCATAGAGATGCCGGTGGCCAGTCCAAAGAGCGCTCCGAATCGAATGCCCGTGGCCAGCGATTTCTGTCCGACCAGAAGCCTATAGATCAGCACGAAACATACCGTGAATACCAATGTAACGAAATACATGAGCGGCATGTTCATCTGGTCCATCGGGCGCCACAGGCTTGCTGTATTCACATAGATGGGTCGAAGAAGCAATCCGTGCAGGATGAAATCCAGAATCGACCACGCGATAAACACCGCCACAACAGCCAAAATTGTCCTTTTCACCATTTGCCTTTCTCCTTTCTATTGGAGGTATCCTTGCCTATGCTCAAGCCTGTCGGATTTCCCTGATCATCCAGGCCGACGACCACCTTCCCGCCTTTGCTCCTCCTTTTTACGAAACCCGTTTCCGACACGTCCCTGTTGCCCTGAATTACAGCAATTGTGTTGTGATCGGCAATTTTATCGCCCCATTTTCATGGCATGGCCCACAAGATGAATTATATTTGCTTTATACGGGATCAGATTGAGAATATCAACAAGCCTCAATTGTTTTTTATTGTAGTCAGTGAGGGAGGCCGATGCGCTTTTGTAGCAGCTTACAACCCGAACCCCTTAACAATTAAAAGCGCCGTTGGTTATTGTGTGCACCTACGAGTCAAGGATACGGGCATCTGTGAAATGTTAATAATTACCATTTGAAATTATGTAACGTAGAAGTAACCGGAGCGAGCGTAGTGAGCGTCTGAGTTGACGCAATTGTTAGAGGCGGTTATTGCAAAGCATTAGCGACCAAACATCAATTGTGATTGTTCTCCCGATGCGTCAGCGCAGATGCCTGAACCAACCATCTGTGCATCCCCCAAACCCCGGGACGTAAAGTCAACGCCGATGTTACATTTGAGCACGACCTTTCCGTGGGCCTGAAGGTATGCCGTGCCATAGCTGTTACCAGCTTGAACCGTCTGTGCAGAAAGCGTAGGCACCACAATCGTATCTCTGCCAGAGGCTGCTACGGCAAACCCAGCGCTGGAACGAGAAGCACTAGGCGTTTGGGTGGTGAACCTCCCAGATAGAGCACCATATTTTGAGTTTGGTATTTCAATGGTCCCGTCTCGGTATGAGAAATGGAATACAGCCCTGCCTTCACAAATATTGCCGGAGGCGTCAATTAGGGTGGCGCGACTCCACCACTCCATCACAGAAACTGAATTGTGGGCACAACCGATGATCAGCGCGATAATTGTAACTATGAAAAGCGTGCGCATGTGGACCTCCTTAGCATCTAACGAAAAGCTGAGGGGCGCGAGTTTACGAGCGTCCCTCTCCAGCGCCAGGTTGGGCGCTGACCTCTATTATTTTTACAATGACTTGTGTATGCAACTCTTTTAGGGATTGAGAAACAAGAATCACCTCTTCATCTTCAGGTTTGCTTGGATTCTCGACCCATTCTGATACAATGTATTCTTCGATTCTAAATCTTTCAAATAACTCCCTATCGATCTTAAAGACATAACCCAAAGAAAACGCGCCACCATTCGTAGCATAGTATTTAGCACGTTCGAAGATTGGTGTTGTAGATATTCCGGAGGTCGGAAATCTCTTAGAGTTAATTTGATGCCCTAAAACTGCATTTTGTATTGAAGGTCCAGCTATAGCACTGCCGTCAGCTTTTATTGAACCATCAGCCTTAAAAACGTAGGTAAAGGGATAATTCATCTGCATGGGATACAAAACTCCACCAGAGTTCTGATACATTTTCTGGTTTATGCCTCTAAAAAGATAGCGGTTGCAGCGGTCATTCATGTGGTTAATATTTACGCCCAACGATAGAGATAACCCGCCGGGCCATTAACCTGGCAGAAAAACCACCGACCGTATTTCCCGGTCGGGTTGATTGACTGGTTAGGCAAAAATGTCCTTCGTCAAGGGCTGATCCCATTCCTGTATTTCTGATAATTAAGTATACTGTTCTCGGAACTCCCTCGGAACTCCCTGAATAGTCTTGTTCAGGCGTTAGTTACATTTATGTTCGCCCACTTACTTCGAGCCGATTCTAAAGCTTACCCTGATTGAGGAACTTGTAAAAGGGATCGCGGTTGGGATCATCTTGCCATACGTACTCTGTGAGGTTAGCGATCAACTGCGCCCGCTCTCGTCCAAAGAGCCGTGTGATGATGGCGAGCGCCATATCGATGCCCGCAGAGACGCCAGAGGACGTTGCAAACGGACCGTCTTCCACCCATCGGGCTTCCGCAATCCATTTGACCTTGTCACTCTGACTGGTTGCAAGACTAAAGAATTGTTTGTTAGAGGTTGCACGTCGCCCGTCAAGTAAACCCGCTTTCGCCAAAATCGCAGAACCCGAGCATACGGACATGGTGACTTCAGCTGAGAGCGAACGATCCTTAAGAAACGCGAGCATGGCTGCGTTATTAAGTTGTTCCATGGTCCCAATCCCACCGGGGAGCAGAATCAAGTCTAATCGAGGGCATTCGCTGAAGCCATACTCCGCGATCGTTTTGGGGCCTTGGGCCGAACGGATGGGGCCCAGTTGCTCAGCCACTGTTACGATCTTTATCCCCGGTACGATGTTCCCGAACATCTCCAGCGGTCCGAACAGATCAATGAGCTCAAAATTCTTGTAAATTACTGCACCGAGCGTTCGTGTGGCATTACGTTCAGTCATATTTCACCTCTTTCCGCCTAACAGTGTATATATGTATCCTTATAAAAAACCAAACACCGCAATATTTGCCGTATAAGACGCCGACGGGAATTGTGATTATTCGGTAATAAAGATCATTGTGTCTGATGCTTACGGATAATCATTGTTTTTATCATGGCGCTTTATGCGGATCGGTATAAAAATCCTCTACGACCTCCTGATATGGAATAAAAAACCCCGATCTTCTCTCGGAAATGGGGTCTTTGTCAGCCAGTCTATATTGCCCTCCAGCACGGGTATACGTGACGGAACATTAAACTGCATTTCATGTACACAGACAATATCACGATTTCCATTCATAATCTACTACATCACGGAAATTTATCAGCCTAACGAGTTCAGAAAGTTATGGTTGCCCCAGATCATCCCCCAATAATGCCATCTTTCTTCCTGTTTTCAATAATATCCTGATAACCGAAAATGCAACCTTGTATTTGGAACCTGAGCGGCATGGGAAGCGGCGATGACATGTCCCGCACGGCATGCGTCGCTATTTTTTCAACAGATCATTCAGGTCCGCATTTGGAAGGTAGCGGCGGTAGATTTTTTCGAATGTACCGTCTGCCTTCAGGTCATCCAGAGCCGACTGCCAGATTGTGGCTTCAAGTTTCTTGATCTGTTCCGGTGTCACGAACCATCCTGTATTCGCGTGACGTCAGATATTATTTCTGGTTTCATTTATCACCGATTTTCGCGGAGCAATTTGACATAAGATTTTCGTCGGCTCTTGATGGAGCCACCTAAAAATAATATAATAAAGAAAACATGTTACATCTTCTCTTGGTTTCGACGGTCCCTGAAAATGTTATATCGAATGACGGTTTGCTAAGAGATCTGCCGCCGTCAGAATTTAAAATTATCGAAGGCATCTTCAAGGTCATTTGACGTTCATGAATGCTAAAGTAATTATAAATACAAGGAAATACTTTCCGTCGTCCAGTTTGGCTGCGATTGATGCCTTCGTGACTATATTGTATTTTAACAAAATATATCTTGACATCCTAACCGTCATTCTATATAACATTTCCATGCGCGACGCCACCTACTTCACAAGGCCGATCCATGAATGGCAGAAACGGTACGAAGCCCTCCGGGCCTCCTTCGTGGACCGTCTGCCGGCGGAAGCCGTGGCGGAACGCTTTGGATACTCCGCCGGATATGTTCGCCTGATGAGACATCAGTTCACCACCGGCAAATTTGACTTTGCAGAACCTGTTCCGGAAGAAGGCTTCTCTCGTTACCGGGTGACCGCCGAGACCCGCCGGAAGATCCGAACCTGGAGAGAGAAAGAGCTCTCGGCGGGAGAGATCGCCCAACTGCTTTCCGAAGAGGGGGTGGACATCTCCGTCCGAACGGTGGAGAGGGTTCTTGCAGAAGAGGGATTCCCCAAGCTTCCCCGTCGCACTCGCCTGAAGATCGGTCTGACCGTCAAGGGAGCGGAAGTTCCGCAGAAAACAACAGGCATCGCTATCGGTCAGATGGAGGGGCGACATTTTACCTGCGAATCCGCGGGGGCCTTTCTGTTTGTTCCGTTTCTGGAGAAGTTTCAAGTGTCGGAGCTGATCCGTTCCGCCGGCCTGCCGGGGAGCAAGATCATTCCGGCGGTCAGCTATTTTTTGTCCTTTCTGGCCCTGAAACTCATCGGCACGGAGCGGTACGGTCACATGGGAGACCATGCCTTCGATCCCGGCCTGGGTCTGTTTGCCGGTCTGAATGTCCTGCCCAAGTGTACAGCCATGTCCATCTATTCCTATTCCCTCGACGAGGTTCACATCCTGAAGCTTCAGCAGGCCTTTGTAAAAAAAGCTGTCCGTCTTGGTCTGTACGACGGGAGCATCATTAATCTGGACTTTCACACCATCCCCCATTACGGAGAGGAATCCGTCCTTCAAGAGCATTGGGCCGGGGCCAGAGGGAAACGGATGAAAGGGGCCTTGACCCTCTTTGCCCAGGACGCTTCCTCCAAACTGGTTCTCTATACGGCCGCCGACCTCATGAAGGACGAGGCCAATGAACAGGTTCTCAATGTTCTGTCCTTCTGGCAGAAGGTTCACAAAGGCGTCGCCTCTACCTTTGTCTTTGATTCCAAGTTCACCACCTATGAGCACTTGTCCCTCCTGAACAGTCAGGGAACCCGGTTCATCACCCTCCGGCGGCGGGGGAAGAAACTGGTCGGGAATCTGGAGAAACTCAAGCCCTGGGAGAGGATCCACATCCCCCACGACAAACGAAAGTATCCCGATCCTTACATCCATCAATCCCTTGTCCCTCTCAAAGATTATGAAGGGCAGGTCCGGCAAATCATCCTCCGGGGAAATGGCCGCGAGGAGCCGGCCTTCCTGATCACCAACGATCTTACGGCCCCGGCGGAACGTATCGTCAGCGACTACGCCCGCAGGTGGCGGGTGGAGAATGTCATCTCCGAGGCGGTCAAGTTCTTCAACCTCAACGCACTGTCTTCTCCCATTCTGGTGAAGGTGCACTTCGACATCCTGATGACCATGATCGCCGACACCCTCTACAGCATGCTGGCCCAAAAGCTCAGGGGCTTCGAGCAGTGCGACGCCCAGAAGATCTTTCGCCATTTTATCAGGGGAAAGGCCGACGTGGACATCACATCCGGCGCGGTGCAGGTGACCTATCCTCGCAGGGCGCACAACCCGATCCTGAGGGACGTTCCCTGGCATCGGCTGCCGCAGTCCATCTCTTGGCTCGACGGCGCCAAACTGAACCTGAAGTTCCAATGACGGAGGCATTAAAATCTTGTCCTCAAATGACGGTTATAGCTCCGCGAAAATCGGTGTTTATTGCTTTTAAAATGCTGTCGATAGACCTTGAATGTCTCCATATCAATATCACCGAGGTCAAAGGTATTCAACGTCTTGGAATCTCGAATTTCTTCAACATTGTCTGCAATCATCCGTTTGACGGTTTCATCGTCACAACGGTAGTCTCCTTCGAAGTGTCGGCGAAACGTGTTTCCAAAGGGATGCTTTTTTAGATGGACGGGTCGTTGGCTTCGTGAAGCCCTTGGAATGCGGACGATAATGTAATTCTTATCATCCTCCCGCTTGGTGACAATATCTTGATTGGTAAGCAGATTAGCGCTAATTTTGTCCCGGTCGTTGAGACAATCCCACAGCTTTTTCAACACGCGTTCCGGTTCCTCAATTCCGATGAGACGGAAATGTTTTAGAGGTTTTTCCTCGACCCCTAATAATACATAGCCCCCATCTGAATTGGCCATTGCCGAATAAGTTTCCCAGAAACTATCCGGTAAATCTCCTTTTCCGTCTTGCCCAATGGCCTTTTTGGCTTCCAAGTCGACATCTTCACTCGACAAAGTGGCTAGAAAATCTTCTTGGTTTAAATCGAGTTTCATATAGCCTGATCCTCATCGTTTGTTACGGGAACAAGATGACCTTCAAAGGCCTGTTGAAGAATGGACTGGCGAAGACGGGCGGCGCGCCGGAGACTGGCGGAAACCATCGTTTCCTGTTCCTCGATGACGCTCAACCGCCGCTCCACCTCAGCCACGATACGCTTCTGTTCGGCCAGGGGAGGGAGGGTAATAGTTTCTTTGGTGACAGCAGCCATTCCAACATTGCCCTGGCCAACATTACCTGTCTCATGGGAGAAGAAACTGTCCCGGTAATGCTCTGTCTGCATTTCGAGCTGAAGAAAAGCCGGAATGACATCGGGAAACGGACGAAGACGTGCTATCCTCTGATTTAACAAAAGACCACTCTGTGTCTTCACTACGGCTACATATCCATAATCACGTTTTTTTCGTGTTCCAGTCAAAGTGACTACGAGATCGCCTTCACGAAGGGTGAATTTTTTTAATTGCTCAGGTGTGATATCTTCAATAAATGAAGGTCTCTGAGTTAGATCAATTTGCCCAATTCGTATGTTTGCCATTTTTAGAACTTGGTAGCCTTTTGTAGAAAACTTCTTGCTTTCGAAAGCGCATCCACCCAATGCTTCGCCTAGTGCTTCAAGCGTTGCCCATGTCCAACCCTCGGGAATTGGCGGGAGGTTTTTGGCGTCGGGTGAGGCGGGTTCTATGTATTTACCGCAGCCTTGCCAATTCCGGCGGCGCTCGGTGAGGATGCGGGTAAGGAGCTGCCTGCCGGTTTCGTAGGTACGGCCTTCCTTGCGGGCGAGGTCGGCCTCGGTGGGGACGAGGCGGCCTTCGCATGCGGCCTTGAGGACGGCGGCGCGGTAGCGTTTGAGGTTTGCCTGCACCCTCTTGAGTGCCGCCACTCCCGCCTCCAGTCTCGCTAATTGCTTCTCAATTTCCGCCACTAAGGTAGTTTGCTGCTGTTTGCTGACAAGCGGCAGAGGTAGCATACGGAATTTCGTCACGTTGAAAGCTGGCTGTGCTGTGGCAGTGATTATCTTATTGAGAAATTGCGAGAAGACAGGTGAGTTAAGATAATGAAATATAAATTTCCGTGAAAAATCCTTACGGACTGTTATCTTGAGTAGATTTGCCGGGATGATAGCAGAAGGCATACCTTCCGGATAAACACCGGTAAGCCCGCATGACCCAATTTTTGCTACCAGAATGTCGCCACCGCGAACCTCGCTACGTTTAAGTTGATTGAACTTCGATTGTGAAATGTATCGCACACTGGATGGTCCATAGTCTCCCCTAAGGTTGGCCGTTGTAAGAACGGGGATGCCTGGTGGGTCAATGTAATCATTTAGTTTGAGGTTCGAACCAAAGGGACCATCGACAATGGCATTCTTTTCATCGGTTGCTGCGTTTGCCATTTGCCCCCACCGCCAGCCTGATGGAAGGGTTGGCAGTTCCCCAAAATTCAGTTCGACGTGGCAAGATTTCGTTTTCATGCTGCCAGCACCTCATTGAGTTCGTCGAGCAGTTTGGGAAGTTGGTCCCCGAAGAGCTGGTGCGCCCGGCCCAGGCCGCCTCGCTGGTTGAAGGGCGCATAATCGAAATCGCCAGGCTCGATACTGAGGCTCGTGGCGATATGGTTGCGGATGAGCTCCAGCCAGGCGCGCTGATCTGGGGTGAAGGAGGCGCCGGCGGCGGATTTCTGCGCGAGCCAGTCGTCGAAGCGCCGGTGCACGGAGTCGGCGAAAGGTTCCAGGACCGGCTGCTGCTCCAGGGCGAAGCGGACGAGCGGGACGAGATCAGCGAAGCGGTCGGCGACGGAACGTCCCTTTACCTTCCCCGGCTGGGCGGCGGCAAAGGCCCGCCAGAGGGCCTCCTCGTTCCATGCGGCGTTTTCGTCGCGGAGCTTCTTCTCCAGCTCCTTGAGCAGGGGTTCGGTGAGCCGCAGGCGGTAGGGACGGCTGTAGAGGATCTGCAGGGCGGTGATCTCGGCCTGGTGATCCCGGATGAATGCGCGGAACGAGGTGACGAGCTGTGCGGCGTTTTGGGTGCTTTGCTGGGCTGGACCGGCGTAGAGGAGCGCGTCCCGGGAGATAACGTCGATGGTCTGCTCGGCAGCCTTCTGGATTTTCTTCAACAGATTCCGCAGGTCGGGGTTCGTGGCGAGAGAGATGGCGGCCTTTTTAGCAAGGGGCTCTGCGGCGGCTTTGAGATCACGGGTTGTGGGCTCGGTGTTGGGAGGCAGACCGGCCCGAGCGGTGGCCTCGATCCGGTCGGGATCAACGGCGTCCAGGAGCTCCCTTGCGATCTTGGAGAGGCTCAGGCCCTTGGCCGTCTTGACGACCTCTGCCATGATCTCGTCGTCGAGGCGTCGCTCCAGGCGGATGAGGCGTCCGGCCAGGGATTCCAGGACGGCGGCTTCGGTCGTGCCGAGGCCGACGGCGTCGAGGAGCTTTTCGAAAGAGACCGAGGGCTTCCGCTCCAGCGGACGGGTGTCGGTCTTCACCCGCTCGCAGACTCCCACAGCGTCGACGATAATGAAGCGGGTCTTGCGCTTGACGCCGGGGTTGACCTGTTCCATCTCGGTCTCGGAGATAATGCGGACGCCACGGCCCTTCATCTGGTCGAAGAAGTTCCGTGACCGTACGGTGCGCATGAAAAAGACGATCTCCAGCGGTTTAATGTCGGTCCCGGTGGCGATCATGTCCACGGTGACGGCGATACGAGGGAAGTAGGAGTTGCGGAACTTCTGGAGCAGGGACTTCGCCGATTCGCCGGTCGTCTTGTATGTGATCTTCTTACAGAAGTCGTTCCCCTTGTCGAAGACCTCGCGGCAGATCCGGACGATGTCGTCCGCGTGGGAGTCGTCCTTGGCGAAGATCAGGGTCTTGGGGACGTCCTGGCGGCCGGGGAAGATGTCGATGAAAAGGCGGTCGCGGAAGGTGGTCAGGATAGTGCGGATCTGGTCCGGGGCGACGACCTCGCTGTCCAACTCGGAGGCGTCGTAGGCGAGCGGCTCGTCGAGCTGCTCCCAGCGGATCTTGCGGGTCTGGCGGTTGCGTCTGTCCACGTAATAGCCCGCTTCAACCTTCGATCCCGTCTCGCTGATGCGGGTCCGGATTCGGAAGATGTCGCAGCCGACGTTCACGCCGTCGGCGACGGCCTTCTCGTGGCTGTACTCCATCACGAGGTTCTGCCTGAAGAAGCCAAAGGTCTGCTTCGACGGGGTGGCGGTGAGGCCGATCAGTGAGGCGTCGAAGTACTCCAGGACCTGTCGCCAGAGATTGTAGATGGAGCGGTGGCACTCGTCGGTAACGATGAAATCGAAGGCCTCGATGGGGAAATCGGAGTTGTATTCGACGGGGACGGGTTCCTTGTATAGCGTCTCGGCGGCCTCGATGGGTAGATCATCAAGGTCGGGCGCGGGCGCCTGCTCGCCTTTGAGCATGGAGTAGAGGCGCTGGATCGTGCCGATGACAACCCGGGCGGAGGCATCGAGAGTGTTGCCGGTCAGGTGCTGGACGATGTACTCCTCTGTGAACTTGTACTGGTTTACCGGGGAGACGAACTGCTGGAACTCCTTGAGGGTCTGCTCACCGAGGTTCCCGCGGTCCACGAGAAACAGGACCCGGTGCGCGCCGGCATACTTCACGAGTCGGTAGATGAAGTTCACCGCCGTGAAGGTCTTTCCGGAGCCGGTCGCCATTTGGATGAGGGCGCGGGGTCGGCCGGCCGCGAAGGATTTCTCCAGGTTGTTAATGGCCTCAATCTGTGCAGGCCAAAGGTGCGCTGTGACAAGCGGGGGCATCTCCCGGAGGCGGCGGGTAAGGGGATTTTCCTTTTTGAGCAGGTCGAGTAGGGTTTCTGGGCGGTGGAAGGCAAAGACGCCCCGGCTGCGCGGTTCGGGGTCGAGGCGGCTGGTGAAGCGGGTCTCGGCCCCGGTGGACTCGAAGCTGAACGGCAGCGGCGAGGCCCAGTGGGGCAGGCGGAAGGGAACGCCGGTGACGTATTTCGCCGATTGCTGCTCGACGCCGGTCAGAGAATGCCCTTCCGGTTTGGCCTCTACGGTGCCGAGGGCCTTGCCGTCCACGAAGAGGGTGTAATCGGGTTCGCCGGTCTGGAAGGAAAGCTCTGACACCGCGACGCCCCTACCGGCGGAGAGGTTGACGGCGCTTTTGTCCTGGACGACCCAGCCGCAGCGATCGAGAAGGGCGTTGATGGTCTGGCGGGCGCGCTGTTCGGGCGATTCAGTCATGACATGGAGCTCGGCTTTCAGTTATGGTGCGGCTTATCTTGCTTCGAATCTCTAATACTTCTATCCTGGCCACTTGCTGGCTTTATAGACATGTGTTGGAGGATTGACTACAGCAAACTATACGAAAATAAAAGAAACTTTTCAAGGATAAAATCATATCAGAAAAATATGTTGACCATTGACGACAGCCCGGCAGGCCGATATAATCTCCCTTCAAGGACTCGCTTTGCGAAGCGCTTCAAATGACGGCTTCCGGGAAAGCGGTAAAATCATCAACTGTGTCAATACCAAGGCAAGTCCTTGACATCGGGTCCGCAGACGGACTGCGGGAAATTTGAACCTGAGAGATTCGAGAGGAGGGAAATATGAACAGACTGTCCTTTCTAATGATGCCGCTGGTTATGATGGCGACGGCGCCCGACGGAGATGCCGCGGCGTTCGAAACAGATGTCCTGCCGACGGCGGGTGGGGATCTCAAGATCACCTTCATTGGTCACGCCTCGCTGATGTTCGAGTTCGGCGGGAAGGTGATCTACAACGATCCGGTCGGCCAGTACGGGGACTTCTCGGGTCTGCCGAAGGCCGATCTGATCCTGGCTGCCCACGAGCACGGGGACCACTTCGATCTGGAGACGATACGGAAAATCAGCAAAAATGGGACCAAAGTGGTCATGACCCCGCTTTGCGCCGCCAAGCTCTCGGGCGGCATCGTCCTGAAAAACGGGGAGTCGACAACCGTCGAGGGGATCCGGATCGAGGCGGTTCCTGCCTACAACCTCGTTCATATGCGCTCTCCCGGGGCGCCCTATCACCCGAAAGGCGTCGGGAACGGGTATGTTCTCACCTTCGGCGACAAACGGGTCTATGTGGCCGGTGACACGGAGAACATCCCGGAGATGAAGGCGCTCGGCCGGATCGATGTCGCCTTTCTGCCGATGAATCTCCCCTATACGATGACTCCTGAGATGACGGTGGATGCCGCCCAGATGGTGAAACCCAGGATCCTCTACCCTTACCATACCACGGATACCGACACGTCCAAACTTCAGCCCCTGTTGAAGGATGAAAAGGGGATCGAGGTTAGGATCCGCCGGATGCCCTAATGCCGGCGAGTCGCGCACCTTGCCTCTGGAGCTTTTTGCGAAGCCGTCCCGGGTTATGATTCTTGCTTGAGAATACAGAGGATATCGAGGAATGGCCTACCGGGTTTTCGACCATACCGCCGACCTCGGCGTGGAGGTGTCCGCAGCGACTCTTGAAGAGCTCTATGCGGCGGCCGCTTTTGCCCTGTTCGATCTTCTGGCGGATCTCTCGACAGTCAGGGCAGGGATCGCGCGGGAAATCGTCGTGACAGGCGAGGACCCGGCGGATCTCCTGGTCAATTTCCTGCGCGAGGTTCTCTATATGTGGAACGGCGGGGGATTTCTGATCAAGACCTGTCTGGTACAAGAGGCGACGCCGCAGCGACTGAAGGCCGTCCTCCGAGGCGAGTTCTTCGATCCCGGCCGGCACCGGATCAAACAGGAGATCAAAGCGGTGACGTACCACCAGGCATCCGTCTGCGAAACGGCGAAGGGGGTAGTCGCAAAGGTGATTTTCGATGTCTGACGGCTTCGTAAAAAGTCCATATACTGCGTTGCGCTTCCTCCTTCGTCACTGCGGCGTACGAAAAAGTACGCCTCATTCCTCCGGAGTCGCGCGCCTTGTCTCTGGACTTTGTACGAAGCCGCCTCAACGGATTTCTGATACTCACTTTTTATGTGATCAGTATGTCTGAGAACCGTTTCCGAAAGATCGACGAATGGCGCTGGGAAATCCCGCCGGAGGGGGGGATGCGCGTCCCCGGGATCATCTACACGAGCGAAAAGCTCATGCGGGGGATGGGGGCGGACGAGGGTCCTCGACAGGTGGCGAATGTCGCCCACCTGCCGGGGATCGTGACGGCATCGCTCGCGATGCCGGACATGCACTGGGGGTATGGGTTTCCCATCGGAGGCGTCGCTGCTTTCGATATGGATGAGGGGGTCGTCTCCCCCGGCGGGGTCGGCTATGATATCAACTGCGGCTGCCGTCTGATGACCACCCGTCTGCATGCCGAGGATATCGGCGACCGTCTGCAGGCGCTCGTAACGGCGCTTTTTCAGAATATTCCCTCCGGCGTCGGTTCACGCGGAGTGCTGAGGCTCTCCGCAAAGGATGAAAGGCAGGTCCTCACTGAGGGGGCGGCCTGGGCGGTCCGCCACGGCTACGGCACAGCGGCCGACCTGGAGATGACCGAGGACGGCGGGGTGATGGCGGGCGCCGATCCGCAGAAGGTGAGCGACCGCGCCCTGGAACGAGGGAAGGACCAGCTCGGGACGCTCGGATCGGGGAACCATTTTCTCGAGATCGAGAGGGTCGAGGAGATCTTTGACGCCGCAGCCGCCACTGCATTCGGCCTGGAGAAGGGGCAGATCTGCGTGATGATCCACAGCGGTTCACGCGGCCTCGGGTACCAGGTCTGCGACGATTATCTGGCACGGATGGTCAAGCATATCGACGAGATCGGAATTCCGCTTCCCGACAGGCAGCTTGCCTGCGCTAAGCTTTCATCCGCCCGGGGGAAGGATTATCTTGCGGCGATGTCCTGTGCGGCGAACTACGCCTGGACTAACCGCCAGCTCCTGATGCACCGGACGCGGGAGATCTTCGAAAAGACGCTGGGGATGGGTCCGCGGGAGCTGGGAATGCGGCTCCTTTACGACGTCTGCCATAACATCGCGAAGATCGAAACGCTCCCGGTGGCGGGAAGCGATGTCCGGCTCTGCGTCCATCGAAAAGGGGCGACCCGCGCCTTTCCACCGGGGCATGCCGCCTTGCCGCCGGCCTACCGCAAGGTGGGGCAACCGGTCCTCATCCCCGGGGACATGGGGTCGGGTGCCTATGTCCTTGCCGGGGCACAGAAGGCTTTTACCGAGACGTTCGGGAGCACCTGCCACGGCGCCGGGCGGGTGATGAGCAGAACCAGGGCGATGAAGTCGTGCCGGGGAAGGTCGATTGCGCGGGAGATGGCCCAAAGAGGGATCATTGTCATGGCCTCCGGACGGGGGACCCTCCAGGAGGAGATCCCCGAAGCATACAAGGACCTGGATGAAGTCGTGGAAGTGGTCCACCGCGCCGGCCTCTCCACGAAGGTGGCGCGCCTGAGCACCCTGGGCTGCATCAAAGGGTAGCGATCGACGTTCATTCCGAGCCGCGGGCTGGTGTAGGGTGGTAGAAAGAACTCACCAATTTGAATGAGCAAAGCCAGGAAACAGGCATTGTAAAGATGTATGATGGGTCCGGCGTCGCATCAGCAGGCGTCAAGAACCGCCCGCAGACGCTGATAATCAACTTTCTGTTCTTTTAGTGTTCGATTTCTCGGTCTCGCCGCTGGATGATACAGTGGCACGATTGGAATGGGTCTGTCACTGTATGGAAGGGTAACTTGCAGTTCTGGAATCATGCGTCTCGATAGACGCTCGATAAGTTCAGAGAGTTGCTTCGTGGCCATAAGGGGCGGAGCACCGATGCCCTTATTTTCCAGGGTCTTTTGTATGGCGTGGAGAGGGGTACCTCCAAGAGTGGCGATCACCCGAGGTTTGACGATGTTTAATAACTTCCACAAGTGCTCTCTCTTAACCCATCTTTACCACTTTGGAGGCATAGGGTCAAGCCAAGTTATTGAAATATTT
>CAZINF010000079.1:0-15218 GCA_964540555.1 uncultured Syntrophus sp. | reverse complement strand
CACGCCACGCCGGTCAACACATCAACGCGGCATAATCCGGAGGTCGGCATTATCTTTGTGAGCAGACCCTGAAAAAAGCCATCCTTCATCGAAAAAATAGTTTGTTCTACAAAACCGAGCATGGCGCCTTCATCGGTGATATGTTCATGAGCCTGATCCACACCTGCAACCTGGGGGATGTCAATCCCTTCGACTACCTGGTGTCCCTCCAGAAGCATTCCTCCGAGGTCTTCAAAAACCCCGGCAACTGGATGCCATGGAATTACCAGGCCAGCTTACCCGTCAACGATTCCTGATGAGCCTGCTCCACCCAATATTTTAAATCAACCGCTGCCTGCAGCCCTACAACTCGGGATGCCTCGGGAACGTTTACCCTTCAGCCTCACCCCCGGCAAACTTTTTTCCGCTACGCAGGCTTGCCGGAAAGACACGATAGATCTCGGGTAAAATAATAGATGGGAAAAACCCTGCCTGTCGATCATTGATTCCAAATTCCGGCAGGGATTCTTTCGCTGAAACGATACTGCAATTTCCTGTGGCTATCTGATCCATCACTACCTCCTCTCCTGTTATTCAATAGGAAATACAGATAGATGATGAACCAAAGAAACCTAAGACGCAATCATCATTTTGTTACGTATAGCACCTACGAGTCAAGCATATAAGATATAATGAAATGCTGAGAATTACTATTTAAAAGCAAGTACGCGCAGAGATAACCAGTGCTGCCGATACTTTGGTTTTTGCACGACGAAATTCGGCGACGGATTGATTGACTGGTAAGCCTCCTGTTCCTTCCTTCATCTTCGACTCCCGCAAATCCTCTTTGAATCTGGCAGGGAGCGGATACGCTATCTTCTGCCTGACCTTACTCGCAATCTTTTTTAGTTATAGAGTATTCTCCTACATATTTATTATGCTTATCATAATAAATATATGTCATTGACACTCCCATTCTCATCAAGGATACAGAGTCAGGTTCTAAACAAATACTATTTACTGTTTGTTGCTTCATTTTTTCTTTCCAACCAATAATATTCTTCAAATCAGAAACAGAATAAAATAATGTTTTTGTAATCATTGTAAATTCGTTGTTTCCCCTTACCTCTACTTTGAGTAATTGCATTTCTTTACTTGTCATTTTGGGCAGTGTAGCATTCATTTTATTTGCCACTTTTTTTAATTCTCTGTTGAGTTCAGAACTATCCCTCTGACATAATCCCATGGTTGGTATTATGAATATAACCACGATTACCATTGCAAATAATTTCTTCATTTTCCATATTCTCCCTATATACAACGATCAATGTGCTTTGAACACCCCCGCCCATCCGAAAAATCCCCCTCCCCAATTGCGTTTGTCATCCCGTTATCACCGAACCGGCAGAAAAGCCCAGGGATTTATTTTCCCTTGATGCCCATGCCAGTCAGAACCCTGAATATGGATAGTCGCTACTGCACAGCATTCACCAGCATGACATACCCTGGCCGGATACAAACCGGGAAACTTCCATACCAAATCAGGGTTCAACTTTTCATAAACTAATTTGGACGGGTGTGTTCATACTCCCTTCAGAATCGTGGTTTTACGCAATTGCCTCGTCACTTCTTCTTACCCCAGATATCTATGATGGCACATTTGATTACCCTTGCATCAGGCACATCTGCAACGTACTCACTACCAAACATCGGGGACTTAGCTTCAACTTCATCGTCTATTCTCAAGTTGGGGCTGTCGCACGGCTCCTTCATCGGCTTTATAACCACTCGCGTAACTTTATAGTCCGTCTTATTCTCATCAATGAGTATAGTGATGGTATCTCGTGATCTATAGGTCCAAGAACTCTTAAGCTGGCCTTTTTTGTAGTGGATGCCTTCATTCAATAGAATCTCTTCCGGAAATCGTGCCCGGCAAGCTGAACGAGCCACTCCGATCATATTTGGAGCCTGACCTTTCATTTTTTCAAGAACACATTCATCGAAATTACTCGGTCCGAGCCATCCGGCTTGTACTGAAGACGCTCCGAATAGAAAAATAACCACGAGAACAGGCATCATTGAAAACAAACATGCGTTCCTCATTGAGTATATTCCTCCATTATGATTTCTGTATGACAAGAAATACTGAAACTCCAGCGAAAATGGTAGTAAATACATAAGTTACCTCTCAAAGAATGTGCGCATCCTTTGATTGATGAGTGCAGTTCATCGGCTCCACTTATCAGGGAAAATAATCCCCGCGGTCATGAACTGGAAAACCGGGACATACGCATCAAAGATTTCTTTGAGTTTCTGATCATTAGCGTCCCCACTAACTCCGTGCGTTATTGTAATTAGTTTCCCGGCATAAATGACGTTATATGACAATAAGAACATAGCTATGTTTACCGTCGGGTATGATTGTTGCTAAAGGTAGATTGCCCAAAAGGCATTTTCGCCTTCTATTTTTGTAGAACCACTGCTGAAATATTTTACACCCAATCCTTCGACCATACCTTTTCTGAACTGTTCACTGTTAATTTCAGTTGTAGTATATCCTGTCTCTATGATCTTTGGTACCAGTTGAATGCGGATTGTAGTTGAAATCAGATATTTTCCATCAATAGTTGTCCTAATATTTTGAACAATATTGGGATGTCGGCCTTCTTCAGTAACCCAGGATTTAGGATATGGTATTGTGAGCCGTATACCTTTTGCCTTCGGATGCCCCTTTGTGTCATATATAGAGACTCGCTTAGCTTTGAAGTTAGCGATGTCAGCCTTGGCTGAGGCATCTGCAAAGGTTGCCTGGTTGAGCATTAGTAAAAGTGCCATTAAGCCTACCAAGAACTTCTTCATTGGTGTTCCTCCTTTGCGAATAAATCCGAAACACTCAGAACCTGGCAAAGTTTGATTTAAAAGCAAATTGAAAAAATCCGCAGTAACTTCGTGGGACACTGTATTCTGTCTTTGTAAGTATTCCAGTGTCGCCTTTGGTCATTTGCCATCATTCCTTCAATGCTACAGTTTATTGGGCATAACGCCGGAAGTCAGCGGCGGGCAGCTTTTTGCTTGTCCGCTGGAGTGATTTGTTAGGCATAAATAAATCTATCCCCTTTATTTCCCATACGATCTGCCTGGGATTCCCATGTGTTGTTGACGATATGAACAGTAAATGTAGCGACAGACAATAATTTCCGAAAGCTCTCAACGTGTTTCATTCCACAGATAAAGAGAAGTGGCCAAAGATTAAGATCTTGAATTTGGCAAAGCCAGTAAGGTTCTCTTTTCAGATCATTATTCCAATCCAGAGTCTCGAACTTTTCCTTAGACCAATTTTCCTGCTTTGCTAACATAATCATTTCTATTGGTAATTTAATTCCCATTCTTTTTTGCACCGCATGGTCGGGATCACAATATTTATGCGGTAAATTACCAAAAGATTTGGCAAATATAGCGGGTATAGATTGTTCTATTTTATGTTCTTCCAAAACCGAGATACTCATTTCTTCGCCAATTGCCTCAATCCCATGTAACCGACAAAGGGACCCTAAATATAAACTGAATTCTTCAGTTGCACTTGGCTCGCATTTATCAGTATTAAGTTGATACTCATGGCGTGTACCAAGAATATAAACGATTCGATCCATTTTGTCCTTTTTATAACGCCGGAAATAACCCGCCGGCAGCGGCTAAATCGTCTTCTTCCCTCAGCCGACAAGGGGTAAATGGAGTGTGTGGTAGAGAATTTGCTGCGCGTAACTATTTTTCGAAGCGAAACGTTTTCATGCAACTATCTAAAGTCAGATCTAATTTATTTCCAACACTGGCCGGTAAAGTACAGGTAGCTAAATACGTTCTGTTTTTATGGGGGAATATGTAAAATATCTGTTTGAGTAGTCGACCATCTTGCTCATTCTCGACAATTATTCTTGCTGACTTTAGACCATTTTTTGTTAAAAATGGTTCCTCCGTAACCAACTTGAATTTTACCATATTTTGTTTCATCATAAGGATGGATGATTTGATATAATTCTCCATTGATCCTTCATATACCGAATCAGCAATATTTATGTTCGGGGTAAAACCTTTTATTGGTGTGCCCGCAGCGAATTTATATTTATAGCCAGGAATTTCAATAATCTTCCATCCGATAGGAGGAATATATGAAAAACCACCTTCTTTTTCATAGTGTCTTGCATTTTCAGAAGCATAACCTTGAGCGAACGTAAGACAAATACAAGCGAGGATTAGAAAAATATAGAATCTTTTTTGCATTGCTCACCTCCTCAATATTTTTAATTAAAGGCTATACAGGTATTGAATATTCTTCTTTTACCGATCTGTATGCGATCTAAAGTAATTGAATTGATAAGACATTGCTTTTCGACGGCGGAAGTATAGAGGGGGTGTTATTGCTTGTCAAGGATATATATGCTTCCGATGAATACCATTCGAAAGGGTGAATACCCGTCAAAATTGCCGGATGCCACATTACAGGAAGTTATATGTAACTAAGGGAAACTAAAACCATCCGCTCAGCCGTCACATTTTTCTACATACATTTACCTACATTTCCCGCCGGCATTACCTCTTATTGAACTTTACCTGTCGCCTCCAATGGCTCCCGGCCAGATGTAATAGAAACCCGTTGACAGATTAAGGCTCTCCGGCAGTTCGATGCTGATTAAAGATAATTTTGAATCTTCAGTTGCGACCCCTGAGATACTGTATAGATTATCATTGGGATGCTCAGCGCGACGATACAACACGACCCGGGCATCACTCGGAAGGCCGGCCAATAGCTTCGTCTCTTTGACGGCATCACTTAGATAACCTATCTTGTCTATCAGGCCCAGTTTCAACGCCTCTTCAGCGAGGAACAGCCGGGCTGTGGACATCTCTGCCATTGCCTGCGGATCCAGTTTGCGATGCTTCTTGACAAGAGATGTAAAACGCTCGCCAAGTTGGTTAATGGTTATCTGTAAAAGCTTCTGCTCCTCTTCCGTGTTTTCCCGGAAAGGCGATCCCATATCTTTGTTCTTGCCGTACTTTTTCACATCCACGCCAAGGCCGAGTTTGTCTATTAGGCCCATGACCTTGGGCTGCAGAAAAATGACACCCACCGAACCCGTCAAGCTGGTCGGATGGGCCACGATCATATCGGCTGGCAGAGACATGTAGTACCCGCCGGAAGCTGCCATATCCATCATGCAAACGATTATCTTTGCGTTAGTCCTCTCCTTGTAAGATAAGATTTCGTGATACAGCAGGTCACTGGCTGTAATCGTGCCGCCCGGAGAATTGATCTTGAATATAACTGCCTTGATGCGTTTGTCCTGCTCAGCCTTCTTCAATTGCGAGACAATCTGCTCAACCATGCTCGGAGAGGAGCTGAGCAGACCTTTTTTGGGGTTGTCTGAAATCGTGCCCCTGACGGGTACCAGCAGAATTTTATCACCGCCACTGCCCTCGATAGTGAATTCCTTGAGAGGATCTGTTGCATCGGTGAAAAGCTTGATCCGGGGGCCGGCACAAGCAGTGAGTAGAGACAAGACCAGCATGCCTGCAATAAGATATTGTTTTTTCATTTACCTCCTCCTGCGTGACTGTGTTTTCAATTTCTTCTTTCTCCCGGGCCAAAACATATCAGAAGTATTTAAAAAACACATCAATGAGTATCACTTGAAAGAATGTATGCCCGCCAAAATCACCATATGCGCTCTTTCAGGAAGCTACACATCACCGGAGAAACCTGAAGAATTTCGGTAGGAGGAGATGGTCGTATCCTGATAATATTGTCGCTGTTTTTTATCGACCTGGTGTCAAATTACTGCGCCCTGGACGAGAACGGCGCGGCGGCCAAAGGAAAGTTCGCCCTCTGGTTCGAGGAAGCGTTCAGTTCACTGGACGCATCAAGGACGAGGAAAATTTGCGAATCCTGCCGAATCGGCTAAGTCTCGCCCCCCATTTCCAGCATCAGTTTCGTGAGCTCGCGGATCCGGTCCCGCAGTTCCGCCGCCTTTTCGAATTCAAGTTCCTTGGCGGCCGCTTTCATCTCCTCCTTGAGCTTCCGGATGACGACGGGCAGCTCCTTCTCGGAACTATACGCCGCCTGTTCTTCCGAGACGGTCGGCACCGTCACGTAATCAGCCTCATAGACGGAGCCGAGAACGTGATGGATCTCCGCCCTGACACTCTCGGGCGTGATCCCGTGCTCTTCGTTGTAGCCGGCCTGGATCAGACGCCTTCGCCGTGTCACGTCGAGACAGGCCCGGATCGAGGCGGTCTGGGTGTCGGCATACATGATCACCTGTCCCGCTACGTTACGGGCCGCCCGGCCGCTCGTCTGGATGAGGGAGCGTGCGGATCGGAGAAAACCCTCCTTGTCGGCGTCGAGGATCGCCACAAGCGAGACCTCCGGAATGTCGAGCCCCTCGCGCAGAAGATTGACGCCGATAAGGCAGTCGAACTCGCCCATCCTTAGATCGCGGATGATGTCCACCCTCTCGAGGGTGTGGATGTCCGAATGGAGGTATTTCACCCGGACCCCCAGTCCCTCGTAGTAAGATGTCAGGTTCTCCGCCATCCGCTTCGTCAGGGTCGTCACGAGGACCCTCTCCCCCTTCTCCGCCCGACTGCGGATCTCGCCGAGAAGATCGTCCACCTGGTGGGTCACCGGTTTCACGATGATCTCCGGATCCATCAACCCCGTTGGACGGATGATCTGCTCCACAACCCACCCGGCGGCTCGGTCCGTCTCGTACAGGGCCGGTGTCGCCGAGACGCAGATCCGCTGGTTTTCGAATGCCTCGAACTCTTCGAAGCGGAGCGGCCGGTTGTCGAGGGCCGAGGGAAGGCGAAAGCCGTAGTTGACAAGGGTCTCTTTCCGGGAGCGGTCGCCGCGGTACATTGCGTTGAGCTGGGGAATCGTTGCATGACTCTCATCGATGAAAACGAGGGCGTCCTTGGGCAGGTATTCCATCAGCGTCGGGGGCGGCTGACCCGGTTTCCGTCCGGTGAGATGGCGGGAGTAGTTCTCGATCCCCGAGCAGTAACCCATCTCCTCCATCATTTCGATATCGAAGTGGGTCCGCTGCTCCAGCCGCTGCGCTTCCAGAAGCTTGTTTTCCCCGTTCAGTTCGCGGAGCCTCTCCCCCAGTTCCTCGCGGATCGCGCCGATCGCCCGCTTCAGATTCTCCTGGGTCGTCACGTAGTGGCTCCCCGGATAGATCGCCGTCCGACGGAGCCGTTCGATCTTCTTCCCCCGAAGGGGATCGACGATGGAGATCGCTTCGACCGTATCGCCGAAGAGTTCCACCCGTATCGCCCTCTCCTCCTCGTAAGGGGGAAAGATCTCGACAACATCCCCCCGGACGCGGAAGGTCCCCCGATGGAAGTCTATGTCGTTCCGCTCATACTGGATCTCAACCAGACGGGCGAGCATCGCGTCCCGCGGGATTTCCATCCCCTCCTCCAGCAGGAGGAGCATCCCGTGATAGGCCTCCGGCGAGCCGAGACCGTAGATGCAGGAGACACTGGCCACGATGATCACATCCCGCCGCTCGATGAGAAAGTGGGTCGCCGAGTGGCGGAGCTTGTCGATCTCTTCATTGATTGCGGAATCTTTCTCGATATAGGTGTCGGTACTGGGGATATAGGCCTCGGGTTGGTAGTAATCGTAATAACTGACGAAATACGCGACGGCGTTTTCCGGGAAGAGGGTCTTAAACTCCCCATAGAGCTGCGCGGCGAGGGTCTTGTTATGGGCGATGACAAGGGCGGGCCGGTTCACCGCGGCAATGACGTTCGCCATCGTGAACGTTTTCCCGGAGCCGGTGACTCCGAGAAGGACCTGATACCCCTGCCCTCTCTCCAGCCCATCCACAAGCCTGGAAATCGCCTGCGGCTGATCCCCCCGCGGCTGAAACTCACTGACCAGATGAAACGCCCCCATCCTCTTCCTCCCAGGGGGTTCATCCTGTCACAATTCTGCCGGGTTGACAAGGGAGCAATAGGCGCAGGGAGCGAGTGGCGCTGTGGGCTTGGATGATCTCGGCGCCCTGGCGGGGGGAGATCGTTTTTTATATGCTTCCGCCCGGTAAAAGTCCTTTGGCAAGAAGGCTCAGGCTGCCCTGGCCTTTCCGATACGGCCGCCCTTTCAGAAGAAGCTGTTCAACCTTCAGGCCTCGAAGTTCGTTCGGCTTCATTTTCAGGGGATTTCTGTTAAGGATGACCATGTCGGCAATCTTGCCCGTCTCCAGAGATCCCCGTTCCTTTTCGTCAAAGGTCGTCCACGCCGCATTGTAGGTGAACATTTTCAGGGCTTCGGGTATGGTGACGGACTGTTCGGGGATGTAATGATTGCAGGCGGCATAGATGCCGAAAATCGGATCCGGCAGCGTGCAGGGAGCATCTGATCCGCCACTCAGCACGATCCCCATATCGGTCATCTTTCTCAGCGGAGAGATCCCCTCCGTTCTCGTTCCCATGATCCCGTCTAGAAATTCGAGAGGTTCCAGGTCCCACATCAGAAAAGCCGGTTGCAGAGGGATCTGGATACCGAGGCGGGCGCACTTTTCGAGTCCCTCCTCGGAGGGAAGACAGGCATGGATGATCCCGTGACGGTGATCCTTTCGGGGGCAATCCTTCAGGGCGTCCCCGATGGCCATGACCGCCTGATCAAAGGCCGCATCGCCAATGGCATGCATCTCGATTTGCAATTCTTCGCGATTGGCCCTCTTCGTAAATTCCCTGACCTCTTCATCGCGGTAATAGAGGATGCCCCGATTCCGGGGATTGTTGGCGTACGGCTCCCGCAGCGCCGCATCCTCGCTGCCGAAGCAGCCGTCCAGGGCCGTGGCGAAGCAACCTCCCACACGGGGAAGTTTTCTCCTCCTCACTTTGTCGACATCCAGGGTCTGGAAGAAGACTCTGGTCTGAAAACCGGTATCGAGCCCCTTTCCCAGGAGAATCTCCATGGTCACATCCATATCCAGAGGGAACCCCACGCCGGATACGGTATGCATCATGCCGATCCCCTTTTCCGCCATCGCGTCGACTGCCCGGAGCATATTTTTAACCGTCCGCAGGGGAGAGATCTTTTTGGTCATGAAATGCGTAGCGGCAAAAAAGGCCTCCTGGTTCATCTCGCCGGTGTCTTCATGACAGCCCCGCAAGGTTTTCACTTTATCCGGCAACATGGCGATCATTCTGCTGTTGAGGATGCAGGCATGACCGTCGTATTTAACGATGAACAGCCCCCTGTCCGGGCAGACCCTGTCAAGCTCATCTTTTGCTATCAGCCTCTTTTCCTTGACGGAATGGGTTGACGCCCCGAATCCCATGATGATCCTGTCGCTGTTTTCCAGTGTGAATTGTCTTATCAGCTCGCCCATCTCAGAAAGGCTGCGCGCAGACCTCACATCGAGACCGGCATTGAAGAGGGCGTAAGAGGCAAAATGGAGGTGGGTGTCCCCGAACGAGGGCAGCAGGGCTCGCTCTCCAAGGACCTCCCGGGGCGCTCCTTCATACTCCGCGGGGAGGTCGTCCCCCACGTGAACAATCCGTCCTCGATCCTCCACGAGGTATTTGAAGAGATGATTTTCCCGATCGCAGGAAAGGACTGCACCTTCGTATATGTTCATTCGTACTGCTTTCTCTGTAACGGTTTCACCTTTTGCCCGTATTTCAGCTCTTTAAGCGTTTCTTCCTCTCCGACAGCTTCACGAAATGCTTCTTCTCCTCGAGGATGATCCTCTCGATCGCTTCCCGCCGGTCCGCCGGCAGCAGTTCCCGGATTTCCCGGTAGTAGAGAAGGGAGTCGAGCTCGCGCCGGATGGCGAAATCGAGGGCGGATGCTTCATCCTTGATCCGTGCCAGCTCGTCGGCAAGCCCGTCCGTCTTGAAAACGAGGCTGTTATCCACATAACTGTGGAGATAGGCAGCATACTCGCCGTCATAACCCTCTGGGGGGATGGACTGGTCCATCCCGGCCAGGATATCCGAAAAAATTCTCTGATGACTCACCTCGTCGTCGGCCAGTTGCCGAAAGATGTCCTTCGTCTCTTCCCTGCCGGCAATCTGCACGGCGTAGCGGTAAAAATTCGCTCCGTTTTCCTCGATCCGTATCGCCACCTCGACAATGTCGCTTGCTTCAAAAACAGCCATGTCCAACCTCCTGATTGATATGATCCCTCCGCAGAAGACTCCATTCCGGGAGGAAGACCGATGCCTTCTACAGCCATTTTTTTCGTCTGAAGAGGATCAGCATGAAAACGGCGATGACCATCATCACGCCCCAGAGGGCAAAATACCCCCAACGCCATTCCAGCTCCGGCAAGTATTTGAAATTCATCCCGTAGATCCCGGCAAGGAAGGTCAGAGGCATGAAGACGGTCGCGATCACGGTGAGGACCTTCATGACCTCGTTCATCCGGTTGCTGATGGAGGAGAGGTAGATGTCGAGCATCCCGGAGAGCATGTCCCGGTAGGTCTCTATCGTGTCGATCACCTGGACGGCGTGGTCATAGACGTCCCGGAAGTAGATGACCGACAGCTCCCGGATGAGCGGCGAGTCGGACCGGCCGAGTCCGCCGACCATCTCCCGGAGGGGCCAGATCGATTTCCGAAGGAAGATGATCTCGCGCTTGAGGGACTGGATCTCGCGGAGGGTCGCGGGCGAGGGGTGTCCGACCAGCACCTCTTCAAGAGTTTCGATCTTTTCTCCGAATTTGTCCAGAATGACAAAGTAGCTGTCGACAATCGCGTCGAGAAGGGCATGGGCCAGATAGTCGGCCCCGGCCTTCCTGAGGCGGCCCTTTTCGTTGCGGAGCCTTTCCCGGACAGGATCGAGGAGGCTTCCCTTTCTTTCCTGAAGGGAGATCAGCCAGTTGGGTCCGAGGACCATGCTGACCTGCTCGGGGATCAAACCGCCGCCGGCGTCCTCATGGAAAAGTCTCAGAACGATGTAGATATACCCGCCGTGGTCCTCGCTCTTCGGACGCTGTTCCGTATTGAGGATGTCTTCGAGGATCAGCGGGTGGAGGCCAAAGACGCTCCCCATCTGTTCGAGAAGCGGGATTTCCTGGAGGCCGTCGATGTGAATCCAGGCGACGGCCTTCCCGTCAGGGGGAGGCAGGACCCCTTCCAGGGAATGGATTTCCCTTTCCCGGATATGGGCTTCGTCGTATTCGCACAGGAGGATTTTTGCCCTCTCCGCATGCCTCTGCCCGATATGAACCAGGGAACCGGGAGGAAGACCGGTCTTAACGGATCGTTTTTTTGCGGTTCCGGGCATGCTCCTTACCTCCGGAAAATGGCTGTCTTTCTAAATTTCGTGAGATCAGACATGGATACCGGGGTACTTTAGCCGATCGTCCCCGGAAATACAATGAAAAAGTCGGCCGGCCCGCCCGCCCGCTCGCAACTGTTTTTTCTCTTGACAAGCAGGCCGGAATCAAAGACTACATTCCTGTATGCTGCGGGAGGAGTTTTTTAACATGTGTCCGGAGGTTCGATGAAATACATTCTTGCGGCGACCGAAGACCGGGCTCGCGCGGAGATCGTCCGCGCCGCCTTCCGCCGTTCGTTCCACGTGGATGAGGCCTCCGCCATTCGGGACAGTTTCGACGTCTTCCGAAAGAGGCGGTATGAATTCATCTTCATCGATCTCGAGCTGATCGGCGAGCGGCAAAGCGGGGACGGTGATCCTCTCCGGAAGCTCAGACAGGCGGTCCCCTCCGCGGAGATCATCGTCATGACCCCTCCGGAGCGCATCCGGGAAGCGGTCGAAGCGGTAAAGGCGGGCGCCGCCAATTACATCACCATCCCCCTGAATACCGACGAAGTTCGATATGTCGCCGATAGTATCCGTGAGGGCGTCCGGGCGCAGTCGGAACTGGACTACCTGCGGGACCGCTTCTGGCAATCCGATTCCCTGGAGGTTGTCCAGACCCGGAATCCCGCCATGCGTGAAGTGTTCGAGCAGGTTCGTCTCGTCGCGTCGACCAAGAGCACCGTCCTTTTATCCGGGGAGACGGGGACCGGCAAGGGTATCCTGGCAAAGCTCATCCACCGCCACAGCAACCGGCGCGAGGTGCAGTTCATCGGCGTCCACTGCGGCGCGATCCCCGACACCCTCCTCGAAAGCGAACTCTTCGGGCACGAGAAGGGCGCCTTCACCGGGGCCGCCCGACGCAAGCTGGGCAAGTTCGAACTGGCCCACGGCGGGACCATCTTCCTCGACGAGATCGGCACAATCACCCCCGCCGCCCAGATCAAGCTCCTCCAGGTCCTCCAGGACCGGACATTCCAGCGGGTAGGTGGAGAGGCCCTCATCGAGGCCGACGTGCGGATCATCGCCGCCTCCAATGAGGATCTCGACAGGATGGTGGAGAAGGGCCTCTTCCGGAGCGACCTCTACTACCGCCTGAACGTCTTTCCCATCACGATCCCGCCGCTTCGGGAACGCCGCGAGGACATCCCCCAGCTGACCGAGATCTTTCTCAAGCAGGCGAACCGCTTCAACCATCGGGGGATCCATTATGTCCACCCCCTGGTCATGGACGCCTTTCAGCGCTATCCATGGCCCGGAAACATCCGCGAGCTGCAGAACCTCATCGAGCGGGCCTGTATCCTGGAGACCACCTCCATCCTGACACCGGCGAGCTTCCCGGCCGAGCTCTCTGCGAAAGAGCCTGAAACGCAATCGATGCCCGTAGAAACCAGATTTACGCTGGCGAAAGTCCGCGCTCTGGCCGCTGAAGAGGCAGAGAAGCGATACCTCCGGGAGGTCCTTTCCCGGAACGGCGGGAGGATCAACCGGACGGCGGAGACCGCCGGCATCACTGTCCGTCAGATCAATAAATTAATGAACAAATACGGGATGAAAAAGGAGGAGTTCCGCTTTTAATCAGCGTCGCGAAGAGGCGGTCACCGTCCGCGTCTTAACAACGACCCGTATCACCGGCGTCTTCCCACCCGCAAACTGGACATCCTGGGGATATCGGAGAGCCGGGGTGAAAATCTTCTGGACGTCGAGCAGCGAGAGGTCAAGCGGCTCGGTCATGACACGGATCCGCTTGCCGCGCAGCCGGCCGGGAATGAGAACCTTCACCTCGGTGGGGCTGACCGTGATCTTTTGGACGGCAAGCCCCTGCGGCGGGGCGCCCTCCGTCAGAACCTCGATGGGGACGGTCAGAGGAAAAAGGCGGGACGTGATGACCTTGATCCGTTCCGGATTGATACCTGCGACCGAAAGGTTGGAAGGGACCTTCACCATCTCGCGTTTCAGGGTGATCTCCTGTGCGCCTGGCCTGAGCTGTTTCAGGTCAAGAGAAATCTTGAGGGTGTCCGGATGCAGAAGTTGAAAAGCCTGACCGGGGCCCATCAGCGTGACTTTTGCCTCCATGATTTTGGGTTCTTCCAGGACCCATTCGACCGGGGTATTCAGGTATTGGATAGGGACGACAAAATCACGGCGGATCGTCTCCCGCTGATAACCGAAGACGATCCAGAGAATGCAAGCCAGGACAATGGCGATCACTTTTTCCCGAGGATTTTCCTTCAGCCAGTGAAGGATCGGTCGCGACCTGGCGAGGGGCGCCTCCTTCTCGAAGTAGGCCTCCAGTTCGATGCGGAGCGCCGAGGCGTTGGCGATCACACTAATCCGCTCCCCCTTTGCGAGCGAGATGCTGCCCCGCTCCTCGGAGACGACGATACAAATGGCGTCCGAACGCTCCGAGAGTCCAAGGGCCGCCGTGTGGCGGAGGCCCAGGTTCCCGTGGTGGGCGGCGTTTGCCGACAGGGGCAGGTGGCATCCGAAACGCATCACGCGGTTGCCCTCGATGAGAACGGCGCCGTCGTGCCCGATCGAGTGGGGATCGAAAATGCTCTCCAAGAGGGTCTGGCTGAGGAGGCCGTCCAGGTGGCTTCCTCCGGTAAGGTGGCGGTCCAGAGGATCTTTCCCCTGGAGGACGATCAGGGCGCCGATCCTTTTATGGGCGAGGTCGGCAGCGGTCTGGGCGATGATCTCCGCGCTTTGGTTGAAGGCGGCAACTGCGAAGAGTCTCTTCCTGAAACGCCCAAGCATGGCCAGACGCTCGAAGAAGCGGCGGAGGTCCTCCTGGAAGATGACGACCAGGACGAACAGCAGGATCGTGAAGAACGCCTGTAGGACCACCGTCGTCAGGTAGAGCTGGAAGAAGCGGGCGAGGAGATAGACCGCCCCGAGCAGGGTAATGCCGAGGAAGACGAACCGGGAGGCCCGGTCCTTGAACCAGATCAGCAGCGCCGAGATCATGACCGAGATGATGGCGATGTCGAGGATGTCCTGAATTCGCAGATGCTGCAGCATTGCCAGGGCGTTTTGGATCATATGACATTCCCATCTTTCCGCCCCTCGGAAAAGGGCCGGCCGGCCAGTCTGAGGGTTATAAATAACTGAGAAATGATTGCGTTCGATTAATATAAACAAAAGGCTCGCCGCGTGTCAAGAAGATACCGATGACAATTTCAAAATATTCCGCGGCGCGCGGGGACGGATTTGAAATCCGTCCCCATGATGCAACACAGCATCCGGACTTTTTTACGAAGCCGTCATCAAGGAGATGCAATGATCCAGCCCGGAACCGAAGAAAAGATCGGCCGCGTTGCGGAGATGATCACGGAGGCGAAACGCGTCGTCGTATTTACGGGCGCCGGAGTCAGCACGGAATCCGGCATCCCCGATTTTCGCAGTCCCGGAGGCCTATGGACTAAGTTTGATCCGGAAGATTTCACCATCGACAAGTTCCTGTCAAGCCCGGAGACGCGCCGGAAGCAGTGGAGCTTTCTCCTCTCCAGCGATCTCCTCAAGGACGCCGGCCCCAACGCCGCCCATGAGGCTATCGCCGAACTGGAGGCGCTGGGCCGGCTGGACTGTGTCATCACCCAGAATATCGACAACCTCCACCAGAAGGCGGGAAACCATTCCGACAGGGTCTACGAACTGCACGGCAACCTGCACTGGATACGCTGCCTGGAATGCAGCGGGCGCTATCCCCTGGGGGAGATCCTCCGGGAAAGCGGGGCATCGAGCGAAGTCCCTTCCTGCAGGCGCTGCGGGGGGATTCTCAAGCCGGATGTGATCTTCTTCGGCGAGTCGCTTCCGGAGGAGACTCTGCAGGATGCGACCCGGCACGCGAACCGCTGCGACCTGATGATCGTCGTCGGCTCGTCGCTCGTCGTCTATCCGGCGG
>CAZINF010000078.1:0-15295 GCA_964540555.1 uncultured Syntrophus sp. | reverse complement strand
GAACAGGGTGGCGGATTCCTTCGGAATCGGGTGGCGGAATCAGCGGAATACGCATGGGATCGATTGAAAGCGAAATACGGCGAGCGGTTCTACCGCTTATGGAAATACTACCTGCTTTACTGCGCCGGATCCTTTCGCGCCCGGCATGTTCAACTTTGGCAAATCGTCTTCTCGAAGCAGGGCGTCCCAGGGGGGTATGAGACCATTCGGTGAGGTGCGATCATGAAGATAAAATACGCCTGCGTCGCCTCCACCTTGATTTCATCTTTGATTCAATAGAACCGTACCGGATAGTCCTTACTACAGCATGGAAGCGACGATCATCCGCTGGATCTGATTTGTACCTTCATAAATAGCCATGGCCTTGGCGTCACGGTAGTACTTTTCCACCGGCCAATTACGGGTATAGCCATGAGCGCCTAAAATCTGTATTGCACGACTGCAAATGCTTTCCGCCATTTCCGATGAAAAAATCTTACACATGGACGAGACTTTGGTGGAATCCACCCCCTGATCGATAAGCCAGGCGGCTTTCCAGGTGAGAAGTCTGGCCGCTTCGATCTCTGTGGCCATATCGGCCAGCATGAAAGATATGGCCTGATTTTCAATAATCGGACGGCCATATTGCTTTCGCTCCCGGGCATAAGCCAACGCCGTCTCCAAGGCCGAACGGGCAACGCCAACCGCTGCTCCTCCCAGGCAGGGCCTGGACATGTCCAGTGTTTGGACGGCAACCAGAAAGCCTGTGTTTTCAGCGCCGAGCAGATTTTCCGCCGGAACTTTGACGTTATTGAAAATTACCGTACCCACCTGAGAAGCACGCAGCCCCATTTTGTCCACCACTGTGCCCAGGGTAATTCCTGGTGCGTCGCCGTCAACGATGAAAGCGTTTAGCCCGCCGTGGCGCTTGCGGAGATCGGAAGTGGCGAAAACGATATAAAACTTGGCCAGTCCCGCATTAGTGATAAATGTTTTGGTTCCATTAAGAATGTAATAATCCCCATTTCTGGTAGCTGTTGTTTTAATTCCGGCGACATCGGAGCCTGCTTCGGCTTCCGTCGCCGCCAGGGCGGCAAGATTGGCGTTATCGCCACAGCAGAGCGGAAGGTAACGATTTTTCTGAGTCTCATTTCCTACGAACTTCAGGCAAGTCGTAGCCAACCAGTTGCCGGCTGCCGCACTGATAATCCCCAGGCATGCCGCTCCCAGCTCTTCGGCAACGATTACGGCCGTGAGCATATCAACATCCAGTCCGCCATATTCTTTGGGAACATTCAATCCCAATAGATTGGCCTTGGCGAATCTGCGGACTATCCCCCAGTCAAACGGCGCATCCTGACGTCTGTCCAGCTCGGCAGCATAAGGTTTTATCTCTTTTTCTGCAAAGGTTCGCGCCATTTTCTGATATTCCAGTTGTTCATCAGTCAGGTCAAAACCGATCATTTTAAACGCCCCTTTCTCCATTGGATATATTCAAGGATATATTTCCGCTCCTCCGGCGGAAGGTCCAAAAGCAATTTGTTGATTTCGGATATTGTTTTATCCTGAGAATCTTCTTGGTTCGTGTTTATCGTATTGGCGGAATCATCCAGAAAATAACTTAAGGGTTTATTCAGCTCTTTTGCGATTTGTTCGATATTGGCAAGGTAGAGCCGCCTCTTTCCCAGTTCATAATTGGAAAAGGCGGCCTGCGTGTAGCCCAAACGGGACGCCAGTTCCTCTTGAGAGAGGCCGGCCTCTTCCCGTGCTTTTTGAATTCTCTTCCCGATATTTTTATAAATCATTTTCTATATTTTCATTCATATTTAATAACAATTTGTTATTATAATATAGCAGTTTAGCGTTAAATACAACATTTTGTATTGACATATATAACATGCTGTTGTATTTTGTGTGCAACTATAACTATGCGTTGTATTGATGGCGCATAATAACAAGGAGGCCCAACAATGGAAGAGAGTCAGTCATTGAAGAATACGGCCAGAGAGATACTGACAAAAATCCCTGCCGGAGAAAAAAGAGAGCTTATTGCCAAAAGCCGCTGGACCTGCGATTCACATTGGATGATGTCCATGGTGCTTAATGCGGGTTGGGATGTCGCCAACAAAATGAATCTGCAAGTCGGCCAGGCAGTCGGCAAAGTCGAAATGCTCCGTCTGATGAAAGTTTTGGGTTTAAATAAACCCAAAAATGAAAAGGAATTCATGATGCTGATGACATTGGCCATGGAAACGTTCATCACTCAAGATTATTTTGATTATGAATTTAAATCGTTAAGTCCGGGTAAATGGGTAGGCATCATTAAGCAATGTTACGCTTATACAAAGGTTCGCAGTATCAATGTGGAAAAAGATTATGAATGCGGATGCTTCGGTTTACGCGCCGGCTGGTATCAAGCCATGGGACTGGACGTAAAAGAAAAACTGGTTAAATGTATGAAAGATGGCGCTGAACAATGTGAAATTATGGTCGAGGGTCTTGCGTTTCCACTTTAATCAGAATGGAGGCATATTATGGAAATAGGTAAATATTGGGAAACTATCAGAACTGTTTTCGATGGTTAAAGACATTACTTTTGACTCTTTCGAGCCTGTCTATGTGGGAGAAATGACCAGCGGCCTCTGGCCATAATAATTCTTTGCCATAAGTTATAGAGAAATAATTTGACTGGAAAGGAGGATATAGAAATGGCAACCGATTCCATTCCGCTAGAAAAAAATGAATTGAAGGAGCTTTTGAATAAATGCTGGATGACCCATGATGCCATGTGGTTTTTCAACTGCCTGGAGGAATGCGGGATAGAGAAGACCAATAAGATCAACAAGGCAGCCATAAGGGGTATGGGGGCCATAGAGATCAAACGTTACCAAAAGGCCCTGGGCGCAGGTATGTTCGATACCTTTGATAAATTTAAAAGATTTTTCGAATCAGTTATGGAGATTGTTTCCGGAAAATTCATGAAATACGAATTTCATTTCCCGGAAAAGAATATCATCCAGGCCAAATGGGGGTCATGCTTTGCCTACGAGGGAATTAAAACACTGGGAGTTATCGACCGCTATGAATGCGGGATCATGTGGCGGATCGAAACCTGGTTCGACACCCTGGGGATTAAATATGAAGTGGAACCCAAGGTGACCGGATGCATGATGCATACCGACGGCAAATGTTTTCGGGATTACAGATTTTTCTTTGAAAAATAAATCGCAAAAGGAGGAAATATCGATGAACGAAAATATGTGGAAAATGTTGCAGAAGCACTTAGATTGATTGATAATTATTGATAAGACATTGCTTTCGATGGTCGGAAGTATAAGGGGGCTGTTTTTGCTTGTCAAGGGATATTTTACATCGAAAAGCAGGGGCTGGCGATGCGATTGGGTAAGGAAGGTGGAGCGGCTGCCGCACTTTTGAGAAATCAGTTCACTTTTTGGTCGAGTCACCCGTCAAGAAGGCATTTTTTAGCACAATTCAGATAGACCTCTCCTGCCCCCCCGCCGCTCATCAGGATTGACCCTTTTGTGCTCATGAGGCATGACCCTGAAGATGCGCAGTTGATAGGCTGGCGGTCCTGATGCAGAGGAGTTTTTGAAGGTAAAGGAATGGGTAATGGGGCTGCAACGAAAGAGAGAAGGTCTGGATGGTCAGGATTTGGGAGTGGGTTTTTCTTTGCCATGTGGAGATACCCTCAGAGAGGGGCCATCGATGCGGATGGTGATGCAGTAGTGTTTGAGACGGTCCAGGAGGGCGTCAACGAGGCTCTTTCTCTGGAAGATATCGTACCATTCGGGATAATCCAGGTTGGTTGTCAAAATCGTGGACTTCTTCCCGTAACGTTCCCCCATCAGTTTGAAGAAAGCGTTGATCTGCTCCGGCTTGAGAGTCAGGTATCCTATTTCATCAATCACAAGCAGATCGTAGCGACAGAGACGCTGGATGAGTTTCGGACTCGACCGGTCCGCCAGAGAGGCATAGAGCTCATCAAGGAGGTCCTGGGCGTGGTAGAACCGTCCTCTGTATCCGGACAGCAGGGCCTGACGTAAGAGCCCAATAGCGAGTCCCGATTTTCCGGTGCCGGGGTTTCCGATGAAGACGATATTCTCTTTTCGTTCCACGAAGGCCAATCCCGAGAGCTCACTGATCTGGGACTTGCTTACGCCCGGCTGTTTGTCGAAAGGGAAGGTCTTGAGCGTCCAGTCCCAGGGGATTCTGGCCCCCTTGAGCCGGTAGAGGAGGCTTTGATTCTGGCGGTAGGCCTGTTCTTCTTGCAGGAGACGGCAGATAACTTCCGAGACCGGGATGGCCTCCTTTTCCGCTCTTTGGAGTTCCTGTTCGAGGGCGCCCGCGATCCCCTTCAGGCGTAACCGCGCAAGCAGTTCGTAGAGTTTTGGGTTCATGTCTCCTCATCCTCTTCTATGGTAAAGAAGTCCCCGGCGACCTGAGAGAGTATGAGCTGCTCAAGGCGGGATAAATCAGTGAGGCCGTAACGAAGGGCCTGGACAAGGGCCTTTTCGAAGGCCTCCTGAGGATAGGTCCGCTTCAAGTCCAGAAGCCGGCGCAGGGCTCTCACGCCCCTGCCGCCGGAACGCTTTTTGAGCTCCCCGACAAACCGATCGAGCCATTCATAATGCCCGAGCAGGGTCTTCTCCTCCACACAGGACCCTTCGTGGGCTCGTTGCCGGTTAAACGGAGGGTGATGTCCGAAGGCGGTGACCCGGGTCTCCCGTTTATCCAAGAGCCGCAGATGATCGGCGACCTTCTGATTCTTGAAGAAGACCTCCACCCGCTCCCAGAGCTTGTGGATCTCCATATCCTTACCAATCAATCGTTCCGGAACCGAGTAGCGGTTGGTATCGACCTGCACGTAGCCCGCCACGTCCACGGTTCGATACAAGGTCTGATAGACAGGAGGAATATAGGGCGGCAAGGGCGTGAGGTGAGGTTTTTCCATCACATAGGCCGCCTCGGGGCTCATGCCCAGGGAACGTTTCACCTTCTGGTTCGCCACCTCCCGGCACCACCTTGCGGCCTGTTCGTTGAGGTCGTGCCAATCCGAGAAGGCGCGGCCCGCGAGATAGTTATTTTCTGCATACGCAAAATTCCTCTCGATTTTTCCCTTTCGATTGGCATCGCCGACGGCATGGGCAACGAAGGTAACCCCAAAGATCTGGCCGAACCGCTCCATCTCGGGGGCGATCTGGGCATCGGGGCCGCTGCCGTGGGCCACGAGGACGCTCGTGTTGTCAATGATGCAGCGGGGGCAGGCGCCGTCCATGAACCGGAAGGCAGCGTCTAGAAAGACCCGTGCCTCGAAGCGCGTATAGGCAGGGTAGTATTGGATAAAGAGCCTTCTGGAGTAGGCGAGAACCAACCCGGCACACTGGGCCTTGACTTTCTTTCCTCCCATGAGCACTTGGTGGGGGGACGTGTCGTGCTGCATCTCCTCGCCCGGACCAAAGGTATAGGCGCCCGAACGCTTTTGACGATCCTGCCTCAGATCGAGGTCACGCAAGATCCTGGTCAGGGTGCTGTAGGGAACTTTGCGGTCGTACTGGCTTTCCAGTATCTCCTGGACTCTGACGGCATTGCCCTCTGTGGAGGCGAAAACCTCACGGACGATGTCCGAGATATCCTCGTAGGAAGATTGTCTCTGCAATGTGTTCTGCCACTTACCCTGGATTACCCGTTTAACGGTGTTTCGGGAGATCTTAAGAATCTTGCTGATCTGCCTGATGCGCAGCGACTGAGATCGGCAAGAAGCTTCCGATCATAGAGAAAGTAACGGCGGAGGATTTTGGGTATGCTGAATACGAAATGCCGGTGAGGAATCTTCTTGAGAACATCCATGCAGAGCCATTCTCCGAATTCCACCACACGTTTCTGATGGCATGATGGGCAAAAGTGGCGGCGCTTGCAAGAAAATGCCAGCAAATAGGAGCGGACACGATCTTTCTCCTTGGAGAATATCATGCCGCCATAATGTAGAACGGTCGTTCTATTTGTCAAGGAGAATCTGGCCGGTGCTGCAATTCAGACACTAAATTAGGCCAGTGGGGTTGACACCGGGTTGCAAGCGTTGCCGCTGATCTCCGCCGCGTACAAGAAGATCATCCTCTCTCATGATCCGCCCGGGGGGCTCAAGGCCCTGCTGGCCGACCACGGGGATGATGCCGCCGAAGTCGAAGTGGATGACGAGGGGATACTGATCGATCTGGATACACCGCAGGAGTATCGGAAGCTCCTGGAGAGCCGCGCCGCAGAAAGGGCTCCCGCGGAAGAGAGGTGTCTTTTTCTGCTCAACCGCCATGGCGTCCCGGATCGGGTGATCTCCCACTCGCGAAAAGTGACCGCCCTGGCCCGGAGGATCGCCATTCTTCTCATGCGGAAGGGGGTGCAGCTCGATCTGGACGTGATCACGGCCGCCGGCTCCTCCATGACCTTGCCAAAGGGCGCCCCCGCCATGCGGAAGCGGGGATGAGGATCATCGCCGCCTGGGGTTATCCGAGGGTCGCCGCCGCCGTGGGCTCCCATATAGACATCATTTTGGCGGAGGATCAGCCTCCGGGGGAAGGCGAGATCCTTTATCTGGCGGACAAACTGGTAGATGGAGTCCGCCCTGTCTCCCTCGAAGCGAGGTTCCTTGGGTCCGTGAAAAGGTATCCCGGTGACGCCGACATCGCCGAAGCGATCCGGAGGCGGTTTGCCTGCGCATCCATGATCAAAACCAGGATCGAACGCATTCTGGAGGCCCCGGTTGAGGCTCTGCGGACCCGGGATGGGACGGACGACTGACCGGGAGCGCAGACCGCAAGCCCCGCCCTGTGGGCGGGGAGCTTCTTGGAAAGGAACTTTCGGGCAATCGGTGCTTTTTCAATCAATATTCCCTTCTAATATTTGACGGCTTGAGGCCCTTTCAGGTTTAGAATGCTCCGAGCTTCCTCCGGGGTTGCTGGCTCCAGATCGTGCTCCCTGGCAATCCGGATGATTTTCTCGACTTGTTCGGCGCTGCTTTTGGCCAGCTCCCCCTTTCCCAGGTAGAGATTGTCTTCCAGTCCGACCCGGGTGAAACCGCCCATCAGGAGCGCTGCATTGCACATCTTGAACTGATTCCTACCTGCCGCACATACGGACCAGACAAAGTCTGTGCCGAAAATTTCCCTGGCTGAATTGTGCAGAAAGACCAGATTGCCGACTGTAGCCTGCATGCCGCCCAGGATGCCCAGGACGAATTGAATGTAGATCGGCTTCTTGATACTGCTGCGGCTTAGCAGAAAGGCAATGTTGTTCAACATGCCGGCATCGTAGACTTCGAACTCCGGCTTGGTGTCTTCCTGGGAAAAATAGCTGCTGAACTCCCTTAGTGTTTTGAAAGTGTTCGGAAAGATGAAGTCCTCGCTCATCGCCAGGTACTGCGGTTCCCACTCGTATTTAAAGTCTTGCATTTTCTCCAGCAGGGGGTGCAGGGAAAAATTCAGGGATCCGGCGTTCAACGAAGCCATCTCTGGGCTGTATGTTTTCACCACCTTTACCCGCTCTTCGACGCTCATCCCGAATCCTCCGCCGGTGGTTGCGCAAATCACCGCATCGCATTTGCTTTTTATTTTGGACAGGATTTCACCGAACAGATCACTGTCCGCCGACGGGCGTCCGGTTTTCGGATCCCTGCCGTGCACGTGCACAACGGCGGCGCCGGCTTCACGGGCCCGGCGGGCCTCTTCTGCAAGCTGGTCCGGGGTGATGGGCAGGTAAGGCGACATGGTGGGGGTGTGAATGGCGCCGGTCAGAGCTGCGGTCACGATAAACTTAGCCATTTTGAAACTCCTCACAAATAGTGAATGTCTGATTATTTCCAGTGCACCATCGGCAACCCTGCCACCGGTGACCTGAAATGGGGAATGCGCGTTCCACGAAGACTGCCTACATAAACGGTTTTTAGGTCAGGCCCTCCAAACGTCACGCTGGCGAACCAGGGCGCAATGGTTCCGCCTGCGGCCAGCATGTGGTCGGGCGTTACACGATCTTCGGCAAAGGCCTTCTCCAGCGCCAGAGCCGGCGCCTCGTTGGTGTCGTCCAGGACAATGTGAAAATCTCCGTCCGGGGTGATCGCAAAAACCTGATCGACCATGACGAGCGTCCCCCAGAGGTTCCCATGAGCGTCAAACGCAATGCCGTCTGGAAAACCAAATCGTCCGAGCTTGGTAGGTCCGTATATTTCCCGGTTGGTCAGCGAGCCGTCCGGTCCGACCCGCATGCGCGTGATACACTGACCGCAGGTTTCAACAATGTAGAGGTATTCCTCACGGGCATCCAGGCGGATTTCGTTGGTAAAGCGGAAGCCGTCGGCCACGATGCGCAATCCCTTTGCATCAGCCAGCGCGATATAGCCGTCGGCAATATTCGGACTGACCGCCTTCATCCAATTTTTGATTCGGGTGGAAATGGTCAGCCAAACACGGTTTTGGCTATCCCGCAGCACAAAGTTCACCTTGCCGATCGGCTCGCCGTCGATGCGCTCATGGAGCACACGGGTCCGGCCGCTGCGCGTCATGACCTCCAGGCTGTCGGTGCCGAAATTGGAAATGAGGATATCGCCGTTTTCTGCAAAGGCCAGGCCGTTGGGCAGCGTGCCTTCGGTGAACCTGCTGGCGTCATCGGACGCTGATTCAAAAGCCTTTTCATAGGACTGGGCGATGATCTCCTGGCTGCCGTCCGGTGAGATTTTGACGACGCCTCCGCGAGCATCCGCCGACCAGAGCGTGCCGTCCGGCTCGGCCAGGATACACTCCGGCCGTTGCAAATCATGGCCGATATATTGGATGTCGGCCCGATCGACCTGAAAACCCGACAGGGGATTCTTCTTATTCATATTCATAGTTTCTTCTCTTTTCCCACTACCGAACCAGAATGAGGCTGATTTGAGGGAATATAACCACCAGCGCCAGTACGATGACCATCATCAATACATAGGGCAGCGCCCCGATAAATACCTCGTTCAAGCCGATGCGCTGATCGTCCAGAGTCGACTTGACCACAAAGGCTGACATGCCAAAGGGCGGGGTGATCAACCCCACTTCAACAGCGATGACCGTTACAACACCGAACCAGACAAAGTTGACGCCGAAACCCTTCATAACCGGATAGATGAGCGGCACGATAATAACCATGATTGACGTGGAGTCGAGAAATGTACCTGCCAGCAGGATAATCACCAAATAGACGGTAAGAATGGAATATAGACCGAGTCCGGATTCTCCGAACCAGCTTCCGATAAACCCGGTGATTCCGGACATGCCCAGCATGCGGCTGTACATATTGGCGGCGATCAGCAAAAACAGGATGGCCACCGTCACGTGGCCGGTTTCTACAAGCACCTGCCAGAACTTCACCCGGCTAAGCTGTCGTTTGCCGAGCGCCAGGATAAACGCCCCCAGGGCTCCGACAGCGCCCGATTCGGTGGGTGTGAACCAGCCCGCGTAAATTCCGCCCAGCACCAGCGCAATCAGCAAAGCAATGGGCAATATTTTCAATAGGGCCTCAAAAACCGTCATTTCGGGACCTCTTCCCGAATCCGCTTGCTTGCTAATCATACGCACATAGTTCGGGAACCGGTAGGCCATCACAAGGATCCCGACGCAGTAAGCGGCAGAAAGGAGGATCCCGGGCATAATGCCGGCCTTGAAGAGATCGCCGATGGAGGTTTCCGTCAATATCCCGAATAGTATCAACAGCAGGCTGGGAGGAATCAACATGCCCAGCACGGATGAGCCGGCCACCACGCCGACGGCAAAACGGGGCGTATACCCGAGCCGGATCATTTCCGGCACGGCAACCTTGGTGAAAACCGCAGCCGATGCGATGGATATCCCGGTGACGGCGGCAAATACAGCATTGGCAACCACGGTGGCAATCCCCAGGCCGCCGCGGACACCGTGGAAAAGCCGGTTGGCCACATCGAACGTGTCCTTTCCGATTCCTGAGACCGCAATGAACATCCCCATCAGAATGTACAGGGGCACCACACCGAAGATGTAGCCGGAGATGCTGTCGGATGCCGCAAGCGCCAGCATTTTGCTGGCAATGGTGTAATTGTCCCTGATCAGCAATACTCCCAGAAATGACAGAAGGGCGAGAGCGACCGCAACATGCATGCCGCTATAGATCAGCAGCACAATGCACAGAACAGAAAAACCTCCAATCTGGATATCCGTCATGGCCGGTCTCCGCCGCCGGATGTGCCGGGCTTGAACATCTGCCTGAAATTGCGAGCGGCAATCAGCAGAAATTGCAGACTTCCGGCAACGCAGCCGATGAGAATAATCAATTTCACAGGCCAGATGGGCAACATAAAATCACCCTCGGCCCCCACGTATTCGCCGATCTTCCAGGCCCCGGTGAACAGCGGAACGCTGGCGCTGAATAGAACGGCCAACAGACAGGCGCCAATTAGATGATAAATCCCCTCGCAGAATTGCCGAAGTTTAGGAAGTCTCGTTTGGAATACGTCCAGAAGGATTTCGACGCGGGTCAGCCGGCCCACTTTGAGGGTGTGGGCGATCTGAAGAAACACGCACGCCACGATGGACATGGTCACGATTTCGGGCACGCCGCGCAACGGGGAATTAAAAAAGATCCGGCCGCCAATGTCCAGGTTGATAATAACCAAGAGCACTATCACCCAAGCCGTTCCGATGCTGTTCATAATGGAAATGACGGATTCGAAAGAAAACCGGCGCGGCGCTTTAGGCGCCGCGCCCGGCTCCCTTTTTTCCTTCCTGAGCGACATCCCTTATTCCCTGTCCCAATCCCGAATGAGGGTGACATTGCGTTTGCGCAATCCGTCCAGATAACCCTTGAGCATGGCTTTACCCGGTTGGCCTTTTGCTTCCATGGAAGCAGCCCATTCCATCGGGATGTTGGGGAGCTTCCCGGCCCATCGCTTCTGCTCAGCCGGAGACAGGGTTACTACTTTGGCGCCTCCCTTCTTCATGTCCCGGATGGCATTGTCTGCCCGAGCGGTCTGGGCTTCAGCCAGTTTTTTGGTATACTCCTTGCCGACCTCGATTAAAATTTTCTGTATTTCGGGCGGGAATGATTCAAAGACGTTCTTGTTGATGCTGATGCCTCCGGCGAAATGGGCGCCGAAGTTCACGACGGCGATGTATGGGGCTACTTCGTGCAGTTTAATGGCGGCCGCGGCGGTCATGAAGGTCAGAGCGCCTTTGAACACGCCGGTTTGAATGCCGTTGTAATATTCATTCAAGTTGGAGGCCACGGCCACACCTCCGGTTCCTTTCAGCCAGTTGGCCGACGGGCCGGGCGCGGCGATCTTTTGGCCGTTGACATCATCCACGCTGTTGACCGGGAAACTGGTCAGAATCCCGTAGTTGTCCAGGGCGGCGCCGCCGAGGTAAATCTGGTTGTGCTTGGTCCACTCCCGCGCCAGTGCAGGGATCTGGCTCTGGAGTTCGGTGATCGTATCGACCACGTGATAGATGTTGTCCGTAGCAAAGGGTGTCATGTAGGTGACATTGTGGAGGGGCATTTTCGACGCATGGAAGATGGTCCCCACAAAGCCCATATCCGAAACGCCCGCTTCAATCGCTTCCAATTCACCGCCGATCTTGGCAATGGTTCCCCCGTACGCCTGGTTCCACTCGATGGTGTCGCCCTTGCCAAGAGCCGCCAGACGCTTGTCAACCTCGGGGATGAAAAAATCACGACATAGGGTGACCCACAGGAAAACCGGCGGATGGCCGGCCGACACCGTTATCTTGTATTTTTTGGCAGCCGCATTTCCTGCGGTCATAGATAGTGCCAGTGCCACCCCCACAATGATCAGCATCCAATTTTTCCATTTTTTCATCTTCTGTCTCCTTTGAATAATAATGTCGGTATCACTTCATGCTCATTCTTCCACGATGGCCACCGGCCGGCACCACCCCGCGCTCGCCCCTTTGATCTTGATCGGAAAACAGCAAACGGTAAAACCATGAGATTTGCCGATGGCGGCCAGGTTGGCCATTTTTTCCATATGGCAATAGCCAATTTCAATCCCCGCAAAATGGGCTTCCCAGATGACTTTGGGATCGCCCGTTTCCTGGAATTCTTTGGCCAAAAACGGCAATGGTCGATCCCAGCTCCAGGCATCAATGCCCACCACCTTGACGCCTTTCTCGAGGAGAAAAAGAGTGCTCTCCCGGTCCATGCCGGCGCCCTTGACAAGGTACTGCTGAGTGCCCCAGGCTTGGTCGGCGCCGGTTTGAACCAGTACGATGTCCAGCGGTTTCAGTTCATAGCTGATCCGCTCCAACTCTGCTTTGACCTCTGCAACCGTGATCCTTTCGCCGTCTGCTTTGTGCCGGAAATCGAGGACAACGCCGTCCTTAAGACACCACTCCAACGGGATCTCGTCAATAGTCCAAGCCCGCTTGCCTTTGTCCATGGTCGGATGATAGTGGAAAGGCGCGTCCAGGTGCGTGCCGGAGTGGGTGGTTAAGGTGAGGAACTCCACCGCCCATCCCAGCCTCCCCGGCAGTTGGTCTTTGGTGACTCCCGGGAAAAACTCCATCATCTGTTCGGCGCCCATTTCATGGGTGACGTAATCGACCTTGGGAATCATCATGGGAGGGTCGCTCGGAAGCCCCGGCTCAATGCTGATCCCCAGATCAATCAATCGTTTGCATCCCATTTTCACTCCTTTCCCTTTCTTATTGACAAAACATCGCTTTCGATGGGCGAAAGTATAGGGGGGCTGTTTTTGCTTGTCAAGGGATATTACTGCCGGATTTAATGTCAATGGATGGAAGCGATCACGGTTCGGCTGATGATCTCCTCTTTCATGGCCGGGGCCAGGTCGTTGAAATAGGCGGAATATCCGGAAACGCGAACCAGAAGATGGGGATATTTGTGCGGGTCATTTCTCGCTTCCACCAGGATCCGGGGATCGAAGGCATTCACCTGGACCTGCATTCCTCCCCGTTCGAAGTAGGTCTTCAATAAAGCGTCAAGGAGAAAGGCCCCCTTTTCACCCTTCAGGAGGGCCCGGTCAAACTGGAGATTGAGGTTGGCCCCATTGGCGATCCGGGTAAAATCGATGCTGTTGACCGAGTTTAAGAGGGCCGTCGGGCCTTTTCGATCCATGCCGTTCACCGGGGCGATCCCGGAGGCGAAGGCCTCGCCCCGCCGGCGTCCGTGGGGCAGAGCGCCGGTGATTTTCCCAAAATACTGATGGGCCGTGACCGAGTAGAGGCCGGTCACATACCGGCCACCCCTGGCGCTCGTATGTCCGCTAAGCGCGCTCTCGAAGGCGGCGATGACGTATCGGGTCCATCCGTCCGCCTCCGGCTCGTCATTGCCGAATTTCTCCAGGCCTTTGAAGTACAACAGCCATTTCTGATCAGGGATGTCCTTCCCCATGAGTTCCACGAGCCCCGGCAGGGTCATTCTCCGCTCCCGAAAAACCGCCCGGTCGATGGCGTAAAGGGCGTCGCCCGTGTCGGCAGGCCCCACGCACTGAACGCCGGAGAAATTGTAGACGGCGCCGCCGCCGGTGGAACATCTGCCAGACTTCAGGCAACCCTCGAGCAGCGCGCTGCTCAACGGCGTGGGATGCTCTTTGTGGTTGGCCTTCTCCACCAGGTGCAGATCGCCGATCAATCGCCTGACAAAGAAATTCAGCTGCTCTTCGAATGCCTCCCGGACATCCTCCATGGATGTCATCCGGCTTGCCGGTTTGGTCTTCGGGCCGCTCCGGAAAAAGGAACCGAAGCGCCGTCCCTCATTGAGGGCCAGCTCCAGCATGATGGGGACGTTGAAGAGGGCCGCATCGGTGGAGGAGAAGCTCTTCCCCTGGCAAACGGGTTCCACGCATCCGACGGCGGTGTAGTTTCGCGCATCGGCCGTTTGATAGCCGTGCCTGCAGAGGGCCTCGATAATCACCTCGTCGTTGTAGAGCGCGGGCGAACCGCTGCCGGAGGCCAATGTCAGGTTGATTTTATGCCTGTACGCCTCGGGGGAGGATCGGTGCACCCGGGCGTGAAAATTCGGCTGGCGCATCCGGAGCTCATCCATGATGTCGAGGAGAAGGTCGCTGAGCTCATTGGAGGCGTCGTTGCCGTTTTCGTCCACCCCTCCCACGGTGACCACCTGCCCGTTGAACATGCCCCCGTGGAACCGCATCATCGGTTTCGAGAAGACGGGGATGATCTCCGCCATCTTGATCGAAAAGGCGGCGAGAAGTTCCTTCGCCTGCTGCGTAGAAAAGGAGGGATCTTTCAGGCTGGTCCGGTAGTAGGGGTAGAGGTACTGGTCGATCCGGCCCGGACAGATGCCGTTATCCAGGCTTTCCAGGTTGACGGCGATCTGGGCGAAGAAGAGGGACTGAAGGGCTTCGTGAAATGTCCTGGCGCCCAGGCGGGGCACCCGCTGACACACCTCCGCGATGGTTTCCAATTCCGCCCTTCGTGTTGGCTCTTTTTCTTCCGAGGCCATTTCCCGGGCCAGGCCGGCATACCGCTGACCGAAGCGGGCAAGGCCCTCAGCGACGATCTTCACCCCTTCATAGAAACACCACGTTTCCGACCCCGGGGGAGCATCCTTCTGCAACCCTGCGGCCTCGGCCGCGATCCCCTCCGTTCCGACGGCGATGAGCTTCCCATAATCCGGGGCAATGTGGGCCACCCCGCCCAGTTCATTGATGAGATAAAATTTTGCCGTGAGCTGATCGGCGATGAGGGCCAGCTTCTTTACAAACCCCGCCTCCAGTTTCATCGCGAGAAATCGCGGCAGCCAGAAGGGGACGATGGAGAGCAATTGCCTGAGCTCGCCGTTCGACAGCTCCAGCGGATTGGTCTTCCGTTTGGCGAACGTGTGCGCCTCGGCAATGACAGGGATGCCGTGGAGCTCCGGGTAGATGGCGCCTCCAACCCGCTTGGACGAATAATTGCCCACGATCGCTTCGTCGGGATAGATCCGGATCGATTTGTTTTTCAGGACCTCCGTCAAGGCCTCCGCGATCTGAATAGTGGGCGACTTCTTCCGATTCTCTTTGTCTTTGAAGTACCGCGTCCAGATCATGGCCCGCTCGGTGCAAACCCCGGGTTTCGCACCCTGAACGGCTTCCTTCAATGCGTCTATCCGTCTCGAACATTGTTTGATTTCAGTTGCAGTCGATAGCATGGATTCCCTCCCTGGCAAATCGCTCGACTACCGGCTTCGGGTCCGGCCTGTGGGGTGTTAAGATTAGTCTTTCGCCTTCGTCTTCGGCACGACGAGGGTCCGGCCCGTGCTTTTCCCT